>JBASWU010000021.1:0-23016 GCA_049276635.1 Solirubrobacterales bacterium | reverse complement strand
GCTTCGGCGCCCGTGCCTCCCGTAACCGTGGACTCACCGATCGAGCCGGCGCCCGAGGCGGCGTCTTCCGTGCCGGCCGGTGCCGCCGCGGCCTCGCCGCCGGATCCAGCCGAGGATGCCCCGTCTGACTCGGCATCCGGGCTCGATGAGCCGCCCGCCGTCGCCGAGACGCCCGATGAAGGATCGTCCGGCACCTCGTCGGCTCGCCCGGGAGAGTCGAGTTCATGAGTGCCAAACTGACGATCAAGCAAGTCAAGTCGGCCAACGGCACCAATCGCGCCCAGCGCGAGACGCTCCAGTCTCTCGGCCTCGGCAAGATCAACAAGTCCGTCGAACGGCCGGATTCACCTCAGCTACGTGGCATGATTCACCGCGTCCGACACTTGATCGTCGTCGAGGAGTAACCCAATGGCAGAAACGTCAAAAAACAACGAGGACAAGGGCGCCGAGACGGCGACCGGCCTGCACAACCTCGGGTCCACCCCGCAGCGGCAGAAGACACGCAAGCGCGTCGGCCGTGGTCACGGGTCGGGCACCGGCAAGACGTCCGGCCGCGGCCACAAAGGCCAGGGTTCGCGTTCGGGCGGCAAGCCCGGACCGGCCTACGAAGGCGGCCAGACCCCCGTGCACATGCGCATGCGCAAGCTCCGTGGGCCGACGAAGAAGACGTCGATGCCGCTTGAGCCGTTTCGCACCCATACCCAGCCGGTCAACCTCGACGACCTCGATGCGCGCTTCGACGCCGGCGACACGGTCACCCCCGAAACACTGGCCGCCAAGGGTCTCGCCACTCGCAAGGGCATTCCGGTCAAGATTCTCGGACGTGGCGAGTTGACCAAAAAGCTTGACGTCACGGCCGCCAAGTTCTCTTCCGAAGCCCAGCGCAAGATCGAGGCGGTAGGCGGATCCTGCAAGGTGATCGGCAGCTAGGGGAGGGCGTTGGTCGATGTTGCAGACACTCACAAGCTCACTCCGCACACCGGAGATCCGGCGTAAGATCGGCTTCGCGGCAGCGATGCTGCTGATCTACCGCATCGGCGCGTATATCCCCTCACCGGGCGTCGATGTTCAGGCGCTCGACGACTTTCAGAATCAGTTCGACAGCGGCAACATCCTCGGCTTCTTGAACCTTTTCTCCGGCGGCAGTCTGTCGCGTCTCTCGATCTTCGCGCTCGGCATCATGCCGTACATCACGGCCTCGATCATCCTGCAGCTGATGACCGTCGTATCACCGACCCTGGAGCAGCTTGCTCGCGAAGGTGAGGTCGGCCAGCAAAAGATCACCCAGTACACGCGTTACCTGACCGTCTTCCTCGCCGCCGGACAGTCGATCGGCTACGTCGCGCTGTTTCGCGCGCAGGGCGGTGAGACCGGCATCATCAGCGACACGTCGCCGGGCAACCTGATCCTGATCGCCACATGCCTTACCGCCGGCACCGTACTGCTGATGTGGATCGGCGAGCTGATCACACAGCGGGGCATCGGCAACGGCATCTCGTTGCTGATCTTCGCTTCGATCGTCTCGGGTCTACCGGGCGGAATCTCGGCCTGGTGGAACAGCAACGATCAGATCTTCAAGTTGATGATGCCGTTCATCGCTCTCGGCGTGATCGTCGCCGTTGTATTCATCCAAGAAGGGCAGCGGCGTATTCCGGTGCAATACGCCAAGCGCCAGGTCGGCCGGCGCATGACTCAAGGCGGCTCCACGTATCTTCCGCTGCGCGTGAACATGGCCGGCGTGATCCCGATCATCTTCGCCGCCTCGATCATGGCCTTTCCGCCAACGCTCGGAACGCTGCTCAACACCAGTTGGTCGACGAGCTTCTCGAACTTCTTCAATCCCAACGGCACGGCGTACGTGGTCGGTGAAGTGCTGTTCATCATCATGTTCACGTACTTCTACACGGCCGTGACTTTCAACCCGCGCGAACAGGCCGACAACCTCAAGAAGTACGGCGGGTTCATACCCGGCGTGCGCCCGGGCCTGCCGACGGCCGAGTACCTCGACCGCATCCTCGCGCGGCTGACCTTTCCGGGCGCGCTGTACCTCGCCGGTGTCGCGGCGTTACCGATGATTCTGATCGCCCAGACTGGTTCGTCGTTCTTTTTCGGTGGCACATCGGTGCTGATCACTGTGGGTGTCGCGCTCGACACGATGAAACAGCTCGAAGCACAGTTGCAGATGCGAAATTACGAGGGATTCCTCAACTAGTGGGCCTTTTCGCAACGTTTCAGCCACGACGTCGCGAGAAAGCCAGCTAGTTTCAGCCCCGCCGTCAGCGCGCGAGTGGCCTGCGTGACTCGATCATCGGACAGCGCAATGCCCGCGGTCGCGATTGCGATGCGTACGCGAAGCCGGCCGTCGCTGTTACGGCGCGCGCTGCTCGACGTGCTTGCGCAAAGCTCGCCGGACTGGCATCTCTCGCTGCTTAACAACGGCGGCGATGCCGCGAGCGTCGACGCTCTCGTCGCCGAGTTTGCGGATCGTTTCGCGGGCCGGATTACCGTTACGCACGCCCCCGAACACCTGGCGATGGAGGCGGCGACAAACGAGGCGGTGCGCGCGGCGCCCGCCAGCCGCTACGTCAACGTCCACGATGACGACGACACCTGGGACCCGGAGTTCCTGCGGCGAACGATCGCGCGGCTCGACGAGTCCGACGACGATGTCGCCGGGGTTGCGGCACGCAGCGACTACGTACTCGAGAGCATCGAGGCCGACGGCTCGATCAAGCAACTCGAGCGACGTCCGCACAATCCCAATCTCACGTACTTGACTCCGGCCGACGTGCTTGCGGCGAATCCATTCCCGCCGATCTCATTCCTGTTTCGCCGATCGGTCTATGACGCGCTCGGCGGATTTGACGAGCGCTACACGCTGACCGGCGACTGGGACATGGTGATCCGGATTCTGCGCGACCACCAAATCTCGGTGATCGAGACCTCGCTTGCCCAGTACCGGCATCGATCGGCATCGACGAGCGGCACACAAGACACCAACTCGGTCGCGGACCTCGACGCGGTCGCCGCCAACGAAGCGATGGTGCGCGACAAGTTCGTTCGCGAGGCGCTCGACGCCGACCGGATCGAACTGGCTCATCTCGCGGCGGCGATCACCCCGGTCGATCGCGACACGCTCGCGCTGGCCAAGGAGCTTCGTCAGCGCGTGTACGACCTACAGCTGCTGGCCGGCGAGCTTGACCAGCGACTCAAGGAGGTCCACGGCTTCGCGATCAGGCACGAGGTGCCGTTGCAGCGGCTGAACAAGCTGTTCGACGGGCTGGCGCGACTGCGGCACCCGTTCCGGCGCCCCTGAAGGCCGGGAACCGCGTGTTAGTCTGATCCGCCATGCCGCCGGGCGCGGCGAGGCCGTTGCGTCGCGACGCCGAACGACTTTTCTCAAGCACACCATGCCAGCAGAACTCAACCTCGTCTTCGTCGGTCCTCCGGGAGCCGGCAAGGGCACGCAGGCCGGCCGGCTGGTCGAGGATTTCGCGCTGCCGTTCATCGCGACCGGCGACATTCTGCGCGCCAACGTCGCCGACGGCACCGAGCTCGGCGCGAAGGCCAAGCAGTACATGGACCGCGGCGACCTGTTGCCCGACGACCTGATCGTCGACCTGATCATGGACCGCCTACGGCAGCCCGACGCCGCCGACGGCTTCATTCTCGACGGATTCCCGCGGACCGTCACCCAGGCCGCGGCGCTCGACGGCGCGATGCAACGGGCCGGCCGCAAGCTCACCGCCGTGATTCTCGTCGAGGTCCCCGACGATCAGCTGATCGACCGTCTCTCGGGCCGCCGTGTCTGCACAAAGAACGGCCACACCTTCCACATCGAGTTCGATCCGCCCAAACACGATGGCGTCTGCGATGTCGACGGCTCCAAGCTGATCCAGCGCGACGACGACAAACCCGAGACGATCGCCAACCGGCTCAAGGTTTACCACGACCAGACCGCGCCGGTCGTCGGCTTTTACGACGGCGACTCCGGTCCCAACGGCGCGCTGCTGCGCCGGGTCGACGGCACTCGCGACGCCGACGAGGTTTATCGTCACATCCGCGCCTTGATCGCGACGCTGCGCATGGAAGACACGCTGTAAGGCCTCGGTACGAGTCCGGCGCGAGTATCCTGCAGAGGCATGTACCGCGCAGGCGTGATCAATCTCAAGACCCCGGATCAGATCGAGCAGATGGCGGCGTCGGGGAGGGTGCAGACCCAGGCGCTTCGGCTGGCCGTGTCGAAGGCGCGCCCCGGCGTGACCACGGCCGAGATTGACTCGGCGGTCGAGAAGTTCATCCGCTCCCAAGGGGGCGTTCCGTCGTTCAAGGGCTATAAAGGATTTCCGGGATCGATCTGCGCGTCGGTCAACGACATGGTCGTTCACGGCATTCCCGGCCCGCGGAAACTGGTCAAGGGCGACCTGATCTCGATCGACATCGGTGTCACGCTCGACGGCTGGGTCAGCGACGCGGCGGTCACCGTCGCGGTCGGTGGCGAACCCGGCGCTGTCGCGTCGAGTTTGCTCGAAACAACCAAACAGTCCTTGTTCGACGCGATCGAGCAGTGTCAGCCGGGAAACCGTCTCGGCGATGTCTCGCACGCGGTGCAGGAGCGGGTCGAAGCGGCCGGATTTTCAGTCATCCGCGAGCTGATCGGACACGGCGTCGGCCGCCAGATGCACGAAGAGCCGCAGGTTCCCAACTACGGTGCGCCGGGCACCGGGCCGGAACTCAAGCCCGGTATGGTGATCGCGATCGAGCCGATGGTGAACGTCGGCGGGCCGGCGATTAGGATGGGCGACGACGGGTGGGCCGTGTATTCTGCTGACGGATCGCTCACGGCGCACTTCGAGTTCACCGTGGCGATTACGGCGGACGGCCCGCGCGTGCTGACACCCTGGCACGAGTAGCTCGTGACACGATGCGACCACGCGAGCCGCGGCACGGTTTGGCCGGCCACGCGGTTGCTTGCGGAATCCCGCGCAGTCGATCGGCCGTGCTAGTATCGTGCGTCGCGCATCAGGGCCCTCGAAATGGACTCCCCAGCGGTCGCCGTTGGAAGTTGTTCATGGCCGTGACGCGCTTTCTTGCTGTCCATTTGTGATCAATCAGTGGGAATCCCGTAATCCTCCCGTGAAAGCGGAACTGTGAAGGTTCGAGCATCAGTCAAGCCAATTTGTGAAAAGTGCCGTGTAATCCGGCGCCGCGGCACTGTGCTCGTGATCTGCCAGAACCGTCGTCACAAGCAGCGTCAGGGCTGAGATATGGCGCGTATCGCCGGTGTCAACCTTCCGCTCAACAAGCGGGCCGAAATCGGCCTGACCTACGTCTTTGGCATCGGCCAGTCGACGTCGCAGAAACTACTTGACAAGCTCAAGATTGATCGCAACACCTACATCAAAGACCTGACCGAAGACGAAGTCATCAAGCTTCGTGACCTGATCGATGACGAGCTGACCGTCGAGGGAGACCTTCGGCGCGAGCGCTCACAGGACACCAAGCGTCTGATGGAAATCGGTACATACCGGGGACTGCGCCATCGTCGCGGGCTACCGGTCAACGGCCAGCGCACCAAGACCAATGCGCGCACCCGCAAGGGTCCCCGTCGTGCTCAGATCACGAACAAGAAAAAGGTTTCCAAGTAATACATGGCTGAAGCTAAGCCCAAAGGCCGCTCAGGCCGCCGCAAAGTTAAAAAGAACGTGCCCTTCGGGCAGGCCCACATCAAGAGCACGTTCAACAATACGATCGTCACCATCACCGACCGCTCCGGCAACGTAATCGCCTGGGAGTCGGCCGGTACCGTCGGCTTCAAGGGGTCGCGTAAGTCCACGCCGTTCGCGGCGCAGGTCACCGCCGAGTCCGCTGCACGCAAGGGCATGGAGCACGGCCTGGCCAAGGTCGAGGTATTTGTCAAGGGTCCCGGCTCGGGACGAGAGACGGCGATCCGCTCGCTGCAGGCCACCGGCCTCGAGGTCGTCGGCGTGCGCGACGTGACACCGCAGGCTCACAACGGCTGCCGTCCGCGTAAGCGCAGGAGGCTCTAGCGATGGCCCGCGACACCGGAGCACAGTGCAAGCAATGCCGCCGCGAGGGCGAGAAGCTCTACCTCAAGGGCTCGCGCTGCTTCACCGACAAGTGCGGCGTCGATCGCCGTGCCTATCCGCCCGGGCAGCACGGCTTGACTCGCCAGAAGCAGTCCGAGTACCGCCTGCAGCTGCGCGAAAAGCAGAAGGCCCGCCGCTTTTACCAGATCCTCGAGAAGCAGTTCCGCAATTACTACGACGCCGCGAGCCGGCAGAAGGGCGTAACCGGCGACAACCTGCTGCGCCTGCTTGAGCGCCGTTTCGACAACGTGCTCGTGCGCCTCGGCTTCGCCGCCTCGCGCCGCCAGGCACGCCAGTTGATTCGCCACGGTCATTGGACGATCAACGCCAAGCGGGTCGACATCCCAAGTTTCCAACTCCGCGAAGGCGACGAAATCGCCTTAGCGGAACAGTCGAGTGCGAAGGACGTCATCAAGGAGGCAACCGAGATGACCGCCGCCGTGCCCGCATGGCTCCAAGCCGATCACGATGCGTTGACGGCAAAGATCCTGCGACTGCCCGACCGTGGCGAAATAGCCACGCCGGTGCAGGAGCAGCTGATCGTCGAGCTTTACTCGAAGTAACAATCCCCCGGGCGCCGCGGCCCTTGCGTTCGGCGCCGCCCAAGTTCAACAAAAAAAAGGGTCCCGATGCTCGAATTCCAGACTCCTCGCATTTCCGCCCAGCAGATCGACGGCGACCGTGGTGTTTTCACGATCGAACCGCTGGACCGTGGCTTCGGCTACACATTTGGCAGTGCGCTGCGCCGCGTAATGCTCTCGTCACTTGCTGGCGCCGCCGTCACCTCGCTCCGGATCGAGGGAGTCGCGCATGAGTTCTCCACGATCCAGGGCGTGAAGGAGGACGTCACCGACGTCGTCCTCAACCTCAAGGCTCTCGTCTGCAAGGTGCACTCCGACGCAACCGAGGTCGAGGCGCCACTGGTGTTTACCGGCCCCGGCGAAGTCAAGGCCAAGGACATCGACCTGCCTTCGGGCGTCGAGATCCTCAACCCGACCGCGCATCTCGCGACGCTCGAGAAGAAGACCAAGCTCGAGCTGTACATGACGATCGGCCGCGGCCGCGGCTACGCGCCGGCCGAGGAGAACAAGTCCGCCGACCAGCCGATCGGCGTTATTCCGATTGACTCGATCTTCTCGCCGGTCAAGCGCGTCAGCTACTCGGTCGAGGGCGCGCGTGTCGGTCAGCGCACCGACTACGACAAGCTCACGATCGAGGTCGAGACCGACGGTTCGGTCGAGCCCGACGCCGCTCTGCGCGAGGCCTCGGAGATTCTGATCAAGACGCTGGCGATCTTCACCGACGAGATGACGGTCGCGGCGCTGCGCGGCGAACTCGACGAGGCCGAGGACATTTCGGGCGGCCTGCCCGAGGCCGGAGGCCCCGACGACATCCTGATCGAGGAGCTCGACCTCGGCGTCCGTTCATACAACTGTCTCAAGCGCGGCGGCATCCAGACCGTCGGTCAGCTGCTCGAGCGCAGCGAGGCCGAACTGGCCGCGATCCCAAATTTCGGGCGCAAGAGCATCCAGGAAGTGATCGACGTCCTGGCCGATCGCGGTCTCGGCTTGAAGGCGAGTTAGCGGCACCGTCTCGGCGGTCCGGTCACGACGCTCTATCCTCAGACTTCGATATGCGCCACAACAAGAAACGCAACAAGCTCTCTCGCGACAGCGCGCACCGCAAGGCGCTGTTCATGAACCTCTGCAAGGAGGCGATCGATCACGAGCGCATCCAGACGTCGGAGGCGAAGGCAAAGGCCGTCAAGCCCGAGCTTGAGAAGCTGATCACGCTTGCCAAGAAGGGCGACCTTCACGCGCGGCGCCAGGCGCTTGCGAAGCTGGGCAACGACAAGTTCACGGTACACAAGTTGTTCGAGGAGATAGCGCCGCGGTACACCGAGCGGCCGGGCGGATACACCCGCATCCTCAAGCTCGGGCCGCGCCGGTCGGACTCGACCGAGATGGTTTTGCTCGAACTGGTCTAGCCGGCCGCGCGAAAACGTTGCACTCGTAACGGTGGGGATCGCCTCCCGGCGGCTGATTCGGCGTTCCCGGCGAGTAGGAATCTGCGGTGATGGCGACGCGACTGTTGATCGAATACGACGGAAGTGACTTCCGCGGCTGGGCGAAGCAGCCCGGCCACCGCACGGTGCAGGCCGAGCTCGAGCGCGCGCTGGCGGTGGTGCGTCGCGAGCCGACGACGGTCACCGTCGCCGGGCGAACCGACGCCGGGGTTCACGCGTGGGGGCAGGTCGCCTCGCACGCCGGCGATCCGGCACGGACCCGGTCGCTCAACGCGCTGCTCCCGCCGGATATCGCGGTGCTTTCGAGCGACCCGGCTCCCGACGGCTTCGACGCACGCTCGCACGCGCGCTCGCGCACCTATTGCTACCGCGTCTCGACGCGCGAACAGCGGCCGGCGATCGAGCGGGGACGGGTCTACTGGTGGACCCACGACTACGACCGGTCGCTGCTGGATCAGAGCGCGGCGTTGCTGCACGGTGAACACGACTTCGAGGCGTTCACACTGGCCGACCAGCCGTACGTCACGCATCGCCGCACGGTGCGGCGTGCCGAATGGACGGTCAAAGGCGACCTGCTCGAGTTCTGGATCACCTGCGACGCGTTTACCCGCCGGATGGTGCGGTCGCTGGTCAGTTACCAGTTAGACATAGCGCGCCGGGCGCGGACGCTGGATGCCTTTTCCGAACTGCTTGCGGGGGCGCCGCGCAGTGCCGGCGGCGGCACCGCGCCGGCCCACGGCCTGTATCTTGCCGAAGTCGGCTTCGACCGGCCGGAGCCCTGATTTTCGAGCCGATCGATGTTGCGGCGGATGTGTGGGCCGCCGGAGCGATCGCCGGGCACGCGTGGCGCGTGCCGGCGCCGGCACGGGTCGTCGATCACGCCACTTAAGATGCTGTCGATGAAAGTCTTGTTGACCAACGACGACGGCATCACTGCGTCGGGCCTGCACGCGTTTCGGCACGCGCTTCTGAACGTGCCCGGCATCGAGCTGGCGGTGATCGCTCCGGACAGCAATCGCAGTGCGATCGGGCGCGGCATCACCACGCGCGAGCCGCTCGTCGTCAAGGAAGTCGAGTTCGGCGATGGCACGACGGGCTTCGCGACCGACGGCACGCCGGTCGACTGCGTGCGTTTCGCGACCCTCGGGCTGTTGCCGTTCATTCCCGAGTTAATCGTCAGCGGGATCAACCACGGCGCCAATCTCGGTGACGACATCACCTACAGCGGCACTGTCGCCGCGGCTTTCGAGGGCGTGATCCTCGACATTCCGGCGATCGCGGTTTCGCAGCAGGCCGTGCGCGGCGAGATGGGCTGGCACTTCGGCGGCGAACTCGACTTTGACGCCGGAGCGGAGTTCGCGGCAAACCTCGTCGCGCGGCTAGACGACGTTCCGCTGCCGCCGCGCACGTTGCTCAACATCAATGTTCCCGCCGGTGAGATCGCTGGCGCGCGCGCCTGCACCCTCGGACGGCGGATCTACCGCGACACCCTCAAGCTGCAAGACGAGGCCGACGGCCACAAGACTTACCGCATCTACGGCGACGACCCGTCCTACGTCGATGAAGACGGCACCGACTTCGAGGCGATCGCCGAGGGTCACATCGCCGTCACACCCGTGCATTTTGATCTCACCGATCGCACCGGTATGCGCGAGCTGGCGATGTTCGACCTCGGTTCTCTCGTCGGCGCGACCGGGCAGACTGTGGGCGACGGCCGTTGACCGTGGGCCGCCCGGTCTCGACGCAATCACAGCCACGATCCTTCGTTGACAGCACCGCAGCAAGACTCACCCGCGACTGACCGCGCTCGGCGCGCGGCCGAGTTGCGCAAGCAGATAGAGCATCACAACAAGCTCTATTACGAGCGCGACGCGCCCGAGATCACCGACGCGCAGTACGACGCGATGCTCAACGAACTGCGCAAGATCGAGGCCGCGGACCCGTCGCTCGCCGACGCCCGATCACCGACGCGCACGGTCGGGGCCACGCCGGCCGGCCGGTTCCCGCAGATCGAGCATCTGATGCCGATGCTGTCACTGGCCAACGCTCGTAACGAGGACGAGCTGCGCGCCTGGGAACAGCGCCTGCGCAACCGTCTGGCGAGCGAGGGCATCGTACGTGAAGAACTCAGCTTCGTCGTCGAGGGTAAGGTCGACGGCCTGGCGATTTCGCTGATCTTCCGTGATGGCGTGCTTGAGCGAGGCGTCACGCGCGGCAACGGGGTGGTCGGCGAAGACGTCACGGCCAATCTCAAGACGATCGCCGAGATTCCGCATCGGCTGCCGGCCGAAAAGCCGCCCGCATTGTTGGAGGTGCGTGGCGAGATCTACATTCGGCGGTCGGATTTTCACGCGCTCAACCAGCAGCGCGCCGAGGAAGGGCTGGCGACTTTCGCAAACCCCCGCAACACGGCTGCGGGCGCGGTTCGGCAGCTCGACGTTGAGCTGACCGCATCGCGGCCGCTGGCGCTTTGGTCGTACGGCGTCGGTGCGCTCGACGGCGTCGCCTTCGAGACGCATTCGGCGGCGCTGGAGCAGCTGCGGGACTGGGGGTTTCCGGTCAACGAGTTTGAAGTGGTCGGCGACATCGAGGCCGTGGTCGCGGCCTGTCACGGCTGGGAGGACCGCCGCGAGTCGCTTGACCACGAGATCGACGGCGCGGTCGTGAAAATCGACGACGCCGAGTTGATGCGCCGCGCCGGGGTCGCCGGCCGCGAACCGCGCGGAGCGATCGCCTGGAAGTTCCCGCCGATGGAGGCGGTGACAACGCTGCGGGAGATTCAGTGGAACGTGGGGCGGACCGGCCATCTAGTTCCGCTGGCGGTGCTCGATCCGGTCGGCGTGAGCGGTGTGACGGTGCAGCACGCGACGCTTCATAACGAGGTTGATCTGCTGTCGAAGGACGTGCGCGAGGGTGACGAGGTGATCGTCACCCGTGCCGGAGACGTGATCCCGCGAGTCGTCGGGCCGACGGAGGCGGCCGGCAAACGACCCGATCGCGCCGAGCCGCCGCGCCCGCCGGCGCGATGTCCGGCCTGTGACACCCCGACGAAAAAGGCCGGCGACTGGACGATCTGCCCAAACCGGCGCGGCTGTCCCGGCCAGCGCTTCCAGTCGTTCAAGCATTTCGTTCACCGCGGCGCGATGGATATCGACGGGCTGGGCGAGAGGCAGGTCAAGAGCTTTCTCGACCTCGGGCTCTTCGTCGACCTCCCCGACATCTACGCGCTCGGCGAACACCGCGATCGGCTGCTGGCGATGAAGGGATACAAGGAGACCTCGGTCGACAAGTTGCTCGCGTCGATCGAGCAGAGCAAGCGACAACCGTTTTGGCGCGTGCTCTACGCGATCGGCCTGCCGGGGATCGGCGCTGTCAACGCCCGCAATCTCGCCGGCCGCTTCGGCTCGATCGACGCCCTCGCGGCCGCGACCACCGAGCAGATCGCGGAGACCTACGGGATCGGTGAGATTCTCGCCGAGTCGATCGCCGAGCGGCTGGCGATGGATGACGAGCGCGCCCTGATCGAGGGACTGCGCGCCGCCGGCCTGCGGCTGGAGGGAGACGCGCCAGGATCGGCCGAGGGGCCGCTCAAGGACAAGACCTTCGTGTTGACCGGCTCGCTTCCGACGATGACTCGCGATCAGGCGCGTCAGGTGATCGAGGGCGCCGGTGGACGAGTGACCAGCTCGGTCAGTAAGAAGACCGATTTCGTCGTCGCCGGAGAGGCGGCCGGCAGTAAGCTGGAAAAGGCCGAGCGACTGGGGGTCACGGTGCTCGACGAGAGCGGGCTCAGGCGCCTGATCGCCGGTTAGTCCCAGTTTCTCAGCGATTCCTGATGAACCGAAAGGTCCCGGGCGACCTGAGTAATCGGGTGGCCGCTTTCGGAGACCGTCCTGACGGCGCGCTCGCGCAGTTCCTGCGGGTACTTGCTTGGTCTTGACATTGACTGACTCTCCTTGTTGTCTGGGAGGGTAATTCCCAGGTTGGAAAGTCTCCGTCAAAGTCGGGATGGCTCAGTCGATCACATCGCGGACAAGGTGGCCGCGACCTTCGACCGATACTGGGAAACGGAAGCGCCATCGACTCGATACAAGGATCTCGTCGACTTGGTCGCGATCGTCACCGAGGCGTCGATCAAGGAGCAGCCACAGATGACCGCCCTGGGCTCCGAGGCCGCGCGACGCGGCATCACGCGCCCAAGCACTTCGGGGTCCCCGCGCGCGATCAGTGGACCGGGGCTACGCGGCGGAGGCCCGTCGCTCGCTCCTGCCGGTTGCGCTCACCCTGGACGAGGCACTCGCCATCGTGGCTCCCTTTCTGGATCCACTGCTGGATGGCACGGCGGTCGGGACGTGGGATCCGAAGCAAGGACGTTGGGTGTCCTGAGTCTGCCGGGACCGAAACGTCCCTGTCACAGAGCGTTGATGGCGCCGCCTGGGCCGGCTGCGGCCGCGGCTCGCGGCTGACGTGCAGCCGACAGCTACAGGACGGCAGGCGGAAGCACGATCACGCCGCTGTCAACCGCCAGCCACTGGTTGCCCGCGCCGTCGACCACCGCTAGCTTCGAGCCGCGGCGGCGTGAGCGGAATTCACCGGTGGTGACGCTCGGATACCACCGCGGCCCAACTTGCGACGGAGAACTCTCGTGCGCAGCGGCGTTTGCGTCAATTGTTCCCGTGCTCGTGAAATCCGTGCCAAGGCCGACAGTGTTGTCGATCGTCGAGGTGCCCGCGGTGAAACCAACGGCCGCGCCTGGCTGAGTGAACAGCGCGTAGCTCGAGCGGTTGGGCGCAAACGGGTAATCCACGTGCGTGCTGAACGGCGGAGTGAACGTCGGAAACTGCAGCGGGATCTTCTGGACGATTCCGTCCGTCGAAACCCGCTGCACCGAGCCGACACCGGGAAGCCACAAATACCCGCCGCCGCTAGCGATGTTCGCGGTGGGAAGTTCGCCGGCAGCAAACGTGCGCGGCTTTTCGCGCGCGGAGATGCGTGTGACCGATGCGCTCGCCGATGCCCAAATGCGGTTATCCGGTCCGAGTGCGACGTCCTCCAGCGACTTCGCGTTGTCGACCGGGAAGCTGTGGATCGCGCGCCGGCGGTCGACGAAACCGACGCGCGTCGACGAGTAGCCGATCAGCCACGTCCTGCCGGACGAGTCGCCGGCGAGCGCGGTGGCGCGACGCTTGGCCGGGAGCACAAACGACGTCACCTTGCCGCGACGAGAGATTCGATAGATCGTTGTGCGGCCTTTCTTTGAGATTCCCGTAGCGGCCACCCATAAGCGCTGGTCGCCACCGACCCCGATCGTTCCAGCACGAGCGACTCCGACCTTGAATCCCGGAAGAGCGACGCGCTTGATCACGCCCGAGGAATTCGCCGCATACAGCGAGTACCCGCGCGCGTCGAGCGCCTTTGCGAAGAACCAAACCCGCCCGTCCGGCCCCGCCGTCAGCGAGCGGACGGATCCAAACTGGAATTGCGCGAGCGGCGCGGCGGACGCGTGGGCAGCAACAGTTGCGAGCACGCAAACCGATGCGACCAAAGCCAAGCCCACCCTCGCGGATCGAGAAAGGAATGCGGTGGTCGCTTGGCTTGGCATCACATCAGTTAACCCGATCTGCCGGACTGAGTTTCGGATGGGCATCGACAGGATGGCCGGCGGCGCCCGATCAGCTGCACCAGGATCCCGGATACAGCCCGGTGTCCGCCACCCCGCGCACCGATACAGACGGGACGTCGACGGAACCCACGTCGTCGATCGACGGGTCTTGCGGACCTGGAATAGACGGGTTGAACTCCGCAAACGGGTCTCCGCCCACGATTCGCAGTTCGAAGATCGGCGTAATCACGTGTCGGTAGCGCGGGTCCTCTTCACATGGGTCTGACCGGTAGCTGATGGGCACTTCCGCACTCACCGAGCTCGGAACGATCGCGGAATAGTCCGTGCCCGCTGGGATCGTGTAGCGCAGCGCGTCGGTCATCGTCGACGAATTCTGATGGATTCCGTTGGTCAGGCAACTTGTGCTCACGCAGAATTCCGGCCGCGAGCAGAATGGGTTGTCAAATCCGTCGGGGTCGGGGTACAGGCTCCGCGAACACACCTCAAACGAAACTGACAACTCGTACGAATACTCGTCGGGCAGATCAAAGTCCGCCATCTTCAGGGCAATTCGGGTTTCCATCAGTTCGGGATGCGAATAGGTGCCGCGTGTCGCCGAGATGTCGGCCTTTCCGGCGGTAGTCGCTTTAGCGTTGGGGAACGACGGGCGATTGTCGCCCGTGCATATTCCCTCGGAACTCGACGCCTTGAACCCGAGCAGTGCGCAGTATGCCGGCCGCGGTGCGGCCGCTGGCGGAGCAGGCGGATCCGAGGTGCAACCAGCCGGCGTAGGCACGTGCCAGTCGCTGCATGCCTGCGCGGGGTTTTCGAACAGCGAGCTGTCGAAGCCGGGGCCGTCACCTGTGGCCAACTGGTAGAGCAGCACGCCGCGGATCTTCTTGAAGTACTTCAGATCATCCTTGCCGGGTGCGTACGCGCCGTGGCCGGATTTGCCGGAATTGATTTGGTAGTAGAAACGGTTGACCGCCAGCGGGATCTTGACGGTTCGTTTGTTCTCGGCGTGGGTCGAATCGTCGTTGCCGCTGATCTGGGTGGCCCCCTGGAGGTTCATTCCGCCCTCCGTCATCAGGACGCCCGGCTTGTGCAGTCGCCCATCTCCCGTAAGTGCCGAAATGCCCTTGACGTAGTCAAACGCCGCGGTGCCGTGATCCCGGCCTTCGTTCGCGATGTTCTTGTCCTTGTACTTGCGGTTGCCGGGGTACGCCATGTCCTTGTAGTTGTGGTACGACCAATACTTCGGAAAGGTCACGTTGTCCGTCTTGCTCTGATTGACCAGCTGGATCAAGTGAGTGCGGTAGAGGTAGCGGAGGTCCTTCTTGCGCACCGCCGGCTTCGACTGAAGCGGTGTCCGGCCGAATTCACCAGCAACAGCCAGGCAGCTCCCGCATGCGGCCAAACCGGCCTCGCCGCGCACCGCACGCTGAACGACGGCCCACGTCTCGGCTGCGTCGTAGGCATTGCGTGCACTGTCATCGCCGTGCCAACGGAAGACATCGGGCTCATTGAACGACGACCAGAATTTGATCGGCCCACCGTGGTCGTTTGCGAATCCCTGGAGCTTGACGTACAGCCTGTTGAACGCGTCCTTGAACGTGTTCACGCTGCACGGGAAGCGGTATCGCGCCGCGGCGTCCGGCGGTGCCGGGCTGTCGCACAGAGCTTCCGATGAGTGCACAGGCTGCGGCGAGAGATAGATGTTCGCGCCGGGGTGCGCGGGGTCGGCGGCCCATGCGCGGATCTCGACGACCTTTCTCTCGACGTCCCAGAGGTCCGCACACCTGGAGTTCACCTTGTACGGATTGCCGCCGGATTCGCTCAGCACAGCGCCGTTCACCGTGGCAAGATCGCCGGAGTAAACCTCTCCGGCAGGGTTCATGCACGGCTGGGTCTCGATGTCGCCCGAGTCGTAAGGAACGAGGATCCTGAACGTTTTGTTCTTCGCGTTCCCCTTGCCGGCAACCTTGCCCATTCGTTCCATCAACGCGTTGAGGTTCGGTACAAGTGCGCCGAACATGTCGCGCCCGCCGGACATGCCGAAGAAGACAGCCTTCGCCCTCGCTTTGGGCTTCCTGCTGACACTGTTGGGAGTTCCCGATGCTTTCACGAGCACTGGGCCGGACGCCCCCGCACCCGCTCCGTTCACGGTGAGCGTCAAACGCTTGGTCGCGTTGTCGACCGTGAAAGCCGCCGGCACGGTGTTGCCCAGGGCGTCGGTCGCCGAAGGCGCTTCGATCAGCAGCAGAGTTGAGTCGTTCGTTGCATCCTGCGCGGCATCCAACGCGTCTACAGCGGCTGCATACGCTCCGCTGCCGCTGCCGCTTGTGTCGACGGGCGCAGGCAGCGATGCCGCCGCCTGCTCAGCGTCGTCGTCGCTGGGCGCCAGCTCACGAGTTGCGACGACCGAGCCGTTCGGCAGCACCGACAGCTCGATCTCAGGGCCAACGTTCAGCTCCCACGAAAACGACTTCGAAGTCGTCAGCGAGTCCATCAGGGCGCCGAACGAAATGCCCGTCAACGTCGGTTTGGCAAATGCAGATGCACCGTCAAAAACGTTGCCCGCAATCGCGGTTTGATCGTTCACGTTGAACGACGATGTCCGCGACGAGTCCGTATCGACCGGGACGATGCCGATCGATCCGTCCGTCGTGTCCACGGAGAACCCGTCTTCCGCGTTGGTGGCGACGGTGGATTCGACCAGCGCCTCGGCCGAAGCGAACTCATTCATGTCGTCGGCAACGTCCGGAGACAGGCTCGGCGTCAGCGCACCCCCTGGAGTCTCGATCGCCGGCTCGTCTTGCAGAACCGCCGGAAATGCCGTGTCCAACACCGCGATGGCGTGATTCACGGATTCTGGCCGGTAGCCGGGGTCGAGCTCGAATGAGCCCTGCGCCGGTGCGTCGGTGAAGTTGCCATTCGCGTCGATTGCGGCGACCTCATACTTGTGGTGGCCCGGGTCAAGCCCCGCGGGTGTCCACGGCGACTCGCAGGCGGCCCAATCTGCCGTGTCGGTGCGGCAAACGAACGTTGCCTGTTCGTTGGCGCCGAACTCAATGGTTGGCGATTCAACGACGATCGCGTCATCCTGCGGGCCGTCGTAAAGCAGCGTCTGCGGGCGCACTTCGTCCACGAACGGCTTGCCGTTGTCAAAGATGACCGTGCGAACTTCAGGCGCTCCCGCCCGCCCGGCGGCGTCGATTGCTCGGACGGCCACTGTCCTGGCACCGGAGTTCTCGGAAGCAAGCGTGAACGGTGAAGCGCACGACGTGAAGTCGCCGCCGTCCACCGCGCATTGAGTTGCGCTGCCCAGCTCGTCCGGCTGTACGTGGAAGCCGATGACTGCGCTACCGCCGGCGACATGAGCGCCGTCGGCCGGGCTGGAGTCGAATACCACGCCGAGCGAAGGCAGGACGGTGAAGCGCCGCGTCTCAACCCCCGAGCGGTTTGCGGCAGCGTCGGTTGCACGGGCCGAAACCACGTGCGATCCCGACTTGTACCCACGCTGGAACGGCGTAGCGCAAGCGCGGTAGGGCTGATCGTCGATCGCGCATTCGAACGTCGCGTTTGAGTCGCTGCTCGTAAATGTGAAAGTCGGCTGATCGTCGGCGAGCACGTCGTTGTCGGCCGGGCCGCTGGCGATCTGCAGATCAGGTGCTCGCGTATCGACCGTGTAGTCAACGTGCGCCGAACTTCCGACAACCGCGTTCGCGGCGTCGAGCCCGCGGATTTCCAGTGAATGCGCGCCGTCGGCGAGCGACGTGAGCGACAGCGGCGAGGTGCAAGCGTTGAAGCCGGCGCCGTCAACCGAGCACTCGAACAAGCTGTTGGTGCCGGCGAAGTTGAACTCGAACGTGATCGCGTCCTGATTGATGCTCGCTCCGTCTTCGACGCCGGAGTAGAACAACACGCCAGACGCCACGTCGGTCGTCTCGCATCCTGTCGGCGAGTCGAGCGCGTCGAGGTGCGCCGTGTCTGTCGCCGCGCCGCACGTCACGTCGTCGGGCTGGTAGTCGAGCGCGTTGATCGTGTCGGCGCCATCGCCGGCGTCGATCGTGTCTTCGCCCGGACCGCCCGTGATGACGTTCGCCCCGCCATCGCCGAGCAGCTGGTCGTCGCCGATTCCTCCGATGACGCCCTCGATCGATTCGAATAGGTCGCCTTCCGTACCCGAACCGTTGCCGAAGGAACTGCCGAGCGAAGCCGCGACAGCGGACCAGCGGTCGCTGTAATCGACCGTGTCGTTGCCGGCGTCACCGTAGAAGTACTCAGTTGCGTAGCTGCTCAGCAGACGGTCGTCGTCGGCACCGCCGGACATCGTGTCCTGGCCGCCGCCTGAGGCGATCACGTCGTTGCCCGAACCGCCGTCGATCCAGTCGACGGCCGAGCCGCCGGTCAGCTGGTCGTTGCCGCCCTCGCCGTGGATTTCAGAGGTGATGCTCGATGGCGCCGAATTCGACGTCTTGTCGTTGCCGTCGCCAAGTGCAAGCCTGATCGCCGCGATGCTAGAGCCGAAGCACCGAACTTTGTGGCTGGTGACCGAGCGGCAGCCATCGCCCGGCAAGACGGAGTTCGCCGCGTCGGTGAGATCTGCGTGGCGCGTTGACGCCGCAACGTCAATGTCGTTCGCCTGTCCGGATGCTGCTGTGAAACTGACATCCGTTGTCGAGGAGCTTGCGGCGGCCGCAACCACGGAAGCCTGCGACTGGGTCTCACAACCCGTAACGCCGTCAAGCGCATCGCTTGTTGCCGAGTCATCGTCGCTGCCGCATTCAACCGTGTCGGGTGAGCCGTCCGCACTGGTGACGACGTCGTTGCCGGCTCCTCCATCGATTGAGTCTTCGCCGAAGCCGCCGTTGATCCGGTCAGCGCCGCCGCCGCCGGTGATCGCGTCTGCCGAGCCACCGCCGTGGATCGTGTCGTCCGCGCCGCCGCCGTCGATCTGAGCGGACACGCGAACGTTGTCACTGAGGACAATTGAATCGTTTTGAGAACCGCCCTGCACGACAAGCGCTGACACGCCCGCCAGATCGCAGTCGACGCCAGACGAACTCACGCGGATGCAGCCGGTGCCCGGTATCAACACACCGGAGCCGCTCGACAGTCGCAGCGCGCCGTTGAGCTTCGCCCCCGTCAGAATGGCGGCCGAATTGGAAGGCAGCGTGATGTGCAATTCCGTACCGCTCAAGTATGTGTTGGCGACGCCGGATTCGACGCCGAAGGTCGTCGTCGCGGATCCGACATTGCCGGCCGTGTCGGTTGCAGAGATCCTCACGGTGTGCAGCCCGGCGGCGAGGCCATTGAGCGCAAACGGCGAGCTGCACGCCGCACTCGCACCGCCGCCGACCGCGCAAGTGAA
Source organism: Solirubrobacterales bacterium (assembly GCA_049276635.1). Taxonomy (GTDB): domain Bacteria; phylum Actinomycetota; class Thermoleophilia; order Solirubrobacterales; family JACPNS01; genus JACPNS01. Next base: position 3,904 of record JBASWU010000021.1, on the reverse strand, counting down.
GCTCGCCGGCTCATTCGCTGCAAAGCCGATTGAGGTACTGCCGGTCGCGATCGAGCCCTGCGGGGCGTCGTTGATCGACACCGTCGGTACGGCCGTGTCCACCGTGAACGTCCGGTAAAGACTCAGCGATCCGCTGTCGTTGGTCGGCCGAATCTCGATCACGTGCGAGCCGTCTTCGAGCGGGCCGAACTGATGCGGTGAGGCGCAGCCCAACCAGTCTCCGAAGTCTGCCCTGCACTCGACGGAGGCCGTCGTTGACGTGAACTCAAAGATCGGATTCGCAGTGCCGACAACCGCGCCCTCCGCCGGGCCGGACGTCAGCTGGACCGAGTAGGTCGAGTCCACGCTCTCGCAGCTTTGGAAGTTGCCCGCTTCGACCACGTCCGCGGTCGCCTGGTCACCATGCGCACCGCAGTCGACCGCGTCTTCAAAACCGTCGCGCGCGTCGATCACGTCTGCGCCTCCGCGTGCGTAAATCAAGTCCTGGCCTGCACCAGACTCGATCCGCTCTCCGTCGTCGCTGCCGTAAATCAGGTCAAATCCAGAGCCGGTAGCCACGGTGTCGAACGCGGCGAGCGCGATGTCGCCCTCCAAGCCCTCGTCCTTGCCGCTCCACAATCCGTCGCCGTTGTGAATGGTCAGGTTGTCTGTGCTTCCGGAGTAGTCCAGCTCGTCGTTGGCACCGGCGTCCGGAGTCATCAGGTCGGCGCCCTTACCGCCGTTGATCGAGTCGCTGCCAGCACCGCCGCCCAGGACGTCGTCGCCGCCGCCGCCGCGAATCAAGTCGTCTCCGTTGCCCGACGCAATCGTGTTCGCCTGCTCAGAGCCGATGATTCGGTCATCGCCGGAACCGCCGAGCACTGTTTCGACGTCTTCGTGAATGTTGTCGCGCTCGAGCGGAGTGCCGTCATTGGCGGTGTTGTCCAGCGTTATGTTCAGCGCGCTCGAGGTCGAGGCCGCCGAAAACGCGTCAATGCCCTCGCCGCCGGCAAACTCATCGCTGCCGCTGCCGTAGAAGGAGGTGTCGTCGCCGTCTCCGCCGATGATGGTGTCGGATCCGGTGCCGCCGTTGACCTGATTGATCATTCCCGCGGGCGTATTCAACGTGACGAAGTCACCGCCGTCTTCCGTTTCGAAGTTCGTCTGATCGAAGGCGGAACGAGTGCAGCTGACGGTGGTGGCGTCCTGCTGCGTGCAACCAGGGCCGGCGGCCAAGTGGTGCTCGGTGTCGTTGACGGTTGCGCTCGCGCCGTCAATGTTCACGGTGACGTCGTTCGCTTCACCGGCGGACGCATCCACGCCGGCAGCCGCCTGAAATGTGAGCACTTGGCCGTCAATGCTGACCTGGGAGGATGCGAGCGACGGGTCGGCGATTTCGAAACTTGTGACTGCGCTTCCCTGGTTGCCTGCGGCGTCGGTTGCGACCACCGTCACGCTGTGCTGGCCGATCACCAGCGTGGGCAACGTAAATGGTGATGCGCACGCAGCGGCGGTCTCCAAATCGACTTGGCACGTTGTCGTTGTCGCGGTCGCGTCGACGACCGAGAAGACCGCCGTCGTCGGCGACGTCGCCATCGAAGTGCCGGTAGCCGGCTGCGTGATCGTCACGGCCGGGTTGACTGTGTCAACCGTGAACGCTCGAGCCGCCGACGCGCTGTTGCCCACGGCATCCGAGGCGACGACGACAACTGTGTGCGCTCCGTCGGCGACGTTGCTGAGTTGCAGCACAGACGTGCAAGCGGCGGGCGCTGCGCCGTCTAGCGAGCAGGTGACTGAAGTCGCGCCGGTCACCTGGAACGAAACCGGCACCGAGTGCGAGGCGATCGATGCACCCTGCGTCGGCGCACTGATGGTGACGACGGGTGGAACCGTGTCAACGTAGAACTGCCGGCCGGCCGGGGATGCGTCCACAGCGTTGGCGGCGTTCTTCGCCCGCACCATGATCTGATGCGTTCCCTCGGCGAGCGAACCCATCGTCGTCGGTGAAGTGCAAGCCGCCCAAGGCGCGGAGTCGTATGAGCACTCGAATGTCGCCCCCGACGGTGTGGACGTGAAACCAAACTGCACGGTGTTCGTGGCGACGGTAGATCCACCGGCGGGTCCCGAGGTGATCGTTGTGTCCGGTGGCGTCGACGCGGCCGCTACATAAAACAGGCGTGACGCCGGCGTCGGGTCCACCACGTTCTGCGCGTTCTTCGCTCGCACGAGAATCTGGTGCTGGCCATCTGACAGCGAGCTCATCGTCGCTGGAGAAGTGCAAGTTGACCAAGGCGATGAGTCGAACGAGCACTGGAATGTTGCGCCGGCCGGCGTTGAAGTGAACGTGAATGCTGCGGAGTTGACGTTGATGGTCGACCCGTACGCCGGGCCGGAGGTGATGGTCGTGTCGGGCGCGGCCGATGTGGCGACGTAAAACAGGCGCGCCGCCTGTGTCGGATCTGTGTTGCCGGCGGCATCGACGGCCTTCACAAGGATCTGATGCTGTCCGTTCGCCAGCGAGCTCATCGTCGCCGGCGAAGTGCAGTTCGCCCACGGCGAGGAGTCAAATGAGCACCTGAACGTTGAGCCCGCTTCCGTAGCTGTGAACGCGAACTGAGCGCTGTTGACGGTGATCGTCGATCCGTAGGCAGGGCCGGAAGTGATGGTCGTATCCGGCGGAATCGTGTCGAACGTGAAGTTGACCGCGGCTGCAGCCGAGTTGCCCGCCAAATCGGTTGCGGTTACGGTCACGCTGTGGGTCCCCTGGCTCAAGCCGCTGGTGGCGAACGGCGAGCTACACGCCGCTGCGGTACCGCCGTCGAGCTGGCAAGTCTTCGTTGTGGGGGACGCGTCGGTGACCGTGAACGCGACCTGCGGGGCGGTGTTGAGCGACGCATTCGCAGCCGGCGAAGTGATCGTGACGACCGGTGGCGTGAGGTCAGGCGGATCGGCTAGCCCCGTCGGTGAAATCGCGAGTGCGCAGACGACGATGGCGGACATCAGCGCGCCAAAGATCTTCGAGGTTCGAATGAAAAGTGCGCTCATGGTTTTCTCCAGTGTTGTTCGAACATCCGAGCCGCAGCAGAAATCCGCTCATCGTTGGATGGAACATCTATGGCACTGAGCGGCCTGGGGCCGTAGCTGAGCCTCAGGGGATCGGCAAGCCAAAACAGAAGATCGTAGTCGCCTGCGCGCGTGAGCTGGCGGGCTTCGTCTGGGCGATCACAACGCAGCAGCCACTTGCGAGAACGGATCGATGACGCTCCCGCGCTCTGACAGCGGGCGGAACCCGACCAACGGAGAACCCTCGCAACTTCTATGCGGCACCACGCACGTGGTGACCCGCGACGCTAGAGAGAGGCAGCTCCCGGCGGTTACAAGTCATGCCGTTTCGACCGGCGAATATCAGTCTGACCCACCGTCGCTGCCCTGGGACGCCCGCTGTCAGAGCGCGGGAGGCGAATGCCGAAGATCGTCAGTGACGAAACGAAAATCGAGCCTGGGACTTGACAATTGGTTCCATATCAGTCGAGAGTCGCGATCGCCTTGACCAGGCGATCTTGGACCTTGCGCGCCGCGCCCGGCCAGACTGCGTTGTTGAGGATCGAGAAGGCAACGAGATTGCCCGAAGCCGTGGTGCAGTATCCCGATAGCGCCGAGACGTTGGAGAGCGTGCCGGTCTTGGCGGCGCAACGCTTGGTGGCGCCGACACCGCGCATACGCCCCTTGAGCGTGCCGTCCACGCCGGGGATCGGCAGCGAGAGGCTGAATGTGGTGTAGTCCCGGCGTTGCTGCATGGCGCGCAACAGATCGACGACCTCGCGTGGCGACGCACGGTCGCCGCGAGAGAGGCCGGACCCGTCACCGAGCGACACGCGCGAGCCGACGCCGGCGGCGAACCGGCGGGCCGAACTCGCCCCGGCGC
>JBASWU010000020.1:0-8302 GCA_049276635.1 Solirubrobacterales bacterium | reverse complement strand
GCTCGGTTGCGGCGGTGTCGCCACCGGCCCCGGCGGCGTCGGGCTTGGCCGCGCGCTGGTCGAAGCGCCGGCCGAGAACCTCGGCGGCGAGCACGTTGCGGTTGGTCTCGAGCGTGCCGCCGCCGATCGCCATACCGCGCGCCTCGCGGTAGTAGCGCTCGACCGGCACCTCAAGCGTGTAACCCCAGTGCCCGTGAATCTGCATCGCCTCGCGGCAGATGAACTCGGCGGCCTCGTTGGCGGCGAGCTTGGCCTGCATGACCAAACGGGTGATCGGAAACCCGTCCTCGTCGGAGCCGGCGGCGCGCGCCAGCAGCAGCCTGGCGGCATCGAAGCGGGTGGCCATGTCGGCGAGCTTCCACTGGATGCCCTGAAACTCACAGATCTCGCGCTCGAACTGCTTGCGTTGGCGCGAGTACGTAATCGCCCGTTCGAGCGCGGCGCGGGCGATCCCCAGCGACATCGCCGCGTTGCCGCAGCGTTCCGGGTTGAACTGGCGTAGCATCGCCGCCGCCGCCCGCGATGACTCGGGATCGGGCTCGATCACGACGGCGCGACGATCGATCCGCACGCCGTCGAAACGCAGCTCGGCCTCGGCGACGGCGTTGCCGCCCATCTTGCGCGGCATCGGCAGGGTTTCAAAGCCGGCCGCGCCGCGCTCGACGATGACCGCGCCGATCCCGCGCGAACCGCGTGTACCGGCGGCCCGGCAGAAGACGAGGAACGAGTCGGCGCGCAGCCCGCCGGTGATGTAGAGCTTGTGACCGTGCAGGCGGTAGCCGTCGCCGTCCGGCTCGATCCGCGACTCGAGATTGGTCACGGCCGATCCGGCGTCACGCTCCGACATCGCGATCGCGAAGTAACGGTCCCCGGCCGCCACCCCGGGCAGATAATGCTCGCGCGTCGCCGCGGACGCCAGCTCACGAATCGCCCGCGGCGGGCCGTTGACGAACATCTGGCAGATCGCGGCGCCGACGCCGCAGCGATAGGCGAGCTCCTCGAGCACGACGCACGACTCGCGCACGCCGTAACCGCCGCCGCCGAACTCGACCGGCATCGTCAGGCCGAGCAGGCCGGCCTCGCGCAGCGCTTCGTAGACCGCCTCGGGGAACTCGGCGCGCTCCTCCCACCCGGCCAGGTCGGAGTCGGTGAAGCCGCCGACCGCCACCGCGGCGCGCTCGCGCAGCTCGCCGAGATGACCGGGCTCGGTCTCCAGGACGGGCGGAAAGGTGATCGGGGTATCGGTCATCACAAAGGGCTACGGTCGCCGGGCACCGTCAGCGAGGCAGGCCGAGCACCCGCTCGGCGACGATATTGCGCTGGATGTTGGTTGTGCCGCCGGCGATCGCCATCCCACGAGCCATGTAGGCGCGGCGCTGCCAGTGCCCACGGCCGTGCATGTCGGCGGCAGTCGGCGCGGCGCGGCCGTCGAGGCCTTCTAGTTCGAGCGCGAAGTCGGCGAGCTCGGTCGCCAGCGGAATCATGTAGAGCTTGCCGATCGACGACTCCGGGCCGGGGGCGCCGTCGCTCATCGCCGTCAGGGCCCGGGCGCCGTTGAGCCGGTGAACCAACGCGCGCGCCCAGAAATCCGCCATGCGCTGCCGGATCAGCGGATCGGCGGCGCGACCGCTGTCGCGCACCAATTCGAGCAGATCGTCGATCCAGCGCTGGATGTCGAGGCGCCCGGTCGCGATCGCGACACGCTCGTACTGCAGCGTCGCCCGCGCCAGGCGCCAGCCGTCGTCGACCTCCCCCAGGACACAGTCGCCGGGGACGTGCGCGCCGTTGAGAAAGACCTCGTTGAACTCACTCTCGCCGGTCATCTGGCGCAGCGGCCGGATCGTGACGCCCTCCTGGCGCATCGGAAAGAGGAAATAGGTGATGCCAGCGTGGCGCGTGCCGCTGGTGCGCGCCAGCAGGATCGCCCAGTCGGCGATCTGCGCGCGGCTGGTCCAGACCTTCTGGCCGGTGATCTTCCAGCCGTCGCCGTCGCGCTCGGCCCGGCACTGCAGACCGGCGAGGTCGGATCCGGCACCGGGCTCGGAGAAGAGCTGGCACCAGATCTCCTGGCCGGTCAGAATCGGCTCAAGAAAGCGTTGTTTCTGCTGGTCGCTGCCGTGGTCGATGATCGTCGGCCCGGCGAAGCCCTCGCCGATGCTGTTGACCCGGTCGGGCGCCCCGGCGCGATTGAGCTCCTCGGCGAAGATCGCCTGTTCGGCGATGTCGGCGCCGCGTCCGCCGTATTCGGCCGGCCAGGAGAGGCCGGCGTATCCGGCCTCGTGCAGCTTGCCCTGCCAAACACGAAAGAAGCTGAGTCGCTCCTCGAGATCGACCGGTTCGGGCCAAGGCAGCGTCGTGAGCGTGCGTTGCAGCCAGTGGCGAACTTCGGAGCGAAAATCTGCCTCAGATGAGGTGTCACCGAAATCGATTGCGGCACCCCCCGATCACGCCCGTTACGATAGCGCCTGTTCGGCGCCGGACGCCGGCCGGTCACGCGACGCCGGCCCGTTGTTTGAGCCGATTCGCCGTCTGACTCGACCCCGTTGCCTTTCGCCGACCGGAGGTTTCTCGCCGATGCGCTTTGCACTGACCGATGAGCAGTCCGACCTACGGGCGTCGGTGCGCGGGGCACTCGACCGCACGGCCGGGTTTGATGTCGTGCGCGAGTGGCTGGAGTCCGGCGACCGGCGTGCGGCGAGTGACCTGTGCGTGAGCCAGGGCTGGACGGGCGTCGGTGTCCCGGACGAGCTCGGCGGCGAGGGCGGTGGGCCGGTCGAGCTGACGATCGTCGTCGAGGAGATCGCCCGCGCGGCGCTGCCCGGTGCGCTGCTCTGCCACACGGGGCTGGCCATGCCGCTGGTCGTGGCGGCCACCGACCGCGCCGCGGACTCGCCTGCGGCGGCGTTGCTCGCGGGCGATCGCCTGGCGACCGTCTTGGTCGACGCCTCCGACATTCCCGCCGCCCAGCCGCTCGAGATCGGCGGCGGCGGATCCGGCGACCGGCGCGTGACCGGAATGGTCGCACACGTCCTCGGCGCACCAGAGGTTGATTTTGCGCTGATCCCCGTCGCCGGTGGCCGAGGCGAGGGCGAGGGGCTGTTCGCCGTGTCGCTCGACGATCCCGGCGTGACCCTGGACGAGTTCGCCGCCTCCGATCTCAGCCGTCGCCTCGCAAGCGTCGTCCTCGACGGCGTGCCGGCCGTGCGGATCGGCGACCTGCCGGAGTCGGCCGTGACCGACCTCGCCAACCGCGCCGCGGTGCTGATCGCCGCCGACTCCCTCGGCGTGGCGGCGAAAATGCTCGAGATGACCGTCGACTACGTGCGTGACCGCGAGCAGTTCGGGGCGCCGATCGGCTCGTTCCAGGCAGTCAAACACGAAGCGGCCGAGATGCTCGTCGATGTCGAGTCCTCGCGCTCGGCGGCATATTTCGCCGCCTGGTCGCTGGCGGCGGCGCAGCCCGACGCGTCAAGCCACGCCGCTGCAGCCAAGTTCGTCTGCGCCGAAGCGGCCTCGCGCACTGCCGACCGGGCGCTGGCGCTACACGGCGCGATCGGCTTCACCTGGGAGCACGATCTGCACTTCCTCTACAAGCGAGCCAAGGCAAATCTCGCGCTGTTCGGCGCACCGGCGCGATATCGCGAAGCCGTCGCCGCCGGGTTGCTCGGCTGACGAGACCCAGTCCTCACGAACGAGCTACGGAACCGATCTATGAACCGACGCCAGGGTCTGCACGGGCCGAGACGCGATGCGCTCGACCCTGCCAGCGCTGAGCGATAGCGGCCGCGATCGCGAAGGCGACGCGGGAGGCATCGCAACATGAGCGCTCGCTACTGCGCCGCCCGCTCGCGCTCGCGCAGTTCGATGCGGCGGATCTTGCCGGTCAAGGTCTTGGGCAGGTCGGCGACGAACTCGATCTCGCGCGGGTAGGCGTAGGCCGAGTGGTGTTCGCGCACGAACCGCTTGATTTCGTCGGCCAGCTGCTCGGACGGCTGATGGCCCTCGGCCAGCACGACGAATGCCTTGACGATGTTGCCGCGCTTTTCGTCGGGTGAGGCGACCGCGGCGGCCTCGAGCGCCGCCGGGTGCTCGATCACCGCCGACTCGACCTCGAACGGACCGATCCGGTAGCCGGCCGAGATGATCACGTCGTCGGCGCGCCCGGCGTACCAGACGTAGCCGTCCTCGTCCGCCGAGGCGGCGTCTTTGGTGTGGAACCACTCGCCGCCGAAGACCTCCTCGGTCTCCTCCGGCCGGTTCCAGTAGCCGATCGGGTAGTGCGGGTTCGACCGGGCCCGCAGACAGATCTCGCCGCGCTCGCCGGGCGGCAGCGGCCGCTCGTCCTCGTCGAGGATCGCGACATCCCAGCCCGGCATCGGCCGGCCCATCGAGCCTTCGCGCACCGGCTCGGTGGGAAGATTGCCGCACAGCGGGTAGCTCTCGGTCAGCCCGTAGTAGTCGAGCACCGTCAGGCCGTACTGCTCGCGAAACCAGCGGATCGCCTCGGGGTTGAGTGGCTCGCCGGCCGAGCAGACGATTCGCGTCTTGAGCGGATAGCGCTCGCCGGCGTTCTCGACGGCCATCATCGCGCGCAGAGCCGTCGGCGTGGTGAACATGTTCTGCACGCCGTACTTGGAGATCTGTGCCAGCGTGTCCTCGGGATCGAAGCCGCCTTGGCGCGCATAGACGAACTGCGTGGCGCCGTAACGCCACGGTCCCAGCAACGGGCATATGCCGGCCGCCCACGCCCACTCGCCCGAGCCGTAGAACAGCTCGCCGTCCTGGACGTCGTGGCAGAACTCGAACTCCTCGTGGGCGAGCAGGTAGCGGTGGGCGTGGAGGATGCCCTTGGCCAGCCCTGTGGTGCCGGAGGAGTAGTAGAGCTGAGCGGGGTCGTCGGCGGCCGTGTCGACCGTCTCGAAGCGCTGTGAAGACCGGCTCATCTCGGCGGTGAAATCGAGGTCATCGGCCGCGACCCGGTCGCCGATCACCGCGACCAGTTCGACGAGCCCGCCGGGTACGCGCTCGCGGTTGGCCGCGTCGGTGACCAGCAGTTTCGCGCCGGAGTCGCGCAGGCGGTGCTCGATGCCGTCGTCGCCGTAGAGCACGGACATCGACAGCAGAATCGCGCCGGCCTTGTAGGTGCCGAGAAAGACGGCCGCGGTCTCCGGCAGCGAGGGCAGCAGCGTCGCCACCCGGTCGCCGGGCTCGACGCCGTGGGCGACGAGCAGGTTGGCGAACCTGTTCGACAGGTCCTGCAGCTCGCCCCAGGTAACGCGCCGCTCGGCCCCGCTCCAGTCGGCCCAGATCATCGCCAGCTTGTCGCGCGGGTGTTTGTCGCAGACGTCGGCGGCGATGTTGTAGCGCTCGGGAACCTCCCAGCGGTGGGCCGCGCGCATCTCTTCGTAGGTGCCCAGGCTGTAGCGACGGTGATTCACACGAGCACCCTACTGCAACCGGGCGGGCGGCCCGGCGTCAGTTGACACGGCGGTCGACGCCCTCCCAGTAGGGCTCACGCAGATCGCGCTTGAGTACCTTGCCGGCGCCGCTGATCGGCAGCTCTTCGACGAAGTCGACCGACTTGGGCAGCTTGTAGCCGGCGATCAGTTCGCGGCAGTGCGTGGTGATCGACTCCTCGGTCACGCTCTCGTCACGGCGCACGACGATCGCCTTGACCGCTTCACCCCAGGTGTCGTCCGGCACGCCGATCACGGCGACCGCGACGACGCCGGGGTGTGTCGAGATCGCGCTTTCGACCTCGGTCGAGTAGACGTTCTCGCCGCCGGAGACGATCATGTCCTTCTTGCGGTCGACGATGTAGATGTAGCCTTGCTCGTCGATCGTCGCCATGTCGCCGGTGCGGTACCAACCGTCGCCCGGCAGGACCGCGGCGGTCTCGTCGGGACGCCGCCAATAGCCGAGCATGACGTTGGGGCCGGAGACGACGATCTCGCCCGGCTCGCCGGGCCGCACCTCCTCGCCGTCGTCGCCGAGCACGCGTACGCGTACGCCCAGGACCTCGCGCCCGGCAGCCGTCAGCAGCCGTTGATCGCCGCCCGGCGCGATCGCGCGCCGGTGATCCGCGGGCGTGAGCACCACCGCCAGCGGCGCGGCCTCGGTCATTCCGTAACCCTGCGCGAAGTCGCAGCCGAATCGCTCCAGCGCCCGTTTGAGCAAGCCCAGCGGCATCGGCGACGCGCCGTAGAGGACGAACTGCAGGGCCGATAGGTCGGTCTTGTCAAAGTCCGGGTGCTCGAGCACCGCGCCGACCATCGCCGGCACCAGCAGCGCCCGAGTGACCCGCTCGGACTCCAGGGCCCTCAGCGTCGCGCCGGGGTCGAAGGCGGGAATGAACACGTGCGCGGCGCCGGCCCAGGTTACGGCGAAGGTCGACGCGCCGTCGGCGAGATGGAACATCGGCGCGGCGTGAAGGTAGATGTCGTCTTCGTCGTAGCCGAGCGCGACCAGGCCGTGGTAGGCATTGGTGACGAGGTTGCGGTGCGACAGCATCACGCCCTTCGGCCGGCCGGTCGTGCCTCCGGTGTAAAAGAGGCCGACGATCTCGTTCTCGTCACCTGGCGCCTCGAGTTCGGCCGGCTGCGAGCCGGCGACGAGATCGTCGTAGGAGATCGTGCCGGCAGGCGCGTCGCCCGGCGAACAGAAGATGACATTCTCGATCGTCTCAAGCTGGTCCTTGATCGCCTCGTACATCGGCGCGAACGTCGCGTCGACGATCAGGATCTTGGTCTCCGAGTCGTTGAGGATGAAGGCGATCTCGGCCGGCGCGAGCCGGATGTTCAGCGGATTGACCATCGCCCGCAGGCCGGCGCAGGCGAAGTAGGTCTCGAGGTAGCGAAAGCCGTTGAGCGCGAGGATCGCGATCGACGTGCCGGGATCGGCGCCGAGGCCGCGCAGCCCGCCGGCGATCCGCGCGGTGCGATCGCCGAAGTCGGCATAGGTGAAACGCCGGTCCTCGCCGAGGTCGATGATCGCCTCCTTCAATCCGTATAGTCGCACGGCTCGCTCGAGCATCGCCGTGATGTTCATCTGCGCACCCGCAACGGTCTTGGCGTCGTTCACTTGCTCACCCCATCTTGCTGTCGTGACTCGTATCCGCCCGTGCAGCGCTGCGCGGACTCTGGCCGACCGCTATCCCCAGTCGCGATCCCCGCAGTCCAGCGTAACGATTTTTACCCATGCATATGCAATCCACCCGAGATCGTGTGGACCTCGCCGGTGATGTAGGACGACTGGTCGCTCGCGAGAAAGAGCGCGAGGTTGGCGACGTCCTCGGGGGCGCCGAGGCGTTTGACGGCCGTGTCCTCGCCCATCCTCTCCAGCGACCCCTCGGGATATATGCGGGCGAGGAAGGGGTTCATGATCACGCCCGGCGCGATCGCGTTGACGCGAATTCCCCGCGGACCGCACTCGGCCGCCGCGGCTCGGGTCAAACCCATCACGCCGGCCTTGGCCGCGCAGTAGGGCGCCTCTCCCAGATCCGAGCCGATGTAGCCGGCGATCGAGGCCATGTTGACGATTGTCCCAGAGCCGCGTTCGAGCATTCCCGGCAGCACCGCCCGCATGCAGCGGAAGGTGCCCTTGAGGCAGACATCGACGACCAGGTCCCAGGTTTCGTCGTCGGTCTCACACAGCGGTTTGAGCTTGTTGATGCCGGCGTTGTTGAAGAGCACGTCGATCTTGCCGTGGCGATCGATCGCGCTCGCGACCGCCGCGTCGACCTGCTCCTGGTCGCGCACGTCGACCGCCACGCCGATCACCTCACGGCCCAGCTCTTGGCCGAGCTCGGTCGCCATCTGATCGGTGCGCGACGGGTGGGCGTCGGTCAGGACGATCTCGGCTCCGGCACGACCGAAGCGCCGGGCCACCGCGTGCCCGATGCCGGCCCCGGCGGCGCCGGTCACCAGGGCGACCCGCCCGGCGAGCGGTTCCGCGGCCTCCGCGGTCTGCGATACGGCTGCTGATACGGCTGCTGTCGATGACTCCATGGCGTCCTCCGTTGTTTCGCTGATTGCGGCCGGTCGCCGGCGACACGCAAATCCCGGCCTCCGGACAAAGGCGATCCCCCGCCGGGTACTGGTCCCGGCTCGGCGGAGTCGCGACGCAGATGACTTAGGATCGCCCCAGCCCGCCGCGCCCGGCCTCCCGCGTCCGGCCTCTCTCGTGTCGACCGATAGCTCGCTCCGCCATCTTTTCAGATTTCCCGCGCCGCGCATGCCCGCTCGCGCGGAGCAACTGCGCGGCGAGGTGCGGGAGTTCCTGGAGGAGGAGCGCGCAGCAGGCC
>JBASWU010000019.1:0-41033 GCA_049276635.1 Solirubrobacterales bacterium | reverse complement strand
CCCGGCGCGGCGATCACCGCGAGCGACATCTCGGCCGGCGCGCTCGAAGTCGCCGCCGCGAACGCCGCGCGCCTCGGCCTGGCGGCGCGCGTCAGATTTACCGGGTCCGACCTGCTCGATGACGTCGACGGCGTCTTCGACGCGATCGCCGCCAACCTTCCGTACGTCTCGGCCGGCGCGTTCGACGCGCTGCAGCCCGAGATCACCCGGTACGAACCGCGCGCCGCGCTCGACGGCGGCCGTGACGGGCTCGATCTCGTTCGCCGGCTCGTCGCCGCGGCGCCCACCCGGCTCAAGCCGGGCGGCCTGCTCGCGCTCGAGATCGGTGACGCGCAGGCGACCGCGACCGCCGGCCTGTTCGCCGCCGCGGGTCTCACCGAGATCGAGACCCACGCCGACCTCGCCGGCCGCGACCGCGTGGTCAGCGGGTGGACCGTGCGATGAGCCCCATCACCGCGCAAGATCTCAAGCGCTTCGGCGACACGATCGCCGCCGGCGGCGTCGCGATCTTTCCGACCGACACGCTTTACGGAATCGCCTGCGACCCGTCCGACCAGGCGGCGGCCGATCGCATCTACGAACTCAAGGGCCGCCCGCCGCGCAAACCGTCGGCCGTGATGTATTTCACCGTCGACCGCCTGCTCGCGGATCTGCCCGGAATCGGCGCCGAGACTCGCGAGCTGATCGACGCGCTGCTTCCCGGTCCGTACACGCTGATCATCAAGAATCCCGAGCATCGCTTCCCGGCCGCCTGCGCCGGCGTCCCGGACAAGCTCGGGATCCGCGTTCCCAGGCTCGACGGCAGCCCGATCGAATCGCTCGCCGAGCTGGCGTTCCCGGTGATGCAGACGAGCGCCAACCGCAGCGGCGAGCCCGACGCGACCGGGCTGGAAGACATCGACCCGGTGATCCGCGACGGTGTCGACCTCGTGCTCGACGGCGGCCCGTTGCTGGGCGTCGGATCGACGGTCGCCGACCTATCCGAGCTTGACGAGGGCCGCTGGCGCCTGCTGCGCGCCCCGATCATCCGCGCCGGTGGCAGAATTACCGAACTGGTCGGTTTTCCGCCGACCGGCTGACCAGTCTGAATGCTGGTGTGGACCGCCTTCCGGCCGGCTTGATCAAAGCGTCGAGGCGGCCGACATCTAGCCGGCGGCGTCACAACTCAGCATGGAAAATCAGGCACTTCACTATGTTCCGCTCGTGGTTTCCGCGCTCGCGGCGCTGATCGCTGTCGCGCAGCTGAGCACGATGAACGTGGCGCTGCGCCCGAAGTCGCACGTGGCGCTGACGCGCGCGGCGGTCTGGCTAACGATCGCCTTCGCCGGCGGGCTGGTGTTCAGCGACGAGAAGTTCGTCTTGGTCGTCGAGTCGTTTGCGATTCTGTCGATCGCGTTTGCGCTGGTCGTGCTCGGTAGGGAGACGGCGAGCCTGGCCGAGATCACCGGTCGCCAGCGCGTCGATTCGGTCACTGGCCTTTACAACCGCAGCATGTTCGACGAGCGGCTCTTCGCCGAGCACTCGCGCACCAAGCGCACCGGCATCGGCTACGCGGTCGCCGTTTTCGAGATCGACAACTTCCGCGATCTCGACGACTCCGACAAGCTAAACGGTATGAAGCTGCTGGCCAAGTCGCTGACCGAGTCGATCCGTCACACCGACACGCTCGCGCGCGTCGGCGACGAGCACATCGCCGTGCTGATGGTCGACACCGCGGCCGAAGGCGGTATCGTCGGCATCGAGCGCGCCAGAGAGCGGTTCTTTTTTCAGAGCTGTGGCCACGACGAGCAGGCTCACGTCACGCGGCCGCTGACGGCGAGCGTCGGCGTCGCGGCGTTCGGCGACCACACCGCCGAGGGTCAGGATGTCGTCGATAACGCCGAACAGGCGCTGCAACTCCTGCGCCTCGCAGGCGAGTCCGGCATTCGGATCCACCAGGGCGCGGACGCCTCGATCGGCGCGGTTTAGGCCGATCCCGGGATCGGCATGCTCGAGCGCCCGCCCCGGCCGGCGATTGCTACGGTAAACCTGTGAAGATCGCGATCGGATCAGACCATGCTGGCTATGTCCTCAAACAGAAGGTCGCCGATGCGCTGCGCGCGAAAGGCCACGAGGTCGAGGACTTCGGAACCGGCTCCGAAGAACCGGTCGACTACCCCGATTTCGCCGAGTCGCCGGCTCGTGAAGTCGCCGCCGGCGGCGCCGACAAAGGCGTACTGGTCTGCGGCAGCGGGGTCGGCGTGGCGATGGTCGCAAACAAGGTCGATGGCATCCGAGCGGTAAACGCCCACGACCCCGACGAGGCCGCCCTCAGCCGCCGGCACAACGACGCCAACGTCCTGACGCTCAGCGGGCGGCGGCTGGACGACGATGAGGCGCTGGCGATCGTCGACAGTTTCCTCGACGCCGAGTTCGAAGGCGGCCGGCACGCTCGCCGCGTCGCGAAGATAGGCGAGGTCGAGGCCCACAACGCCGATCGCTCGCGGCAAACCGCGTAACGCCCGCTCTCGCCGCGCCGCCCGCCCTTTCTTGACCCGCCCGACCCGAGATTCCCAGGAGCCAAATCGTGACCGACCTTCCCGAAGACTTTTTCAACCGCCCGCTCGAAGATGTCGATCCCGAGATCGCCGAGGTCCTGAAGAACGAACTCGGCCGCCAGCAGAACACGCTCGAGATGATCGCCAGCGAGAACTTCGTTCCGCGGGCGGTGCTCGAGGCCCAGGGTTCGGTGCTGACCAACAAGTACGCCGAGGGCTACCCCGGTAAGCGCTACTACGGCGGCTGTGAGTTCGTCGACGTCGCCGAGCAACTGGCGATCGACCGCGCGAAGGCGCTGTTCGGCGCCGAGTTCGCCAACGTCCAGCCGCACTCCGGCGCGCAGGCCAACACCGCCGTCTACCACGCACTGCTGCAGCCGGGCGACACCCTGCTCGGTCTGGAACTCGCCCACGGCGGCCATCTCAGCCACGGCATGAAGATCAACGTTTCGGGCCGCCTCTACGACATCGCCGCCTATGGCGTGCGTAGAGAGGACTGCCTGATCCACATGGACGACGTCGCCGAGATCGCCCGCGCTCGCAGGCCCAAGCTGATCGTCGCCGGCTGGAGCGCCTACCCGCGCCAGCTCGACTTCGCCGCCTTCCGCGAGCTCGCCGACGAGGTTGGAGCGCTGCTGATGGTCGATATGGCCCACTTCGCCGGTCTGGTCGCCGCGGGCGAGCACCCCTCGCCGGTGCCCTACGCCGACGTCGTCACGACGACGATCCACAAGACGATCGGCGGCGGCCGCAGCGGCATGATCCTCGCCAAGGAGGAGCACGGCCAGAAGCTCAACTCGGCCGTATTCCCGGGTCAGCAGGGCGGACCGCTGATGCACGTGATCGCCGGCAAGGCCGTCGCCTTCAAGATCGCCGCCAGCGAGCAGTTCAAGGAGCGTCAGCGGCGCACCCGGCGCGGGGCCGCGATTCTCGCCGAGGAGATGCTCGCTGCGGGCGTCAACGTCCTGACCGGCGGCACCGACGTGCATCTCGTGCTCGCCGACCTCCAGAACTCGCCGCTCAACGGCCTGGAAGGCGAGGACCGCCTGCACGAGATCGACATCACCGTCAACCGCAACGCGGTCCCGTTCGACCCGCTGCCGCCGGCCGTTTCGTCGGGACTGCGCATCGGCACTCCGGCGCTCGCCACCCGCGGCTTCGGCGACGACGACTTCCGCGAGGTCGGCCGGATCATCGCCGCCGCGCTCACAAGCACGGACTGGAACGACTCGCGGCGAGACGAGCTGCGCGGACGGGTCACCACGCTGGCCGAGAAGTTCCCGCTCTACGAGTATCTCTCCGAGCAGCAGTCGGCTCTGGCTTGAGCGATCGGCGGCTCCCGGCGCGGAGCCGGAGCTCGGGCCTCCGGCGCCGGGCCCGCTCTCGCCGCGCCAACCGCCATCATTACCGCGAGCGCCCGTGGGTCCCGAACTCAAAGCACTGATCGGCTTCGCGATCGCTACGGCCGTGGCCTGGGCGGCCACTCCGCTGGCGGCGCGGTTCGCGTTCAAGGTCGGGGCGGTCGCGCCGGTCACCGATCGCGGCCTGCACGACCACGACATGCCGGCGCTGGGCGGAATCGCGATCCTCGCCGGATTGCTCGCCGCCGCGCTGATTGGCCTGCCCGGGGGTCAGATCACGCAGGGGGTCATCGGTGGCGCGCTGGCGATCACGCTGGTCGGCGCGCTCGATGACGTCTTTGACCTGTCGGCGGGAACCAAACTCGCCGGACAGCTCGCCGCCGCGCTGATCCCGGTGCTCAGCGGGGTCGTCGTCACCAACGCCACGCTTCCGTTGGTCGGCGCGTTCAGCCTCGGCGACGCCGCCGAGCCGCTGACGATGATCGGGATCGTCGCCGTCGTAAACGTCGTCAACTTCACGGATGGCGTCGACGGCCTCGCCGCCGGCGTCTGCGCGATCGCGGCGGCGACGTTCGCGGTGATCGCGCTGTCACTGGATCGCGACGCGTCGGGAATTCTCGCCGCCTGCACGGCGGGCGCCGCGCTCGGGTTTCTGTTTCACAATTTCCACCCGGCCAGCATCTTCATGGGCGACGCCGGGTCGAATCTGCTTGGCTACCTGCTCGCGTGCATCGCGATCCAGGGCCTGCTCAAGACGGCCGCCGCCGTCGCCTTGTTCTTCCCGCTGGTCGTGCTCGCCGTGCCGATTCTCGACACCGGTTTCGTCGTCGCCAAGCGCATCAAGTACGGGGTGCCGGTCTACCAGGCCGACCGCTGGCATTTTCATCACCGCTTCGCCAACATCGGTTTCTCGCAACGGCGCACGGTGCTGCATCTGTACGCCTGGACTCTGTGCCTCGCCGGTCTCGCGCTCGGCATGCGCTTCATCCCTTACAGCGACGGCCACGGAAACCTCAACACCGGCTGGGCGCTCGTGCTGGTCGCCGCCGGGCTGCTGACGCTGGCGGCCAGCTTCTATCTGGTGATCGTGCTGGAGATCCTCAAGCTCCGCCGGTTCAGCGGACACCGCATGCGCCGCGCGCATCCGGCCGAACCGTCCGAGCGGCAGGTCGACGCCGAGGTCGCCGAGCAACTCGCGACCGGCGAGTTCCCGGCGGTCGGCCCGGACTGAGCTCAACCGACTCGCAACCGCGGTACTAAGCTCCCCCGGGATGCACCCGCCGGTCAATCCCAACGAACACGACAAGTTCGTGCTGCGTCAGAAGTGGGCGCTGGTGATCAATCGTTACTACTTCTCGCTCGACGACGAGTCGCCGCCGTTTTGCTTCGTCGAGCAGAAACGCTTCAAGTTCAAAGAGGACATCCGCTTCTTTGCCGACGAGACCAAGACCGTCGAGTTGATGCGCATCAAGGCCCGCCAGCGCTTCGACCCGCGCGCCACCTACGACATCACGGACTCCAACGGCGCGGTGATCGGCCAGATTCAGAAGCAGTTCGGCAAGTCACTGCTGCGTTCGAGCTACGCGCTTTTCAACCCGGCCAGCTCCGAGACGGTGATCGTCCGGGAGCGCAGCCTGCCGATCGCCCTGTTCCGGCGCCTCGTCGGCTTCATCCCCTACGTCGACGACATCTCCAACTGGCTGCCGATCCCGTACGACTTCGAGTTTCTGCGCGACGGCGGGCTGGCGGGCACGCATCGCCGGCGGCGCTGGAAGTTCACCGATATCTACGACATCGACCTATCGATAGATACCGGTCGCACGATCGACCGGCGGGTGGTCCTTGCCGCCGCCGTCGGCATGGACGCTTTACAGGCGCGCTAATAGCGCTCGGTGTCGCTCGCACGCGGTTTCTCGGTGAAGTCGCGCATGACTCCGCCGAGCAGCATGTTCACGAGCCAGAGAATGATCGCCGCTCCGATCGTGCGCCAGAAGCTGATCAGCGCGAAGCCGGGCACCAAGACGCCGGTCAGCCACAACATCAGCGCGTTGACGACGAGGATGAAGAACCCGAGCGTCGCGATGATCAACGGAATCGAGAGAACCATCAGCGCCGGCCGGACCAGAATGTTGATCGCCGCCAGCACGAGCGCCGCGACCAGCAGCGTTGCGACACTGTCGTCGTAGGCGATCAGGTCCAGCGCTCCGGCGAGCCACAGTCCGGCGAGGTTGATCGCCCCGGCCGCGACCACACGCACCCAGAAGGGCGGCCGGCGGCGGCTGGGGTAGGTCGAGACGGCCATCGGCGGCAGCCTACACGCGCGGTTCGGGCCGATGTCGCATCAGCCGCTGAAAACCGCGTTACAAAGCGCACTAGAAGACTTTGTGCGATGTTGTATCTTTCTCACCGGAACTCGATGAGGCATGTGGCCTAGCCGCCCTGCCGCGTCGCCGACAGTGTCCTCCGGGGCCGACCGGCGCAAACCGAGTCTCCGCCATCACCAATGAGCCAACTCCCCCACAACGATGGACCCTTCGCGCGCGACCCCAGCGACTGCCGGCAGTTTGTTAATCGCCGCGATCGTGCTTTGCGCACTGATCGGGTTCGGTGTGGGGAGTCTCGTCAAGTCCGTGGCCGTCTTCACCGTGATCGGCGCCTTCCTTGGGATCGTCGTGGGATTCACTCTTGTCTACCGCCGCTTTAAAGACCTCTAGGAGCGCCGGCGGCAACGCGCTCGGCGCGGTCGTGCGCCACCTCGACTTCGTCGCGCTCGCGCTCGCGCTGCCTGTCTTTGTCGCCGCCGGCTGGTCGCTCTCGGGCTACGCGGTCGCCGCGGCGGTCTGGATCACCCAGGGTTTCGTGCAGGCCCGGCTGCAAAAAAAGGTCGACACCAGCGACGATCCGCGCACCGTGGTCGGGCTTGTGGCCGGTGGATCGCTGGCGCGAGCCTGGTTTGCGGCGATCGCGGTGCTGGTCGCCGGGTTGATCGACGAGCGCACCGGCCTCGCCGCGGTTGTGCTGATTCTGGTGCTGTTCACGGTCTATTTCTTCACCAAAGTGGTCGGCCACTACTACGAGCAGGCCGGCGCGGCGCTCGAGCGCGCCGAGCTCGGCAAATGACCGCGTTCGCCGTGAGGCTCCGCTGGCGTGTCGCGGTCGCTCTGATGCCCGTGATCGCGCTGCTGGCCAGTCCGGCCGGCGCCCATGCGATCGAGGTCAACGAAGACTTCAAGCCCCAGAACGAGTTCAAGCTCGACCCGTGGATCGAGTTGAAGTTCGGCCCGGTCGATCTCTCGATCAACAAGGCCGTCGCGCTGCTGCTGCTCGCGGGCATACTCACCTGCGTCGCGCTCAGCTACGTGGCCAAGCGCATGCAGGACAAGCCGAACCGCATCCAAACGGTCGTCGAGGCCGCATACGATCTCGTTTTCAACCAGATCACCAAGGGCAACATGGACTCGAAGATGGCCACCAAGTGGTTCGGGTTCATCGCCACGCTGTTCTTCTTCATCTGGTTTTCGAACATGATCGGCTTTATCCCGCTGCCGACCAACACTGAGCACACCGTCGACGTCTTCGGCGTCAACTTCCCGGCCTTCGCGCTCTACGCGGCGACGGCGAACATTTCCGTCCCGCTGGCGCTCGCGCTCGCCGTCTGGGTCTCGTACCACTACGAGGGCATTCGCGAGCACGGACCCGTGGGCTACGTCAAGAGCTGGATCCCGTCGGGCGTCGAGGGCCCGGCGCTGATCCTGGTCGCGCCGATCGAGGTGCTCTCTCAGTTCGTCCGCCTGATCTCACTGACCGCGCGACTGTTCGCCAACATGCTCGCCGGACACATGCTGATCCTGATCATGGGCGGTGGCATGATCATCCTGCTGGGCTCGGTCTTCGCGGCGGTCACACTGCCGATCGGGTTCGCTTTCTATGTATTCGAAGTGTTGCTTGTGGCGTCGCTGCAGGCCTTCATCTTCGCGATTCTCTCAGCCATCTATCTGGGCGGCGCAGTCGCTCACGAACACTAAGAAGGAGTCAATTCTAATGTCACTTATCTCCCTTCTCCCGCTTGCGGCAGACGCCGAAATCGGCGCGGACGCGGGCAAGGCGATCGCGCTTGGCCTCGGCACGGGTTTCGGCGCGATCGGCCCGGGTGTCGGCGTCGGCTACATCTTCGGAAAGACGATCGAGTCCGTCACCCGTCAGCCCGAGATGAAGGACGAGATCCAGTCGATCATGTGGCTCGGTTTCGCGCTTACCGAAGCGATCGTGTTCTACGCGCTGCTGATGTCGCTCGTCGCCTTCTTCATCGCTTAATTACCAAAGAGGATCGCCGGTGCTCGAACTAACCACATACCTGCCGTTGGCCGTCGAGGCCGGCGCCGAAGAGGAGAGCTCGTCGTTCATCGTCTCGCCCGGACTGGGCCTGATGATCTGGACGCTCGTCGTCTTCTTCGCCGTGCTGTTCTTTCTCAAGCGCAAGGTTCTGCCTGTGATCGGCGATGCGATCGACAAGCGCCAGCACGCGATCGAGGAGTCGATCGTCCATGCCGAGCAGGTCCGCAAAGAGGCGGACGAGCTGCTCGCCGACTACCGCCAGCGCCTGACCGAGGCGCGGTCACAGGCCGACGAGATCGTCGCCCGTGCGCGTAAGGCCGGCGAACAGCGCGAGGCTGACGCGCTGAAGTCCGCCGAGGCCGAACGCGAGGAGCTGCTGCAGCAGACCAAGCGTGAGATCCAGCTCGAGACGCAAAAGGCGCTGCAGGATCTGCGCCGCGAGGTCGCCGGGCTGACCGTGCTGGCGACCGAGAAAGTCACGCGCAAGTCGCTGACCGGCGCCGACCAGCAGCGCCTGGTCGAAGAAGCGCTCGGCGAGGTCGATTTCTCGGCCCTCGCCGGCGGCGCCAACGGATCCCAGAACTAACGGACACGGCGAGAGGGACAAGGCACAAAGCGCAATGGAGGAAATCGCCCGCATTTACGCGCAGTCGCTGTACGAAGCGGCGGTCGGCGCCGGCAAGGTCGACTCGATCAAGGAGCAGCTCGACCAGTTCACGGCCGCCGTCAAGTCCAGCGGCGACCTCTCGATGCTGTTGTTCTCACCGTATTTCTCGGGTTCCGAGAAGGAGGCCGCGCTCGACCGCGTGATTGAAGGCGCCGAGCCGGAGTTTCTCAACTTCCTCAAGCTGCTCGCCGAGAAGCATCGCCTGCCGGCGCTCAACCGCATCCACCTCGCGTTCGAGGGTCTTTGGGCCGAGCATCACAAACTCCTTCCGGTAACGGTGACCAGCGCCGTGACGCTGTCGCAGGAGACGATCGACAAGATCGCCGGCAGCGTCGAGGCCCAGACCGGCCGCAAGGTCGAACTGACAGGCAGGATCGACGAGGGCATCATCGGCGGTCTGGTTCTGCAGGTAGGAAACATGGTCCTCGACGCGTCGATCCACGGCCGTCTCGAGGACCTTCGCAAGCAAGTCACGGCCGCGGCCGCGTAAACAGGGGTACGCCCTCTCAACTTCGGGCAAGACGTTCCGGAAAACTCACTAGGAGCTAAGACCAGTGCAGATCAAGCCAGACGAAATCACAAGCATCCTCAAGAACAGGATCGAAGGCCTCGACGCCGGTCAGGCCGACCTCTCGGAGGTTGGAACCGTGCTTTCGGTGGCCGACGGCATCGCCCGTATCCACGGGCTCGACAACTGCATGGCGCTCGAGATGCTCGAGCTGCCGCATGACGTCACCGGCCTGGCGCTGAACCTCGAAGCCGACAACGTCGGCGCCGTGATGTTCGGCGACTGGGAAAAGATCTCCGAGGGCGACACCGTCAAGCGCACAGGCAAGCTGTTCGAGGTGCCCGTCGGCGAGGGTCTGCTCGGCCGCATCGTCGACCCGCTCGGCAACCCGCTCGACGGCAAGGGCGAGATCCAGTCGACCGAGACGCGCCCGGCAGAGTTCAAGGCGCCGGGCGTCATTTCGCGCCAGCCGGTGACCGAGCCGATGCAGACCGGCGTCAAAGCGATCGACTCGATGGTTCCGGTCGGGCGCGGCCAGCGCGAACTGATCATCGGCGACCGCCAGACCGGTAAGACCGCGATCGCGATCGACACCTTCATCAACAACAAAGACAAGAACCTGATCGGCGTCTACGTCGCGATCGGTCAGCGCATGGCGACGGTCGTGCAGGTCGCCGAGACGCTGCGTCAGCACGGCGCGCTCGACAACACGATCATCGTCGCCGCTCCGGCCGACGAGGCCGCGCCGATCAAGTTCATGGCGCCCTACGCCGGTACGGCGATGGCCGAGTACTTCACCTACAAGGGTCAGCACTCGCTCGTCGTGCATGACGACCTGACCAAGCACGCATACGCCTACCGGCAGATGTCGTTGCTGCTACGCCGTCCGCCGGGACGCGAGGCGTACCCGGGAGACGTCTTCTACCTGCATTCGCGCCTGCTCGAGCGCGGCGTCAAGCTCAGCGACGACCTCGGTGGCGGTTCGCTGACCTGCCTGCCGATCATCGAGACCCAGGCCGGCGACGTCTCGGCCTACATCCCGACCAACGTGATTTCGATCACCGACGGTCAGATCTTCCTCGAGCCGAAGCTGTTTTTCAGCGGCGTGCGGCCGGCAATCAACGTCGGCATCTCGGTCTCGCGAGTCGGCGGTAACGCCCAGTCGAAGCCGATGAAGAAGGTCGCCGGCGGCCTTCGCCTGGAGCTCTCGCAGTATCGCTCGCTCGAGGCCTTCGCCCAGTTCGGCTCCGACCTCGACGCCGACACCCAGGCAACGCTTGCTCGCGGCGCGCGACTGGTCGAGACGCTCAACCAGAACGAGCTGCGCCCGTGGGAGGTCTCCGAGCAGGTCGCCGCGGTCTACGCCGGCACCGGCGGATTCCTCGACCGCATCAAAGTCGAGCGCGTCAAGGAGTTCCACGAGTTCGCGCTGCAGCGCCTCAAGGCCGAAAACGCCGAGCTGCTCGCCAAGATCGACGCCGGCGAGTGGGGCGACGACATCGTCGAGGGTCTCAAGAAGACGTTGACCGAAGCGGTCGACGACTTCGGTCCCGACTTCGACGAAGAGGGCCTGCCGCTCGAAGAGGGCGAAAGCGCCCGCGTGATCAGCAGCGGCGCGGCCGCCTCGTCCTCCGGCAATTCCGACGGCGCCGCCGCCGAAACCGCCGAGCAAAAGGAGCCCGTAACGGCCTGACGGCCCTTACCGGGAGGCTCCTCCTCTGTTCGCCTCTCCAGCCGAGGTGACGAGGCGCCGCCTCCCCGTCGGATATGGCAACTCAACGCGACACAGCGAACCGCATCGGTTCGGTCAAGAACATCCAGAAGATCACCTCCGCGATGCAGATGGTCGCCGCCGCGCGCCTGCGCCGTGCCGAGCAGCGCATCGAGGCGCTACGGCCTTACGCCGACACGATTCAGCGCATGACCCGCCAGGCCGCGGCCGCGGCCGGCAACGTGCCGCAGCTGCCGATCCTCAATCCGCACGACGAGGTCAGCAACGTCGGGCTGCTGCTGATCGCCGGTGATCGCGGCCTCGCCGGTTCGTTCAACTCGCAGATCATCCGCGCCGGCGTTCGCGCGCGCGACGAGATCGTCGAGAATGGGCAGACGACATCGCTTTACGCGGTCGGCCGCCGGATCGACTCGTCGCTGACCTTTCGCAATCTCGCCCCGGTCAGCGCCTTCACCGGCTTCACCGACCGCCCGTCCTACGCCGATGCCCGCAACATCGCCGAGGAGTTGATGGCCGCCTACATCGACGGGCACGTCGACGAGGTCGACATCGTCTACAACAGCTACGTATCGCCGTTGACGCAGATCGTCACGCGCCAGCGCGTTCTGCCGCTAGCCGACGCCCACATCCTCGAGGGCGGACTGGCCGGCCAGGACCCCGGCGGCTCGGAGACGGATGCGGCCACCGAATCTCAACACGGCGGTCACCATCCACTCTGGATCTACGAGCCCGAGCCCGAAGAGCTGCTCAAACGCCTGATCCCCGACTTCGTCGAGATCACGATCTTCCGCGCCCTGCTCGAAAGTTCGGCCTCGGAGATGGGGGCGAAGATGACTGCGATGCGCAGCGCCTCCGACAACGCCGCCGAGATGATCAAAAACCTCACACTCGAAATGAACCGTCAGCGCCAGGCCGCGATCACCCAAGAGATTTTGGAAGTCGTCGGCGGTGCGGAAGGCCTTTAAACCCGGCCGGGATTGACCGGCGAGGGAAGACCGCCCCGCTCGCGACCAAGAAAAACACAGGAGCAATCACAGAACATGTCTGCCACAGCCACGCAAAACATCGGCAAGATCGAAGAGATCCAGGGAGTCGTCATCGAGGCGGTCTTCCCCGACAAGCTGCCCGAGATCTACAACGCCCTCGAGGTCGAGGTTCCCGGCGTCGGCGGGGGCGATGGTTTCACGCTGACGCTCGAGGTGCAGCAGCATCTCGGCGACGACCGCGTCCGTGCCGTCGCGATGGACGCGACCGACGGCCTGCAGCGTGGTGTCAGCGTTTCCGACACCGGCGCATCGATCAGCGTTCCGGTCGGCGAGCAGACGCTCGGCCGCATCTTCAACGTGCTCGGCGAGACGATCGACGACGGCGACCAGCTGACCGACGTCGTCCGCAAGCCGATCCACCAGCGCGCACCGTCGGTCGAGGAGCTCTCGCCGACGCGCGAGATGTTCGTCACCGGCATCAAGGTCATCGACCTGCTCGCCCCCTATGCCAAGGGCGGCAAGATCGGCCTGTTCGGTGGAGCCGGAGTCGGCAAGACCGTGCTTATCCAGGAGCTGATCAACAACCTCGCCCAGGAACACGGCGGTCTGTCGGCCTTCTGCGGCGTCGGCGAGCGCACCCGTGAGGGCAACGACCTCTACGCCGAAATGACCGAGTCGGGAGTGATTGACAAGACGATGATGGTCTTCGGGCAGATGAACGAGCCGCCGGGAGCCCGTCTGCGCGTCGCGCTGACCGGCCTGACGATGGCCGAGCACTTCCGCGACGTCAACGAGCAGGACGTACTGCTGTTCATCGACAACATCTTCCGCTTCGTCCAGGCCGGCTCCGAGGTTTCGGCGCTGATGGGCCGCATGCCCTCACAGGTCGGCTACCAGCCGACGCTCGAGACCGAGATGGGCCAGCTGCAAGAGCGCATCACCTCAACTCGCAAGGGTTCGGTCACGTCGGTCCAGGCGATCTACGTCCCGGCCGACGACCTCACCGACCCGGCACCGGCCTCGGTCTTCGCCCACCTCAACGCCACCACGGTGCTCTCGCGCTCGATCTCCGAGAAGGGCATCTACCCGGCCGTCGACCCGCTCGACTCGACGTCGACGATCCTCAAGCCCGACGTACTCGGCGAGGAGCACTACAACACCGCGATCGCCGTTCAGGAGATCCTGCAGCGCTACAAGGAACTCCAGGACATCATCGCGATCCTCGGTATCGACGAACTCTCCGACGAGGACAAGGTCGTCGTCGGTCGCGCCCGCCGCATCGAGCAGTTCCTTTCGCAGCCGTTCCACGTCGCCGAGGCCTTCACCGGCAGCCCGGGCGTCTACGTCCCGGTCGAGGAGACGGTCCGCGGCTTCAAGGAGATCGTCGACGGTACGCACGACGACCTGCCCGAGCGCGCCTTCTACATGAAGGGCGGGATCGACGCGGTTCTGGCCGCGGCCAAGGGCTAGGCGCCGCGGCGACCGGACTCGGCGAGGAATCCAACGATGGCAACCAAGTTCCCATGTGAAGTAATGACTCCGGAAGGCGCCGCCTTCGAGGGCGAGGTCGAGATGGTCTCGACGCGTACCTCGGTCGGCTCGATCGGTATTCGCGCCAACCACCAGCCGCTGATGGCGATGCTCGACGCGACTGAGCTGCGTCTGTATACCAGCGACACCGAGATCCTGCGCTTTGCGCAGGGCGAGGGATACATCCAGATCGCCGATAATCACGCGCTGGTGCTGGTCGAAGAGGCGATCCCGGCCGCGGATCTCGATCTCGAAGACCTGCGCGACAAGCTCGGCGAGGCCGAGGCCCGGCTCGAGTCGTCCGACGAAGGCTCCGCCGCCCGCGACCGCGCCGAGCGCGACGTGACGCGCTGGACGCGCTACATCGAAGTCGCTCAGAGCTAGCCCCGTACAGCCGGTCAGACGCGGCGGCTCGCCGCGTCCACACGCCGCAACCGGCGCCGCGCAACTACGCTTACGCCATGGACGAACGCGACCTCGCCGAGCGCCTGATGGCGTACGACACGTCCGACAAGGCCGGGATCACGACGGCGGTCAGCTTTCTCAAGGGCTGGCTCGAGTCCAACGGCTTCCAGATCGAGGAACTCGAGGTCGCCGGCCTGCCGGTCTTGATTACGTCGACCAAGGGCACGGGCCCGACCGTCGTCTTCCACGGCCACATTGATGTCGTCCCCGGCAAGCCCGGCCAGTTCAAGCCACGGGTCGAGGGCGACGACCTGATCGGCCGTGGCGCGTACGACATGAAGGCCGCGCTCGCGGCGATGATGTGCGCGCTGCGCGACCTGCGCGACGAACCAAACGTCGAGGTTCGCCTGGTCTGTGTCGCCGACGAAGAGTCCGAGTCGATGGGCGTGCGTGGCACCGACGTGATCGTCGAGCGCGGCTACGGAGGGGACTTCGCGATCACCGGCGAGCCGACGAACCTGCACGTCGGCGTCCAGGCCAAGGGCGTCCTCGCGCTGCGGCTCACGGTCACCGGAACCGCCGCCCACGGCTCGACCCCGTGGCTCGGGGACAACGCGGTGCTAAAAGCCCACGACATCTTTCGCCGGATCGAGTCGATGCCGTTCGCCCGTCAGTCGTCCGAGTTCTTCGATCGCCCGAGCATCAACCTCGGCCGCATCGAAGGCGGCGACGCGATCAACAAGGTCCCCGACGCCTGCGTCTTGGACGTCGACATCCGCTACGTGCCCGGCCAGGATCCCAACACGATCATCGAGGCGATCCGCCGGTTCGACGATGTCGCGCTGGAGATCCTCTTCGAACGCGAGCCGGCCTTTGTCCCCGGCAACAACCCATTTGTGAGGGCGCTCCACGAGTCGCTCGGCGACTGCGGGGTGGAGGGGGCCGACCTCGTCGGTCGTGACGGATCATCGGAGGCGACCGCCTTTCTCGCCCACGGCATTCCCGCCGTCGAGTTCGGGCCGGTGGGATCCGGCCATCACGGCCCGCACGAGCACGTCTCGCTTCGCTCGCTCGCCGATTACCGCCGTTCGCTCGTCGGCTTCGCTCGGCGGATCGGCGCGCAGCACGCCAAGTCGCGCATTCGCGCCGTTTGAGCCCGCGTCAAGGGCGCGGGATCGCCGCGACGCGAACCCGAATCTCGGTCTTAGAAGCACCGCGGACGCCGGCCGCGCCCGCCCTCCGCGGACGGTCGGCGTGGCGGGTGTCCCGTCCATGCGCCACAGCCGGACACCGCCTCTCGGCGCGCCCGAACCGCCGCTATGCCGCACCTGCGCCGTCTAACGTAGACACGATGTTCGACCAACCGGAACGCTTCGCGCCCTGGAAGCGCTTTTTCCTGGGATCGTTCGTCATCGTGCTGATCGCCGCCGCCGTGGCCGCGCTGACCGCGTTCAGCCAGCGCGAGGACCTCGTCGACACGATCGCCAGCAACCAGCTCGACAGCGAGGTCAGCCGATACCTCACCGGCGCGACCGGAGGCCCCCAGACGATTCTGCTGATCGGCTCCGACCGGCGAAAATCCGACCGCAAGTACGGACTGAAGCCGCGCTCGGACACGATGATGCTCGTACGACTCGACCCGGATCTCGCGGTGACGCCGGTCTTGAGCATGCCGCGAGATCTCAAGGTCAGCATTCCCGGACGCGGTACGGCGAAGATCAACGAGGCTTACTCGCTCGGCGGCGCCGGCCTCGTCAGCCGCACGATCAGGCAGGAGACCGGCCTCGAGATCAACCACATCGTCAACATCGACTTCGCCGGGTTCACCCAGGCCGTCGACAGGATCGGCTGCGTGTATCTCGATGTCGACCGCCGTTACTTCAACAACAACGTCGGCGTCTACGCGGGCGACGCCTTCGCCGCGATCGACATCAAGGCCGGATATCAGAAGCTCTGCGGCCAGAAAGCGCTCGACTACGTGCGTTTCCGCCACTTCGACAGCGACATCCTGCGCGGTGCCCGGCAGCAGACGTTCCTGCGTCAGGCCAAGCAGCAGGTCGGCGTGACCGAGTTGTTCGCGAGTGCAAAGGACCTCAAAAACATCATCGCCAAGAACACGCGGCTCGACCGCGGTCTCGCAAACGGACGCAACCTACAGCGGCTGTTGACGCTCGCCGTCAAGTCCGCCGGCAACCCGATCTACCAAGTAAACATTCCCAACCTCGGCTATGACAACGAAGGCGCTTCCTATGTCCTGGCCTCGCAGAGTTCGTTGCGCAAGGCCGCGCGCATCTTCGAGCGCGGCCCGAAGGGCGCGTCCAAAGAGACCGTCGAGCCCGCGGGCTCCGGCGCGACCGGCGCCACCGGGGCGGCCCCGAGGAAGAAGCGAAAGATCAAGCGCGCGCCCGCCAAAGCCGCGCTGCCCAAGGGCATGGTCAACGCCAGGTCCGAAGGCCAGAAACAGGCGGTCGCCGCCGGCTTCGGGATCAAGCTGCCCGTCTATTACCCGACCGTCCGGCTTGCCGCCGGCAAGTACGAAGACCCGCGGCCATACCGCCTGACGACCACCGAAGGCAAACGCGTGAGCGCCTGGCGCATCGTTTTCAAGACTCGCGACCTCGGCGAGTATTACGGCGTTCAGGGCGTCAATTGGGCCGATCCGCCGATTCTCAGGAACCCGTCCGAAACCCGCAAGATCGGCAAGCGCACATTTCAGCTCTACTTCGAGGCCAACAAGCTCGGCACGGTCGCCTTCCGGAAGGACGGCGCGTCGTATTGGATTCAGAACACGCTGACCCGCAAGCTCACCGAGCGGCAAATGCTGGCGCTCGCCCGCTCGCTGCGCAAGCGGTAGCGGTTCGTTGACCGCCCAGACGGTCGCGACCCGCTCGCCGGTCACCGTGCGGTAACAGCTTCTCTACTACCCTGCCCCCGATGGCAGCGAAGCCGCCAATTGGAGTGATCGGCGCCGGATGGGTGGGTCTTGTGACGGCCACGTGCTTTGCCGAACTCGGTCACGAGGTTGTCGTGCGCGAGATCGTGCGGGACAAGGTCGACGTGCTCGCTCGCGGCGAGCTGACGATGCACGAGCCCGGCCTGCCGGAGCTGCTCAAAAAGAACATCGGCCGGATGACTTTCACCACCGACATGAGCGAGCTGCTCGATCGCACGCGCCTGATGTTCGTCTGCGTCGACACGCCACCAACCTACAGCGGCGACGCCGACCTCTCGCGCGTCGAGACGGTCGTCCGCGAGGTCGGCGACAGCACCGAACACGCGCTGATCATGAAGAGCACGGTGCCCGTCGGCACCGGCAGCGCGATCCGCCGCGCCAAGCACGACCTCGCCTACGTCTCGTGCCCCGAGTTTCTCAAAGAAGGCACCGCGGTCGACGACTTCATGAACCCCGATCGCGTGGTTGTCGGCGCCGACGACGGCGACTGGGCCGGCGACGCCGTGACCGAGCTCTACGCGCCGCTCGGCGGCGAGATGGTTCGCACCGATATCGCCAGCGCCGAGATGATCAAGCTCGCGTCCAACGCCTTTCTCGCCACCAAGATCAGCTTCATCAACGAGATCGCCAACGTCTGCGAAGAGGTCGGCGCCGACGTCGTCGAGGTCGCCCGCGGTATGGGGCTCGACGAGCGGATCGGCTCCAAGTTCCTCCAGGCCGGCATCGGCTATGGCGGCAGCTGCTTCCCGAAAGACGTCACGGCGCTCAAGCAGCTCGCCGGCAACAGCGGCTACCACTTCCAGCTGCTCAACGCGGTGATCGAGGTCAACGAACTGCAGAAACGCCGCGTCATCGGCAAGCTCAAGAAGCACCTCGGCGACAGCCTCGTGCACAAGAAGATCGCCCTCCTGGGCCTCAGTTTCAAACCGCACACAGACGACATGCGCGAGGCCTCTTCGCTGGTGCTCAGCTCGCGCCTCGCCGGCGAGGGCGCGGAGGTCGTCGCCTACGATCCGGTCGCCGCCGAGCGCGCGGGCGAGCTGCTTCCCGGCGTAACGATCTTCGACAGCCCGCGGCGGGCGCTCGAAGGCGCCGACGCCGCGGTGATCGTCACCGAGTGGCCGCAGTTCAAGGAGATCGACTGGGCGGCGATGCGACCGGCGATGAACACCCCGCTGGTGATCGACGGCCGCAACCTGCTCGACGCGCGGCGGCTGACCGCCGCCGGCTATGCCTACGAAGGCGTCGGACGCCCGTCGGCCGGTGTGCCCGACGCGCCGGCAACCCCGCGGCCCGCCGCGGCGTCCGCGGGCGCGGGCTGACCCCTATGCAGGCGGTCATCCTCTCCGGGGGACAGGGCTCGCGGCTGCGGCCGTTGACCGAGACGATGCCGAAGCCGTCGCTGCCGCTGGTCAACCGCCCGATGATCTCCTACATGGTCGATTGGCTGGGCGAACACGGCGTGACCGACATCGTCATGTCCGTCGGATTTCTGGCCGACGGGCTGCGCGCGGCGCTCGACGCGGCCGGCCATGACGGTGTCGAGATCCGTTACGTCGAAGAAGACCGCCCACTCGGCACCGCCGGCGCGGTAAAGTTCGCCGAGCGGTATCTCGACGAACAGTTTCTCGTGCTCAACGGAGACGTGCTGACGCAGTTCGATATCTCGGCCGAGATCGCCCAGCATCGCGCCGGCGGCGCTCGCGCCACGCTCGCGCTGGTGCCGGTCGACGACCCGACCGCCTACGGCCTCGTCCTCACCGGCGAGAACAACGCGATCGAGGCGTTCCTGGAGAAGCCCGATGCCGCCGACGTTCCGCCGGACCCGCGCATCAACGCGGGCGTCTACGTGCTCCAGCGCGAGGTGCTCGAGATGGTTCCGGCCGGCGAAAACCGCTCGTTCGAGCACGACGTCTTCCCGCATCTGGTCGACAACGGCATCCACGCCTTCGACGCCGATGGCTACTGGCTCGATCTCGGCACACCGGAGCGCTATCTCCAAGCCACGCGGGACCTGCTCGACCGCAACCTCGATTCCTGGGTGTCGAGGATCCTCTCGGCGGATGGACTGGCGATCGATGCCGGCGCCCGGACCGACGGGGCTCAACTGCAGGCGCCGCTGCTGATCGCCGAGGGCGTAAACGTCGGCTCCGGCACGCGGCTCGGCGCTTACACCGTGCTCGGGGCCGACTGTGTCATCGGCGAGGGTTGCAGTCTCGAGGGGGCCGTGTTGCAGCGAGACTGCACGGTCGGCGATAACGTTTCGATTTCCGAGACGATCGTCGGGCCGGGCGTCGTGATCGGCACAGGCGCGTCGATCGCCGCCGGCACCGTGATCGGCGAAGGCGCGCGAATCGATCCCGGCGCATCGATCGCCGCAGACAGCCGCGTCGCCGCCGGCGCGGTCGCCACCGCGATCTGAACCTTGGAGATGACCGAGCAGGCCTCCAGCAACCCTCTGGACCGCGAAGCGGTCCTCGCCGTCGACCGCGCGGCCCAGATCGACGACATCCTGGCGATGCCCGACCACATAGCTGACGCGCTCTGGCGCGCGGAGTCGGCGATGATGGCGGCGGATCCCGCCGAAGCGCTGGTCGTCTGCGGAATGGGCGGATCGGCGATCGGCGCCGATCTCGCCGTCGCGGCGCTCGGCCGGGCGATCGACAAGCCGATCTACGTGGTGCGCGGCTACGACCTGCCGTCGTGGGTCAAGCCCGGTATGGCCGTGCTCTGTTCGAGCTACTCGGGCAGCACCGAAGAAACACTCTCTTGCTACCGCCAGGCCGCCGAGCTCGGCGCGAAGATCTACGTGGCCAGCGCCGGCGGCCCGATCGCCGAGCAGGCGCACGCCGCCGGGCGGCCGCTGATCGGCCTGCCCGGGATTCTCCAGCCGCGCGCTTCGGTCGCCTACGGCGTCACCGGCACGCTGGAGGTCGGTATCGCCGCCGGCATCGTCCACGCCGGTGTTCGCGAGCAACTCGGCTCGTCGGCCGCGTTGCTGCGCGATCTGGTTTCGCGCTGGGGGCCGGACGCCGGCGCCGACGCGCTGCCCAAACGGCTCGCCCGCGACGCGCACGGCCGCTTCCCGGTCACCTACGGCGCCGACCTCACCGTTCCGGTGGCCTACCGCTGGAAGACCCAGATCAACGAGAACGCGAAGGTCCCGGCCGCGACCGCGGAGATTCCCGAGAGCAATCACAACGAGATCTGCGGCTGGGAAAACGCCGGCTCGATCGCCGAACACACGGCGTGGTTCCTGCGCGACGCCGACCAGAACGAACGGATCGCCCGCCGCATCGAGATAAACGCCAAGATCGTCGCCGACTCCGGCGCGCGCGCCGAGGTGATCGACACGCTGGGCGAGACGCGTCTCGAGCGCTTGTTTTCCGCCGTGCTGCTCGGCGACCTGGTCTCGCTGAACATGGGCGTGTTGCGCGGCGACGACCCGTCGCCGGTCCCGATCATCGAAGGGCTGAAGGACCAGCTCGGCCGGCCGGCGTCGGCGTGACGCCCGCTGCCCGCGCCGTGACCACCGACTACGAAATCGCCGATCATGCCCTGGCCGACGACGGCGTCGCGCGGATCGACTGGGCCGACAACGAGATGGGCGTGCTCGCGCGCATTCGCGAGCGCTTCGCGCACGAGCGACCGCTCGACGGCGTCCGCGTCGCCGCCTGCCTGCACGTCACCACCGAGACAGCGAACCTAATGCGCACGCTGACGGCCGGGGGCGCCGAGGTCGCGCTCTGCGCGAGCAACCCGCTTTCGACGCGGGACGAGGTGGCCGCCGCCTTGGTCGACCGCTACGACACCGCTGTGTACGCCGTTCACGGCGAGGACACCGACACCTACTACCGCCACATCGACGCCGTCTGCGGCACCAAGCCGCACGTGACGATGGACGACGGAGCCGACGTCATCAGCACGCTGCACACGAGCCGCCGCGAGTTGATCCCCGAGATCATCGGCGGCACCGAAGAGACGACCACCGGCGTCATCCGCCTGAAGGCGCTCGAGCAGGAGGGCAAGCTCGAATATCCGATCGTCGCCGTCAACTCGGCGATGACCAAGTATCTCTTCGACAACCGCTACGGCACCGGCCAGTCGACGATGGACGGCATCATCCGCGCCACCAACGTGCTGATCGCGGGCCGCGTCGTCGCGGTGATCGGCTACGGCTGGTGCGGCAAGGGCGTCGCGATGCGCGCCAAGGGCCTCGGCGCCCACGTGATCGTCTGCGAGGTCGACCCGCTGCGCGCCCTGGAGGCCGTGATGGACGGATTCGAAGTGCTGACCGGCATTGCGGCGGCTGCAAAGGCGACGATCATCGTCAGCGTCACCGGTAACCGCGACGCGATCGCCGGCGAGATGTTCGACGTCATGCAGGACGGCACGATCATCTGCAACGCCGGCCACTTCGATGTCGAGATCAACAAGGGCGATCTCGACGCGATCACGGCCGAGCGCTCCGAGGTCCGCCCGCTGGTCGAGCGCCGCCAGACCAACGACGGCCGCAAGATCTACCTGCTCGCCGACGGCCGTCTGGTCAACCTCGCCGCCGCCGAAGGCCATCCGGCGGCCGTGATGGACATGAGTTTCGCCAACCAGGCGCTGGCGGTCGAACATCTCGTCAAGCACGGGGCCAGCCTCGAGAACCGCGTCTACGTGGTCCCCGCCGAGATCGACGCCGAGATCGCCCGGCTCAAACTCGAAGCCCTGCGCGTGCAGATCGACACGCTGAGCGATGTCCAGCACAAATATTTAACGTCTTGGGACCAGGGCACCGCATAAGCTTGCGCACCTTGTTATGAAGGCAATGGTTCTCGCAGCGGGTCTCGGCACCCGCCTCAAGCCGATCACGTTCGGCATTCCCAAACCGATGGTCCCTGTGATCGATCGTCCTGTGATGGCGCACCTGCTCGACCTGGTCGGGCGCCACGGCTTCACCGACGCAGTCGCCAACCTGCACCACTTCCCCGACACGATCCGCGGCTACTTCGGCGACGGCTCGGCCTTCGGGGTCAACCTCGAGTACAACCTCGAGGACGAGCTGCTGGGCACCGCCGGCGGTGTGCGCGCGGTCCGCGACCACTTCGGCGACGAGCCGTTCCTGATCATCAGCGGCGACGCTCTGACCGACATCGACCTCACGGCGCTGGTAGAGCGCCACCGTAGCTCCGGCGGCGTCGCCACGCTGACGGTCAAACGCGTCGCCGACACCAGCGAGTACGGCGTCGTGCTGCACGCCGCCGACGGTCGCATCACCGGCTTTCAGGAAAAGCCGGACCCGGCCGAGGCGCTCAGCGATCTCGGCAACTGCGGCATCTACGTTTTCAGCCCCGAGATCTTCGACTACTTCCCGGAGACCGACTTCGTCGACTGGGCGCAGGACGTCTTTCCGGTGCTGCTCGAAAACGACGTCCCGTTCTATATCCACGAGATCGAGGAGTACTGGAACGACGTCGGCTCGCTCGGCGAGCTGCGTAGCGGCACGTTCGACGCGCTCTCCGGAGAGCTCAATCTCGGAATCGAGGGAACCGGCTCGCCTGACGGCGTCTACAGCGCCGACCCCGCCGCTCTGGCCGCCGCCGAGCTGGTCGACGGCCCGGTCTGGATCGGGCAGGGCGCCCGAATCGGCGACGGCGTCAAGCTTCAGGGCCCGGTCGTCATCGGCGAGAACGCGAAGATCGGCGCAGGCGCGGCGATTCGCGAATCGATCGTCTTCCCGGGCGGCGAGGTGCCCGCCGAGACGATCGCGATCGGCGCGATTCTCGGCCAGGGCGACATCGTCGGCAACCTGAGGCCGCCGGCCTGAGCGGAAACCGATTTTGACCACCGCCTTCCACCGCTAGCCCGCTCCGCGCGCATTATCCCCCTACCACTATGGAGTCCACTTGAAAACCAGATTCGCACTCATCGCCGTACTGGCCGCGACCTCCCTGTCGGCGATCGCCCAGCCGGCCGACGCCGCCAAGAAAAAACGCAAGAGCATGTCGGTCTCGATGACGTCGTTCGTGATGCCCGAGTGTACGGTCGGTCCCGACCGCGTGCGCATGGCGATCGGCTTCGATGCGACCGTCAAGCGCAAGAACGTCAAACCGCCGAAGTCGATCACGACGAGCTACAAGCTCACCGATCCGGCGACCGGCGTCGTGCTGATCGCCGAGTCGGTCAAGCTTGCTCCGAAGGAGTACGTCAGCTTCGGCGAGTTCCTCGGTTTCACGGTCGGCACGCCGCTGGCCTTCGAAGGTTCTTTTAGCTTCAAGAGCCCGGTCAACGGTAAGCGGGTCACCGGTTCCACGTCGCAGTCGCTGACGGTTCCGACCAACGACGAACTGGTCGCCGGCGGGATCAAGTCCTGCGTCTAGTCGTTACCCGCCCGCGTCGATCCTGACATCGAGGATCCGCGGGCGGTGTCCGTCCACCGTCGTGGCGGCGTCGGGGTCGACGATCTCGTGATGCTCGACCAGGTAATCGAGCTCGATGCGCACGCCTTCGTCGATCAGCACGATCGCCAGGTCCCGTAGGTCGCCGACGAGCTCGTAGGAATCGGGCCGCTGGATGTCGTCGGGCTCGATGTTGACCAGCAGATGACGCACGTCGTCGCCGGAGTCCCAGAAGAACATCACCGTTCCGCTGACGGTGACGATCTCGTCCGGTCGGCCGTAAACGCCCGTGTCGTTACCGCTCATCGGTTCAATTCTCGCATTCGTGTCTTGATTTGTCACCCGCGGGCGACGAGGATCGAGGCGTGCCTCCCCCGCGGATGCTCACTCGTAACCTCTGGGCCGAGGCGGTGGCGCTTGTCGCGCCGCCGAAGTGCGCGTGCTGCGGCGCACCGGCGGCGTCCGCCGCGATTCTCTGCAACGACTGCGATGGAGCGATCGGGCGCCTGCCGGTGGGCACGTTCGGCCCTGCCCCGGCCGGCGATCTCGCGGTGAAGTTCGCGGCCTTTCCGTTTGAAGGCCCGGTTCGCGAGCTGGTGCACGCGCTCAAGTACCGCTCGATCGTCGCCGCGGCCGGCGAGATCGCGCGGCTGATCGACCGGCGCCTGCCGCCCGGTTTGCTCGAACGCGCGGTCCTCGTTCCGGTGCCGGCCCATCCCGCAAGAGAGCGCGCCCGTGGCTTCAACCAGAGCGAGCTGATCGCTCGCCGGCTCGGTGAGATCCGCTGCCGGCCGGTGTGGGACTGCCTCTCGCGCACCGCCGCCGGGCCGCCGCAGACCGGCCTTCAGCGCCATGCGCGCCTCGCGCTCAGACGCGACGCGATTGTCTTTGACGGCGGCGGCGACGCCGGTCCGCTCGCCACCGCGGCGCAAACCTTTACGACAAACGTCGTACTACTCGACGACGTAACCACGACAGGCGTTACATTAGATGTATGCGCTGTAGTGATTCGCGAGCGATTGCCATCCCAGATCGGGGCAGTGGCGTTCGCGAGCACAGGCGCTCGGCCCGGCCGGAACACCACCAGGTGTCCGAAACTCGGGTGATTCGTCGGAAGAACGACTGACCGGATCACTCAGAGCGCCGCGCGCGACTGATGTGATCTGATCGGCTTCAACAAAAGGAGCTAGAACATGCAGATCGAGATCAGGGCGCGAAACGGAGTGACGATCACGGATGAGCTGCGGGCGTATGCGAAGAAGCGGTTCGAGAAGGTCTCCCGTCAGGTTTCAGAGCCCGCTCGGCTTGAACTTGAGCTGAATGAAGAACACAACCCCGCGATCGCACAGCATTTCGTCGTCGATGCGGTCCTTTACGTGAAGGGCGCCAAGCTGCGCGCCAGCGACCGCTCGTTCGAGATGAAGCACGCGATCCACGAGGTTTCCGACGAACTTTCGCGCCAACTCGAGCGGTATCGCGAGAAACGCCGGCACCGCCGCGGCGCAGAGAGACTTTCAGCGAGGTCGATGGATGCTCTGGCGTTTGGGGATGCCACGCAGCCGTGATCGCTACGCCGCGATCTACCCGCTGATAGGAATCCGGATTTTCCGGGTCCCGTAGGCGGCGGCTCGCATGGGGGCGAGCCTGCCCGCCGGCAACTGGGCCGGACCGGCGTAAATCGCCGGCTCCGGCCCTTTTCGCGTCCCGGTCCGTCGTCGACGGGAAGCGGGCGGCGTGCCGACCGGTAAAGTAGGGCCATGTCGCTGATCGATCGCGCCCTTCGCATGGGCGAAGGGAAAAAGTTCAAGCAGTTTGAGAAGCAGGTGGAGCGTGTCAACGCCTTCGAGCCGGAGTTCGAGCTGCTAGACGACGACGAGCTGCGCACCGAGACCGCCGCTCTGCGCGAACGCGCCGCAAACGGCGAATCGCTTGACGATTTGCTGCCGCACGCCTTTGCGCTGACCCGCGAGGCCAGCAAGCGCACGCTGGGCATGCGCCACTTCGACGTTCAGATGATCGGCGGCATGGTCCTGCATCACGGCGACATCGCCGAGATGAAGACCGGCGAAGGCAAGACCCTGACGGCGACCCTGCCGGTCGTGCTCAACGCGATCGGCGGCAAGGGGGTCCACCTGGTGACCGTCAACGACTATCTCGCCAAGCGTGACGCCGAGTGGATGATGCCGATCTACGACGCGCTGGGGCTGTCGGTCGGGGTTCTCCAGAGCGACAACTACGACTGGGATTACAAGCGCGCCGCCTACCAGGCAGATATCACCTACGGCACCAACTCCGAGTTCGGCTTCGACTACCTGCGCGACAACCTCGCGCACAGTCTCGGCGAGAAGGTTCAGCGCAAGCACGCGTTCGCGATCGTCGACGAGGTCGACAACATTCTGATCGACGAGGCGCGCACCCCGCTGATCATCAGCGGCAAGCCCGAGCAGGCCGCCGACTACTACAAGCAGTTCGCCAAGCTGGCCCGGCAGATGATTCCGGGCGAACGGCCAAAGGACGTCTCGGCCAAGAACCGCGAGTGGACCGCCGATTTTGACTTCGAGCCCGACGAGAAATACAAGACCGTTTCGATCACCGAGATCGGCGTCGCCAAGGCCGAGCAGTTTCTCGGCGTCGACAACCTCTACCTCGCCGAGAACGGCAGCCTCGTCAATCACCTGATCCAGTCGCTCAAGGCCGAGGTCCTCTACAAGCGCGATGTCGACTACGCCGTGATCGACGGCGAGGTCAAGATCATCGACGAGTTCACCGGCCGCATCCTCGAAGGCCGGCGCTGGTCCGAGGGCCTCCACCAGGCAGTCGAGGCCAAGGAAAACGTGCGGATCCAGGAGGAAAACCAGACCGTCGCGACGATCACCTACCAGAACTATTTCCGCCGCTACGACAAGCTCGCCGGCATGACGGGAACGGCCTTGACCGAGGCGACAGAGTTCATGAAGATCTACGAGCTACAGGTAGTCGAGATCCCGACCAACCAGCCGATGGTCAGGATCGACAACAACGACCAGATCTACAAGACCAAGGGCGGCAAATGGGACGCGATCGAGGCCGAGATCGTCGCGCGCCACGAGGCCGGCCAGCCGATCCTCGTCGGCACGATCGCCGTCGAGACCAGCGAGATGCTTTCCAAACGGCTCGGTAAGAACGGGATCCCGCACGAGGTTCTCAACGCCAAGCCCGAGTACGCCGAGCGCGAAGGCGAGACGATCTCGCAGGCCGGTCGTCCCGGCGCAGTCACGATCGCGACCAACATGGCCGGCCGCGGCGTCGACATCAAGCTCGGCGGCAACGCCGAGGAGATGGCCAAGATCGAGTTGCGTAAGCGCAAGATCGGGCCCGACCACGAGGACTATCACACCGAGCTCGCCCGGCTATCGGCCGACCTCGACGAGCAGGTCGCGCGTGAGCGCGAAAAAGTGGTTGAGGCCGGCGGACTCTACATATGCGGCACAGAGCGACACGAGAGCCGCCGGATCGACAACCAGCTGCGCGGTCGCGCCGGCCGTCAGGGCGACCCCGGCGAGTCGCGCTTCTTCCTCTCGGCCGAGGACGACCTCGTGCGCCTGTTCGCCGGCGAGCGCATATACAAGATTCTCGATCGCTTCGGCGACACCGACGAGCAGGGCCACGAACTGCCGATCGAGGCCGGCATTCTCTCCAAGCAGATCGAAGGCGCCCAGAAGAAGGTCGAGGAGCAAAACTACCTCTCGCGCAAACGCGTCCTCGAGTACGACGACGTCATGAATCAGCAGCGCGAGGTGATCTACGAATTCCGCGATCTGATCCTCGAAGGCAAGGACATGAGCGACCAGGCCCGCGAGAACATGCACGGCGTCTTCGAGCGCCTGATCAGCCCCTACACGCAGAGCCCCTCGCCGCAGGAGTGGGACATCCGCGAGTTGTTCGTCCAGCTCGACCAAATACTCCCGCTTAGCTTCGGACCGGAAGACATCAACGTTATGGGCATGGAGCGGGGGGATCTCGTTGACACGGTCGCCGAGGAGGCGCTCGAATCCTACGACGACAAAGAGGAGGAACTCGGCCAGGAAATCATGCGCGACCTCGAGCGTCACGTCCTGCTCGAGATCATCGACGAGCGTTGGCGCGAGCACCTCAACGACATGGACTACCTGCGCGAGGGCATCCACCTGCGCGGCTTCGCCGAGGTGCAGCCGATCATCGCCTACAAAAACGAGGGCTTCAGGATGTTCACCGAGCTGATGGAGAGCATCTGGGACGAGTTCGCCCGCGTGATCTACCACTTCGAGCTGACCGACGAGGCCGAGAAGGAGCGCGCCAAGCAGCAGATGCTCGACGCGTCGAAGACCTCGAACACCGCGCAGTTCAACTACAGCGGTGCCGGTGCCACGCCGCAGTATGGCGTCGGCGCCGCGGTCGCCGCGGCTCAGTCCGAGGCGGAACCGCCGCCGGAGCCAGGTATTCCCGGCGTTTCGGGAATGAGCCGCTCGCGGTCATCGACGACCGGGACCGGCAGGCAGGCCGCCCCGGCCGGCTTCGATCCCGACGGCAACCCGATGAGCCGCAATCAGCCGTGCTACTGCGGCAGCGGCAAGAAGTTCAAGAACTGTCACGGGAAGTAGGAGCCCGGCGGCCGGGTCTCACCGGTCCCCGGCGACCGCGTAAGCGGGAGATCGGCGAGGTCGTCGATCGCCCGATCGAGGCGGTCGTCCGATTTCGTAAATGACGCCTGCCGCGGCGCCAACTATCCTTCTCGCCCGTGGCCCTCGATCAACACGAGACGACGACGCGCATCGATGCGCTCCGCGAGCAACTGACACTCCTCGCGGACTCTCTTTGACCGGCCTCAAGTCGCCGGGCGCATAACCGCGCTCGAAACCGAGATGGGCGCCGAGCACTTCTGGGATAACTCCGAGCAGGCCGCGAAGATCAGCTCCGAGCACTCACGTCTGCAGAAAAAGCTCGACGAGTTCGACGCGATCAGCGCCGAGGTCGACGATCTCACGGCACTCGCCGAGATGGCGATCGAGGACGATTCGATGGCCGACGAGTTTTCCGAACAGCTCCGCCAGATCGAGAGCCGCATGCGCGCGGTCGAAGAAGAGCGTCTTTTTACCGGCGATTACGACGCCGGCGACG
This sequence comes from Solirubrobacterales bacterium, assembly GCA_049276635.1. Lineage (GTDB taxonomy): Bacteria > Actinomycetota > Thermoleophilia > Solirubrobacterales > JACPNS01 > JACPNS01. Next base: position 12,497 of record JBASWU010000019.1, on the reverse strand, counting down.
CCGTCGTGACGATCCAGGACGGCGCCGGCGGCACCGACGCCCAGGACTGGGCCGAGATGCTGCTGCGGATGGAAACTCGCTGGGCCGAACGCCGGGGCTTCAAGATCGAGCTCAAAGAGGCGACCGCCGGCGGCGAGGCCGGCATCACCAGCGCGACCTTTATCGTCCACGGCGAGAATGCCTACGGGCTCTTCGGCGCCGAGCGCGGTGTGCACCGCCTGGTGCGCCAGTCGCCCTTCGACAGCGCCCACCGCCGTCACACGTCGTTTGCGCTGGTCGAGGTCGCGCCGCTGGTCGACGACGACATCGCGATCGAGATCGACGACTCCGACCTGCAGATCGACACCTACCGTGCCTCCGGGGCCGGCGGACAGCACGTCAACAAGACCGACAGCGCGGTGCGCATCACCCACCGCCCGACCGGCATCGTCGTGCAGTGCCAGGACGAGCGTTCGCAAGGCGCCAACAAGAACACGGCGATGAAGATGCTGCGCGCGCGGATCGTCGCCCTCGAAGAGGCCAAGCGCGCCGCCGAACTCGCCGCCGAAAAGGGCGACGCCGTCGACGTCAACTTCGGCTCGCAGATCCGCTCCTACGTGCTGCACCCGTATTCGATGGTCAAGGACCACCGCACCAACTTCGAGGCCGGCGACGTGCAGCGCGTGCTCGACGGCGATCTCGACGGCTTTGTTCACGCCGAGCTTTCGCGCCGCGCCGCCGGCCGGCCGGCCGAGCGCGCCGGCAGCGAGAGCGCGTAGCCGATGCCGACTCATGCGACAGCGCTTGCCGACGAGGACTTCATGCCGCTGCTGCGCATGGCGATCGCCGAGGACGTCGGCGCCGGCGACGCGACCACCGACCTGACCGTCACGCTCGGCACCGTCGGCCACGCGATCATCCGCCAGAAGCAGCCGGGGGTGATCTTCGGACACCAGATCGCCGAGGCCGTCTTCTGTGAACTCGACCCGACGATCGAGTACGCCCGGCTGCGAGACGAGGGGTCTTGGAGCGAGGGCGGCGAGATCGCCCGCGTTGCCGGCCCGATGGCCGCCCTGCTGACCGGCGAGCGGACCGCGCTCAACTTTTTGATGCATCTCTCCGGCGTCGCCACCGCCGCCGCGCGCGCGGTCAAGGCGGTCGCCGGCACGACCGCCACGATTCTCGACACGCGCAAGACCACGCCCGGGATGCGCGCGCTTGAGAAGGCCGCCGTCGCCGCCGGCGGCGCCGTCAACCACCGCGCCGGTCTCTCCGACGCGATCCTGATCAAGGAGAACCACATCGCAGCGGCCGGTTCGATCGAAGCGGCGGTCACCACTTGCCTGGCCGGCAGCGACCTCAGCGTCGAGGTCGAGGTCCGCGACACCGGCGAGATCGAGCAGGCGCTCGCCGCCGGCGCCCGTCGCCTGCTGCTCGACAACATGGACAACGTGCAACTGCGCGCGGCCGTCGAACTGGTGGCCGGCCGCGCCGAGCTTGAAGCCAGCGGCGGCTACACCGCCGACAACGTCCGCGCCGCCGCCGAAACCGGCGTCGACTACATCTCGATGGGATCGATCACCCACGGCGCCGCCGCGCTCGATCTGAGCATGGTCGTCGAAGGCGCCTGACGCGATGCCACGCCCTGCGCTCGGGCCCGGCGAGCGGGCACGGCCTACCGGAGAGAACGGTGGGGCGCTCGCCGGTGCGGTGGACCAGTGATCCTCGGCCGGCCACGTACGATCGCGTGAGACCGGCCAGCCGATAAACTCATCTCTTGAGTTCATTCCAGCCGGCGCTCAATCTGGGCAAAGGCGGAACATATCCCACCAGAGGTCTTTTTAGATGACTCCTGCACCGACCGTCACTCCGGAGCGCGCCGAGGCGTACATGCTTCCGGTGGCGCCGCCGCCGCTGCCCGCGAGGCCATCGGCCGGCGACATCGTCGCGCTGTCGGCCGAAGTCCGCGAACTCGCCCGGCAGAAGAACGCGGTGATCCTCGCCCACAACTACCAGGTGCCCGAGGTTCAGGATGTCGCCGACTACACCGGCGACTCGCTGGGTCTCTCGATCGAGGCGTCTCGTACCGACGCCGATCGCATCGTCTTCTGCGGCGTGCACTTCATGGCCGAGACGGCGAAGGTGCTGAGTCCGGACAAAACGGTGCTGATCCCCGACACGCGCGCGGGCTGCTCGCTCGCGAGCGGCATCACCGCTCAACAAGTGCGCGACTGGAAGGCCGAGAACCCCGGCGCGGTCGTCGTGATGTACGTCAACACGACCGCCGAAGTCAAGGCGGAGACCGACTACTGCGTCACTTCCAGTAACGCGGTCAACGTCGTCCGCGCGATCCCCGAAGGCAGAGAGATCCTTTTCGGGCCGGACATGTTCCTCGGCAGTTACGTTGAGAAAGTGACCAAGCGGCCGATGAAGGTCTGGATGGGGGAGTGCCACGTTCACGCCGGCATCCGCCCGGGTGATCTCAACGCCCTGCTTGAGGACCACCCCGGCAGCGAACTGCTGATTCACCCGGAATGCGGTTGCTCGACCAGCGCGATGGAGTATCTGGCCTGCGGCGATATCGATCCCGAGCGCACCTTTATCCTCTCGACCGGCGGAATGATCGAGCACGTCAAGCAGTCGAGCGCGAAGACGTTCGTCGTCGCCACCGAGGAGGGGATTTTTCACCCACTGCGTCTGGCCGCGCCCGACCGCACGTTCATTCCCGCGTCGGCCGGCGCGGTCTGCGGCTTCATGAAGACGATCACGCTGCGCGGTCTGCGCGACGCCCTGCGCGACGACAAGTTCGTCGTCGACGTCGATCCCGCGATCGCCGAGCGGGCACGCGTTCCGATCGAGCGGATGATCGCGATTACGGCTTAGGCGGCACGCGAGCTGACGTGCCGCAACTCGTGGCGGCGCGGGTCGTAGATCGCCAGCCGATCGCGGTCTGCGCGCTTGGCTTCGGCCATCGCGACGCCGGCGGCGTCGGCGAGCGTCGTCGGCGCCAGCGGTGATACATCCTCGGTCACCGCCAGGCCGATGCTCGCCGCCGACGCGATGTTCCAGCGCGCGGTCGCTTCGATATGAATCGCGTCGAGCAGGGAGTCGGCGACACAGATCGCATGAGCGCGATCGGTGTGGTGCAGGAGCACCGCGAACTCACCTCGCGCGGTGCGTGCGACCAAGTCGCTCCCGCGCACTCGGCGCCTGAGCATTTGGGCGAGAGTCGCGATCTGCGGCTCCTCGAAGCGGGCGCCGACGTCGATCATCAGGAGCGCGGATTCGCCGCCGCCGCCGGCGACATCGTTGATTTGACGTTCAAGCTCGTGCTCGAACCGCCGCGGCTCGGCCAGTCCGGTGAAAATGTGGTGTCGGTCGCGAAAACGCACTAGTTATGCGTTCGGCAGCGGTCGCGGAAACCTTGACCCGAGGAGTCGGTAATCGGCCGAAATCGCCACCGATCCTTGACACGAGCGTGATAAGGTTGTGGCCGATGGCATCCCCGCTCGCAACCGATACCGTCGCCGGCGCCGGGTCGCCCGGCTCCCTGACGATCAACGAAGCGGCCGAGACCACCGGTTGGTCGGCGCGAATGCTGCGTTACATCGAGAGCGTCGGGCTGGTCGAACCGCCGCGTTCTGCAGGTGGCTACCGCCTCTACGGTCCCGCCGAGCTTCAGCGCCTGCGGACCTTGCGTGAACTGCTGCGCGAGCACGGCCTCGAGATCGGCGATGTCGGATTCGCCCGCCGGCTGCGAGACACTCCGCGGCTAGACCACGCCATCAGCGAGTGGCTTGAGCAAACCCCCGAACGCCCGGCCGACGTCGCGGCCAGCGACTGGCTCGGCTGGGAGCAACAAAAACACCATCGCCTTTTACTGGGTGATTCCACTTTTTTCCAAGCCCGAGCTGACGAGGTCGAACTTCCTGGGTCCGGAGTTCCCGGTCCCGAAACGCCCGATCCGCTTCCCCCAATCGAAACGCCTCAAGGAGATCCATCCCGATGACCACCACCGCCGTAGACGTCAAAACCGACCACAAGGTCGCCGACCTTTCGCTTGCGACCGCCGGCCGCAAGCAGATCGAGCTCGCCGAACACGAGATGCCGGGCCTAATGAGCACTCGCGCCGAGTACGCCGACGCGCAGCCGCTCAAGGGAGCGCGCATCACCGGTTCGCTGCACATGACCGTTCAGACCGCCGTGCTGATCGAGACACTGACCGCGCTCGGCGCCGACGTGCGTTGGTGCTCATGCAACATTTTCTCGACCCAGGACGAGGCCGCCGCGGCCGTCGTCGTCGGTCCCGACGGCACGCCCGACGACCCCAAGGGCATCCCCTGTTACGCCTGGAAGGGCGAGACGCTCGAGGAGTACTGGTGGTGCACCGAGCAGGTCGTCAGCTGGCCGGGCGGCGAAGGCCCGAACATGATCCTCGACGATGGCGGCGACGCCACGATGCTCGTGCACAAGGGTCGCGAGTTCGAGCTCGCCGGCGCCGTGCCGGACCCGGCCGGCGCCGAGTCCGAGGAGTTCACGGTATTTCTCACCCTTCTGCAGCGGTCGATCGAGCAGGACGGCGAGCGCTACACCAAGATCGCCGACGGCATTCTCGGAGTGACCGAAGAGACCACCACCGGCGTCCACCGCCTCTACGAGCTGGCCAAGACCGGAGACCTGCTGTTCCCGGCGATCAACGTCAACGACTCCGTCACCAAGAGCAAGTTCGACAATCTCTACGGCTGCCGCCACTCGCTGGTCGACGGCCTCTACCGCGCGACCGACGTCATGCTCGGCGGCAAGGTCGCGGTCGTCTGCGGGTTCGGCGATGTCGGCAAGGGCTCGGCCGAGTCGCTGCGCGCCGGCGGTGCCCGGGTCGTGATCACCGAGATCGACCCGATCTGCGCGCTCCAGGCGGCGATGCAGGGCTACGAGGTCAACACGCTCGAAAACCACGTCGAGACCGCTGACATTTTCATCACGACCACCGGCAACAAGGACATCATCACCGCGGGTCACATCAGCCGCATGAAGGACAAGGCGATCGTCGGCAACATCGGTCACTTCGACAACGAGATCGACATGGCCGGCCTGGCCGCGATCGCCGGAATCGAGAAGATCGAGGTCAAACCGCAGGTACACGAGTGGAAGTTCCCGTCGGGCAAGAGCGTCATCGTGCTCTCCGAGGGCCGTCTGCTCAATCTCGGCAACGCCACCGGCCACCCGAGCTTCGTGATGAGCAATTCGTTCACCAACCAGACGATCGCCCAGATCGAGCTGTTCACCAAGAACGACGACTACGACAAGCAGGTCTACGTGCTGCCCAAGCATCTCGACGAAAAGGTCGCTCGCCTGCACCTCGACGCGATCGGCGTCAAGCTGACCGAGCTGTCGGCCGAGCAAGCCGCTTACATCGGCGTCCCGGTCGAGGGTCCGTACAAGCCGGATCACTACCGCTACTAAAGCCGCCGGCGCCGGCGCCGGGGCCGGCTCATCGGCCCGCGACGAGTCCCGCGGCGACAGTAGGACACTGCACATGTGATCGCACGTACACGCGATCACATGTGGGCGCTTATCCCCTTACCGTATGTAGATTTTGCTACACTCGGTGAGTGGCTAAAGCAGATCGAAACAACCCCAAGCGCTCTAAGGCGTCCGATTCGGAATACTCGCTCATGGAATTCATGGCGGACTTCAAAGACGATGCCGCCTGTTTGCAATGGCTCTGGATGCAGCGGTTCTCACCCGATGGTGAGCGCGCGCAATGCCCGAAGTGTGAGAAAGAACGGAAGTTCCACAAGACGGCTTCGCGCCCGTCCTGGTGCTGCGACTCGTGCGGGCACCACATTCACCCAACGGCCGGCACGATCTTTCACAAGTCGTCTACGTCGCTTCAGCTTTGGTTCTATGCCATCTACTTGATGACTAGTACGCGATGTGGCATCTCGGCCAAGCAGTTGGAGCGCGAGATTGGAGTCGGATACAAGACGGCATGGAGAATGGTCAACCTGATCCGCAACGAACTTATGGGCGACGACGACGAGAAGCTTTCCGGCGACGTTGAAGCCGATGAGACTTTGGTCGGCGGTAAGCCGAAGGGCCACCCGAAGCAGCGCCGCGATCAGCGTCGAAAGGTCAATCGCAAGAAAGAACTTGTAACCGTGTTTGCCGCTGTCGAGCGCTCTGGGCGAGTCAAGGCCACGATTATGCCGGGCGGTCGTCACTACGGACTGCGTAAGCAGCTCAAAGAATGGGTCGAGCGTGAATCGATCGTCATTACAGACGAGTTCCACGCCTACGGTGGTCTAGAGCTTCACTTTCTCGACCATAGTCTGATTAATCACACCGAAACCTACGTGGACGGTGACACTCACACGAACACGATTGAGGGATTCTTCGGCAACCTCAAGACCGGCATCCGGGGTAATTACAAGTACGTCTCACAAAAGTGGTTGCAGTCGTACTTGGACGAATTCACGTTCCGTTACAACCATCGTCACGACGAACGGGCGATGTTTGAAACGCTGCTGATGCGCACCGTTAGCTGATCAATCCCCAGATCAAGGCACCGACGACCGTACCGCTTACCCACGCAGCGGCATACATCGCTAGTTCAATTTTGTCAGTATGGGAGCCATGCCGATCCAATTTCCTGCTTTCTGCCCGTCGTGCGGGCTGATTTACCAGTCGAACGCCTTGGTGATTTCCGGCAATGTCACTGGATTGGTAATGAGCGATAACCGTGAGACTTGCCCACGATGTGGCAATTGGGCGGAATTGCCAGACGGAACATTCAATGTGACCGACGACACGATTGAGGTGCTTGAAGCCACCGACCTAACCCGAGAACGGTTGGCGAACCTTGCGAGCATCCTGGACGATGCGAAGCGTGGCGTGATCAGCGATGAGGCGGCGGCGGCTGCAGTAATCGCAGAAGCGCCATCGCTACAACCACTTATTGCGAGGCTCCAGCCGAAGATGCAGCATGCCTTAATTCTTTTCCTGTGGGCCGTATTCCAGATACTTGCTTCACAGGTCGTCGCGGAACACTTCGACCACTCGGCCACGAAAGCCGATGTTCAACAGGCCGTCGATCAGGCGGTCAAGGAGTATCTGAAGTAGCGGAGGGCTTCTTCGCAATCTTCAAAAGATCGCGCTCCACATCTCCGCGCTTAGGCACCGGGATCTCGACCGGCTTGCCCTTCTTAGGCCTGGTCTTTTGTGTAGCTTGGTCTGGTCGCTTGTCGGTCACTTCTAGGAGGCTAACGGTTGTCCGCACTAGTTCCCTCGTTCGTTGCAAAGGTCGCGCGAGCCAAAAAGCACTTGGTCGATCTCGAACACGCTGTCGAGGCCTTCGCTTCCACGGACCCATACACGGTGAGCGAGCGGGTCGAAGGCAAGAAAAAGCGAAAGATCAGGCGGCTTACATTCACCGCAGGCCCCGCCAACACCGACATACCGTTGATTGCCGCCGATGCGATCCACAACCTGCGATCCAGTCTCGACCACATCATGTCCGCAATGGTCGCCCCGAAGGATCGAGGCAGCTGTCAGTTCCCGATCTACTTCCAAGGGGTCTCGGAACCCGATGTCCCAGGGGAGAACGAGGACCGACTCAATCAGCGGGCGCGGTGGAGGTCCGATACCAAGACGCTGCCGGACGATGCGGTCGCAGCACTCCAGCTTATGCAGCCGCGCGATCTCGACTGGTCGGACCCGGAAATGCCCATCCTCAAGCTGTTGAACTCTCTCTGGAATACAGACAAACACACCAAGCTCCCGGTCGTCGCCAGCGGCATGGCCGACCACCGCATTGAGTTCACCGACGCGAACGGAGTTGTTCAACGCGGGAGTGGCGAGCTGCTCACCGAGAGGCACGTTCTTGAGAACGAGGCAGAAATCACCGGACTTCCCTATAACGCCGTGGATGTGAAGATCACGGGCACCGCACTCGTAGGCATATTGGTTGGCACCGAGCAAGCCAAGCGGTATGTCCAGCTTCCGCGGGGACTGGACGACATTGCGACGGTCATTGAGACCGAAGTATTCCCGGTTCTCACGCCCTACGTCCGGCCTTAGCGCGGTCTGCTTGCCATGCTGTTTTTCAGTGTACATACCGTAAAGGGATAAGTGCCCACATGTGCAATGGCATAGGACCCGGACAAGGCCGCGGGGCCGCTCGTTCCTCCGGCGCTTTCGGTAGCGTCAATCGGGATGGATTCGTTCGTCGCTATCGACTTCGAGACCGCCAGCTGGGGCACTGCCTGCGCCGTCGGAGTCGTCCACTTCGAGAACGGCGTGGCGATCGACGAGCGCTACACGCTGCTCGATCCGGGTATCTCGCCGCGGGGATGGGATCGCGGTGCGATCAACGTACACGGGATCACCCCGCGCGACGTGGTCGGCCAACCCCGGTTCGCCGACATCTGGCCCGAGCTGATCCATTACGCGGCCTGCTATCCGCTGATCGCCCACAACGCCAACTTCGACATGGGCGTGTTGCGCAGCGAGCTTCAACGGGCCGATCTTCAGACTCCGACCGTGCGCTACGGCTGTTCGATGGCTCTCGCTCGCAATGCCTGGCCGCGTGGTCATACTCGCAAACTCAAGCCGGGCGAGATCTCCGATCCCGCGCGATCGACCGGTCCGGAAAACCACAAGCTCTCAACGCTGTCGGAGTTCCTGAAAATCAAGCTCGACCACCACCACGCGCTTTCCGATGCGATCGCCTGCGGGCGGATCACGGTCGCCGCGGTCGAGCAGATGGGTCACAACACCCTCGCCGCCGCGTACGAACACCCCAAGCTCAACTGGGGCGAGATCAGCCCCGAGCGGTCGGTCACGAGCTCGAGCAAGTGGTGACCGGGAGAAGTGGCGACCCGGGGTTGCCCGCGGGACGGCCGGGCCTGGGCACGCGTCAAACGCCACCGCGCGCACACCGCCGCCGCGTCGGGTTTAGTCGCCGCCTCCGCCCATCGAGTGCAGCGCCGGGCAGGGATGGCGCTGTTCCCATATCTGCTGAAGTTCGTCACGGGTGAGATCAGGGCGTTCTTCTGCCTGGCCGATCAGAACGTCCATCCACTCAAGTTCGCAGGCGCATTTCGCGGCGACCAGGTGCTGCTTCGCACTGCGCCGGAGATTGTGCAGTAAGTGCCCGGCGTCCTCGTCGATCTCGGCGCTGAACTCGATCGTCTCCTGCGAGGGCTCGGGGCGGTCGCTCGAGTCGAGCATGACCGCGAGAATGTCGCGCATCGCGAGCAGTCCGACTGTCTCGCCGGCGTCGACGACGACGAGGTGGCGAAACTGGCCCTGCAACATCGTGTCGACCGCCCGGACGAGCGACCAGTCCGGGGTCGCCGCGACCGCGATGTTCGTGTGGTGGTCGCCCACGACCTTGCCATCGAGTGATTCACCGGCTCCGACGACCTTGACGATGTCGTACTCGGTGAAAATCGCCGGTGAGTCGTCGCCGGTGTCGACGATCAGCGCGCGGCCGTGGTGGGTGCGCATCAAGGCCGCCGCCTCGCCCAGCGACATCGTCGCCGGCACGGAGTCGAAGGGCTGCATCGCCTCGGCGACCGTCGCTGTCTGTAACACCGCCGCGTCCATCGAAGAACCAAGTATGCCCGATTTTCCGGTTTCGCGCGGCGAGTGGAGTCCGCGCGGCACTCGCGTGCGCCCGGGCCCGGGCCTCCCACCGGCGCACGGCTTTGGTGTCTTAGAGCCGAACGCGTTTGCGGATCTTGACCGCGCGGAACTGGTATGGGGCGAGGGGGTGTAACGCCGCGGCGACCTGGCAGCGGCCGCTGCGCTTGCCGACGCGGACGTAGGCGGTGGTGCCGGTGACGTCGGCGCGTTTGCGCAGCTTGTCGCGCCCGCACTTGATCGCAACGCTGATCATTCCGCTCGCCTTGGCCGAGAGCTTGAACGCGAGCATCTTGCTCCGGCCACGCTTGATCGCGGAGACCCGAATCGCCACCGCCCGCGGCCGTGTGGCGATATTGACCGATCTGCGGACGATGCGGTTTAGCGAGTCGACCGTCTGGGCCTCGACCGTCACCGGCAGGCCGAGGCGGGCGACCGATGGAATCAGAAAAACTTCGCCGGCGTTCGGCTGGAATACGGACGAGCCGTTGGTGCGCACGTAGTTCGTCGTCGGCGCGCCGACGTTGAAGGAGCGGATCGTGACGTAAGCCGGAGCGCCGTATGGAACCTCGCCGGGGGCGTCGATCGAAAGCACCGGCGGGTCGGCGTCGACCTTCCACGATGTCGACTCGACGTAGTCCGACGTGTTGCCCAGCGTGTCGGTCGCGCGGATCCGCGTCTTGACCTGCTGGCCTTCGACGAGCGTGATACTGACCGATCCGCTGGTTCCCGCGCCGGTAAACACGTTGGCAAACTCATCGCCGTTGATCGAGGCCTGCACCTCGACTTTGGCGACGTCCGCAAGGTCGTCGGCCGCGGTCCAATTGAGCATCGCCGTGCGTGCTGGATACCAGTCTTGCGGGGCGGCAATCGAGGCGGTCGGCGGTTGGCCGTCGACGGTCAGCTGCGTGGGCGCGGAGGTGGTCTGGAACGTCTCGCCGAAGCGAACACCGCTGGCGCTGACGCTGATCTGGTGCAGCGCCGAGGTGTTGCCCTGTACCTTCCACACGACGGTGTCGCGCTCGCCCGGAGAGAGCAAGTTGTTCTGAACGCCGTCGATCGGGCCGCTGCCGACCATCGTCACGCCGGGCGGAAGCTCGATTCTCGCCGTCAGCGATCCCAACTCCATCGCCGTCGAAAGATCGGTTCCGACCGAGTCATTGACGATCACGGCGCTGACGGTGGTTCGCTGGCCTCCGGTGATTTCGGGTTCGGCGATCACGGGCTTTGTAATGCTGATCGTCGGCGTCGCGATCGGGATCAGCCGCTGGTCGCTGGCCAGCGCGTAGGGCTCCTCGGCGGCGCCGGTGACGCCGGACGACGCCTTGACCTTGATGATCGACGGGCCCGCAGTCCGGGCGCGCACCTGCTCGACGTTGTCCGTAGCGTCCGAGTTGCCGTTGGCCGGGAACGGGCCAAGACGTTCCGAGCGCTCCTGCTCGTCGACGCCGCACCGCGAGACCGTCGTTTGCGCCGGGATCGCACAGGCGAGATCGTCGTCGTTGTCCTCGCCGCCGGTCGTGTCGCCGGTCGTCTTGTACTGATAGAGGTCGAGGTCGGTCGTGGTGAATGCCGCGATGCCGTTGGTGCTGGGCCAGTAGGGGGCCACGACTCTACGGTTCCAGACCAGCGTCGTCCGCTCACCGGCGGCCATGCCGTCGACGCGGTAGAAGCGCGCCGAGTTCGGGCCGGGCCCGGGGGTGACCGTGCCGAGCGCGTAGTTGCCGCGCTTGGGAAAGGTCTGATCGAGCGCGAGTTCGCCCCAGGCGCCGTCGGGGGTCCAGTATCGAGCCGGTGCGCGGTTGGCGGGGGGGCCGTCGTCGGGGAGGAAGCGGTCGTACTCCGACGGGACCATGTGCGACGAGTTGATCAGGATCGCGCGCTGGGCCGAGGTGTCGGTGACGCCGGCGCTGGCCAGGAGCGCGATCGCCGCGGCGCCGCGCGGGGCGGCGTAGGAGGTGCCTGTGCCGCAGTTGCCCACCCAGGTAGTGGAGTCCTGGTAGGAGGGGCAGCCGTCGGTGCCGTCGGCGAGCAGGTCGGGCTTCTTGCGCCCGCCGAAAGTCGGGCCGCGGCTGGAGTAGCCGGCGACTGCATCGTCGGCGCGGCCGAGGCCGTTTGGCACCATGGCTCCCATGCAGAGGGCGTTCCAGGCGCTGCACGGGGCAAAGACGCGGTCCCGCTCCAGGGTGTGACTGGAGGAGGGTCCGCTGTTGCCGGCGGCGCCGCTGCGGGCGATGCCGAAGAGCGACACGAAGATGTCGGTCTCGCGGGAGCTGTAGTCGTCGTCGCCACCACCGGTGATCGCGCCGCCGGCGGAGTAGTTGACGACCTCGGGGAGGTCGGCGGCCGGGGGCTCGCCACGCAAGGTGAAGCCCGACAGCCACGCGGCCTCGGCTTCCGCGCGCAGCGGGTCGAGAATCTTGTCGACGCCGGGCGCCATCCCCAGGTGCGCGGGGTCGCGCGAGGCGATGATCGAGGCGATCGTGTTGCCGTGTTTGCTGCCGTACGGGCACCAAAATTCTTCGCTCGGAGCCTCCGCACAGGGGTTGAAGCTGCTGTTGGCGACCGCTCGCTTGGGGGCGGTGACGATCTGCGGGCTGCGGCCGTTGAACACTTGGTGAACGAGGTTGACGCCGGTGTCCCAGACTCCGACGTCGGGCCCGCCGAGCTTGTCTTCGCTGTCGGCGGCGCCCGGCGCGCCGTCGACGCTCGGGCAGTTAACGTCGCCCGCTCCGGCCCCGGTGCATCCGGCCGCGTGCCAGGTCGGCGAGCCATCGATCGCCGTCGCGACGAGCGGGGACCGTCGCGGCGCGGGCTCTACGGCGGCGACACCGGGCAACTTCGCGATGCGGCCGAGCTGGCCGGGATCGGCC
>JBASWU010000018.1:0-49872 GCA_049276635.1 Solirubrobacterales bacterium | reverse complement strand
CGCCGGCGAGCAACTCGCCGATCAACTACGCCGCCACGCCGCCGCCGAAGCCCGGCTGCAGGCCGCCCTGCGCGAACAGGGCGAACTCGTCACCACCGCCGAGGTACGCGCCCAGCGCGCCCGCGACATCCACGCCGACGCATCCGGCGCCGTCGCCGAACTTGCGACCGCGCTTGGCCGCGATGTCGCCGCCGCGACTCGGGTGCTCGACGACGCCCGTGTCGAAGAAATCGCCGCCGCCCTGACGCGAATCGCCCGTCGCCGCGAACTGCTCGGTCCGATCAATCCGCTGGCCCAAGACGAATACGCCGAGGCGATCGCCCACGTCGAAGAACTCGAATCCCAGCGCCACGACCTCGACGCGGCGCTCAAAGAGCTCGGCGATCTGATCAAGGAAGTCGACCGCACGATCCGCACGTCGTTCGAAGAGACGTTCAACGCGACGAGGGCGCACTTCGAAGAGCTGATTGGCCGGCTTTTCCCGGGCGGTTCAGGACGCCTCAACCTGGTCCAGGAGCGCCCCAAGACCGCACCGCTGACACCGGCCGGCACCGACGCCGCCGAGATCGCCGCCGCGGCCGAGGACGCGATGCCCGAGGACCCCGACGCCCACCCCGACGCCGACATCGAATACGGCGTCGAGATCGAGGTCACGTTGCCCGGCAGCAAGTCGGGCCGCCGCCTGACGCTGCTTTCCGGCGGCGAGCGCTCACTGGTCGCCCTCGCCTTCCTCTTCTCGGTGTTCTTGACTCGCCCGTGCCCGTTCTACGTCTTCGATGAGGCCGAGGCGGCGCTCGACGACGTCAACATCGACCGGCTGGTCGCGTTGCTGCGTGAACACAGCGCGTACTCCCAGTTCATCGTCATAACCCACCAAAAGCGCACGATGGACGCCGCCGACTGTCTCTACGGCGTCAGCATGGGCGCCGACGGCGTCAGCAAGGTGATCACCCGCCGTATGAGTGGCGCGCCCGGTGAACCCGGCGCGCAAGGCCAATCCGAACTCGCCGTCGCCTGAGACCGTTCGCATCCGCGCGTAAACGCGGGCCTGCGACTTGATCGCTAGACCATCTCCGGCTGCGTCGACCCGACCGGCTATCCGTTGCCGAACGGCGACCTGAAGTACTCGCCGACGGCGCGGTCGTGACGGTGGTCGATCCCGCCGGCCATCTCCGTCAAGCGGGCGATTCTGTCCTCGGTCGGCGGGTGGGTCGCGAACAATGTCGAGGCGCGCCCGCTGGCCTTCAGCTGTGGCGCGATCATCATGTGGGCGATCGCGTCTTCGGGTCGGTCGGTAGGTCGCATGTTGCCCGAGATCTGCCGCAGGGCGGACGCGAGCCCCTGCGGGTAGCGCGTCAACTCGGCGCCCGAGGCGTCGGCCACGTATTCGCGCTTGCGGCTGATCGAAAACTGAATCAACATCGCCGCCAGCGGCGCGAGGATCGCTGTCAGGACCACGGCGACCAAACCGATGATGTTGCCGCCGCCCTCGCGGTTGTTACCGCCGAAAAAGAGCCCGTTCATGATGATCTGGGCGATCATCGCGATCGACCCGGCGAGCACCGCGGCGTAGGTCATCAGGCGAACGTCGAGGTTGCGGATGTGCGCCATCTCGTGAGCGAGCACACCGTGCAGTTCCTGGTCGTCGAGCACGTCGAGCAATCCCTGGTTGACGCAGATTAGGGCCTGTTTCTGCGATCGCCCGGCGGCGAAGGCGTTTGGAGCGGGATCCGGCGAGACAAACAGCCGCGGCATCTCAAGCCCGGCCGTGATCGAGAGGTTTTCGACCATCCGCCACAGCTCCGGCGCCTCCTCCTTTTTCTTGATCTGACGCCCGCCGGCGACCATCACCGCCATGTCGTCGCCCATGAACAGCGACGTCAAAACCATCACGACCGCGATCACCGCGACGATCACGGTCCCGGCCGGCCCCCAGAAGAGGTAAAGCGCGTAGGCGATCGCGGCGTAAACCAGCAGGAAGCCGGACATCAGCAGCCATGACTTGCGCTTGTTGGCGGTTATCTGCTCGTACACGGGGTGCTAAACCACCGCTGCTACGAAAACGAAACCGACGGAACCGCGCGCTCGGCCGGATCCTCGATCTCGAAGAACTCGCGCTGCTCGAAGTTGCCGGCGCCGGCAATGACGTTCGACGGGAACTGCTCGATCTTGATGTTCAGATCACGCACGTTCATGTTGTAGAAACGCCGCGAGGCCTGCACCTTGTCCTCGGTGTCGGTCAGCTCGTTCTGCAGTTGCAGGAAGTTCTCGTTGGCCTTGAGGTCGGGGTAGGCCTCGGCGACCGCGAACAGCTTGCCCAGCGCCTGGGTGAGCATGTTCTCGGCGGCGCCCTGTGCCTCCGGGCCCTGGGCGTTGACCGCCCCGGCGCGCGCCGCGGTGACGGCCTCGAACGTGCCGCGTTCGTGGGAGGCGTAACCCTTGACCGTCTCGACGAGGTTCGGGATCAGGTCGTGACGGCGTTTGAGCTGGGTTTCGATGTCCGAGTACGCCTCGTCGGCGCGATTGCGCAGCGTGACGAGCTTGTTGTACGTGACGACCGCATACAAGACGAGGAGGACGGCGACTGCGCCGATGGCGATCAATGCGATGTTCACTTGGCAAGAGCCTTTCTGAAGATTGGTCTGTGCGGGTTTTGAACGTCCGGCGCTGAGCCGGGTTGCCCGCTTGCGTGTGATTCTTGCCGATCGTCGGGTCGTCTAGTCCGGTTGTGGCTGGATCTTCGATGCGGCCTAAGATCACGCCGTGCCGCGCGACTGGAAAGATCTCTTCATCACCGACGACCCGCCCATGCCCGAGGCCGAGCCGGTGACGGCGCCCGAGCGCGGCCGCGGCATGTTCTCGCGGCTCCGCGAGAGCCTCGGCAAGACCCGCCAGGCGTTCAGCGCCGAGCTGCGTTCGACGCTTTTTGACACCCTCGACGACGCCACCTGGGAGCGCCTCGAGGAGCTGTTGATCTACGCCGACGTCGGCGCGCGGACGACCGCGAAGGTCGTCAGCCGGCTCGAGACCGAGGTCGAAGAGGGTCGAGTCGCCGGCGGCGAGGCGATCACCGAGCGCCTGCGCGAGTTGCTCGCCGAGACCGCCACGGTCGGCGAACAGCGCATCGACCTGCGCCACGCTCCGACCGTCGTGATGGTCTGCGGCGTCAACGGCACCGGCAAGACCACGACAATCGGCAAGATCGCCTGGCACCTGCGCAACGAGCTCGGCAAGAGCGTGCTGCTGGGAGCCGCCGACACCTTCCGCGCCGCCGCGACCCAGCAACTCGAGCAGTGGGCGACCCGCACCGAGAGTGATTTCGTCCGCGGCGCCGATCGATCGGACCCCGGCGCGGTCGCCTTCGATGCCGTCGGCGCCGCCGCGTCGCGGGGGATCGATGTTGCGCTGATCGACACCGCCGGCCGGCTGCACACCCAGGAAAACCTGCTCGAGGAGCTCAAAAAGGTTCGCCGCGTGATCGAGAAGCGACTGCCCGGCGCCCCGCACGAGACGCTGCTCGTAATCGACGCCACAACCGGCCAGAACGGACTGCGCCAGGCGAAGCTGTTCACCGAGGCGGTTGCGGTCACCGGGATCGTCCTGACCAAACTCGACGGAACCGCCAAGGGCGGCATAGCGCTGGCGATCGCCGAGGAACTGGCGATCCCCGTGAAAATGATCGGCATCGGCGAGCAACTCGAAGATCTACGCCCGTTCGACGCCGCCGAATTCGCCCGCGCTCTGGTTTCCGAGTAACGCGCGCGACGGGCGCCGGGCACGTCCGCCGCCAGATCCTTAATACTGGGCAACCTATGCCTGACTGGTCTTGGTGGTTAATCGCGGCTGTCGTCCTCGCGCTCGGCGAGTTGGCGATGTTCACCGGTTTCATATTCGGGCCGCTGGCGATGGCCGCGGCCGTCACCGCGATCGCCGCGGCCTTCGGCGTCGGCATCGAGGTGCAGCTGGCCGTCTTCGCGGTGCTTTCGACCGTCTCGATCACGCTTTTGCGGCCGATCGCAAAGCGACATCTCGAGGCACCGCCCGAACTGCTGACCAACGCGGCCGCGTTGGTCGGCAAGCGCGCGCGTGTGCTCGAGACGATCACCGGCGACGAGCCGGGCCTGGTCCGGCTCGAAAATGAGAACTGGACTGCGCTCCCGGCCCCGGGGCTCGACCGCATCGAGTCCGGCGTACACGTGACCGTCGTCGAAATCGCCGGGGCCTCGGCGATCGTCAAACCGACCGATTCGACCTCTGACCAACAATCGCTGGGAGCAAACTAATGACCGCCGGAACGATCGTCCTGATCGCAGTTGTCGTCTTGATCCTTTTCACGGCGCTTCGCGGCGTGCGGATCGTTCCCCAGGCCAAGGCCGGTGTGGTCGAGCGGCTCGGCCGCTACAGCCGCACCTTGCAGCCGGGCCTGACGCTGAT
Organism: Solirubrobacterales bacterium; assembly: GCA_049276635.1. Lineage (GTDB taxonomy): Bacteria > Actinomycetota > Thermoleophilia > Solirubrobacterales > JACPNS01 > JACPNS01. The sequence continues at coordinate 45,438 of JBASWU010000018.1, read as the reverse complement.
CATCCCCTACGTCGACCGCGTTCGCCCGTTGATCGACATGCGCGAACAGGTGGTCAGCTTCGCGCCGCAACCGGTGATCACCGAGGACAACGTCGTCGTTCAGATCGACAGCGTCCTCTATTACACGATCAACGACGCGCGCGCCGTGACCTACGAGATCGCCAACCACCTGCAGGCGATCGAACAGCTGACCACCACGACGTTGCGAAACGTAATCGGCGGCCTGTCGCTCGAAAAGGCTCTGACATCGCGCGACGACATCAACACCCAGCTGCGCATCGTGCTCGACGAGGCCACCGGCAAGTGGGGAATTCGCGTTAACCGCGTCGAACTCAAGGCGATCGACCCGCCGGCCACGATCCAGGAGGCGATGGAAAAGCAGATGCGCGCCGAGCGCGAGAAACGCGCCGTGATCCTCACCGCCGAGGGCACCAAGCAGTCGCAGATCCTCACCGCCGAAGGCCAGAAGCAAGCCGCGATCCTCAACGCCGAAGGCTCTCAGCAGGCGCAGATCCTCGAAGCCGAGGGCGAGGGCGCGGCGATCAAGACCGTCTTCGATGCGATCCACGCCGGCAACCCGGATCTCCCGCTGGTCGCCTACAAGTACGTGCAGGCGCTCGAGTCGCTGGCCGGCAGCGAAACCAACGCCACATGGATTATCCCCGGCGAGCTCACCCAGGCTCTCGGCGGCCTATCCGCAAAGCTCGGCGAGCTGAAGGGCCCGGACCGGCCGTAGAGCCGGTGTGGGCGAGGTCTCGCTGAAGCACTAACGTCAGCACATCATGTTCGAGGCTCTCTCCGAGAAGCTCCAGGAAACGCTGTCCGGCGTCCGCGCACACGGCAAGCTGACCGAGGACGACGTCAACAAGGCGATGCGCGACATCCGGCTGGCGCTGCTGGAGGCCGATGTCAACTTCCAGGTCGTAAAGGACTTCACCGCCAACCTGAAGGAGCGCTCGCTCGGCTCCGAGGTGCTCGAGGCGCTCAATCCCGGCCAACAGGTCGTGAAGATCGTCAATGAGGAGCTGACCGCCTTGATGGGCGGGGCCGAGGGCGGTCCCGGCCGCGAGCTCGACTTCGCCCAGAGCGCGCCGACGATCATCCTGATGGCCGGGCTGCAGGGCTCCGGTAAGACCACGGCATGCGGAAAGCTCGCCCTAATGCTCAAGCGCGAGGGCAGGAAGGTCGGCGTCGCCGCCTGCGACGTCTACCGCCCGGCCGCCGTCGACCAGCTCAAAGTCGTCGGCGAGCGGGCCGGCGCCAATGTCTACGAGCAGGGCACCGATCGTGACCCGGTCGATATCGCCAAGTGGGCCGTCGAACAGTCGATCCGCAACCTCGACGATGTGCTGATCGTCGACACCGCCGGTCGCCTGCACATCGACCGCGACCTGATGGACGAACTCGCGAAGATCCGCCGCGCGATCAACCCGCACAACGTCTTGCTCGTGGTCGACGCGATGACCGGCCAGGACGCCGTCAACGTCGCACAGCAGTTCGCCGAGACCGCCGCCTTCGACGGCGTGATCATCACCAAGCTCGACGGCGACGCCCGTGGCGGAGCGGCGCTCTCGATCAACGCCGTGACCGGTAAGCCGGTGATGTACGCGTCGGTCGGCGAAAAGCTCGATCAGTTCGAGGTCTTCCACCCCGACCGCATGGCCGACCGCATCCTCGGCATGGGCGACATGCTCACGCTGATCGAGAAGGCCGAACGCGAAATCGACGAAGACAAGGCGCTCGAGCTGGAGCGCAAGATGCGCAAGAACGAGTTCACCTTCGACGATTTTCTCGACCAGATGAAGATGGTTCGCAAGATGGGCTCGCTCGGCAGCATTCTCGGAATGCTGCCCGGCGTCGACAAGAAGGCGCTCAAGAACGTCAACGTCGACGATCGAGATCTCGACCGCGTACAGGCGATCGTCCTCTCGATGACCCCCGGCGAGCGCGCCAACCCAAAGATCATCAACGGGCAGCGCCGCAAGCGGATCGCCGCCGGCTCCGGCACCAGCGTCCAGCAGGTCAATCGCCTGATCAAGCAGTTCGCCGAGATGCGCAAGATGATGAAACGCATGTCCAAGGGCAAAATGCCCGACATCGGCCAGATGCTCGGCCAGCGCTGACGCGGCTGGTACGCTCACCGCCGTGGTTCGCATCAGACTCACCCGCGTAGGCGGTAAGAAAAACCCGATCTGGCGGGTCGTCGTGGCCGATCAACGTTCGCCGCGCGACGGTCGCGTGATCGAGAACGTCGGCACCTACAACCCGCAGACCGAGCCGTCGCTGATTTCGCTCAAGCAAGAGCGTCTCGCGCACTGGATCGAGCAGGGCGCAAAGCCGACCGACACCGTCGTTCAGTTGATGAAGACTCAGAGCCTCGGCGCCGATGGCAAGCCCACCGCCGTCGCGTAACACCTACGCGATGGCCGAAGAGACCGGCACTCCCGCGTCCGACGCCCCGATGATGGAGGACCTCCTCGAGACCTTGGTCAAAGGACTGGTCGACCAACCCGACGCCGTCAGCGTCGAGGGGTTCGACGAATCCGACGGTTCGGTCACGCTCGAACTTCGCGTCGCCGAAGACGAGGCCGGCAAGGTCATCGGCCGCGGCGGCCGCACGATCAACGCTCTGCGACAGATCGTCCGCTCGCACACCGAGGCGCGCGGCCGCAAGGTCGTCGTCGACCTCGTCGACTGACTTCGCCGACGATGACCGGCGGCGCCGGCCAGCGAGATCCAATCCGCATCGGCCGGGTCGGGAGGCCGCACGGCGTGCGCGGCGGGTTTTACGTCGACGGTGCGATCGACCCCGACGCGCTGCGCTCTAATCTCGCGATCGTCATTGCCGGCGCGGCCTACACGGTCGCCTCCCGCGCCGGCGCCGACGCCCATCCGATTCTGACCCTGACGGGACTCGACGAGCGGGATCGCGCGGCGGCGCTGCGCGGTCAGGTGATCACGGCCGAACGCGACGCGCTGACTCCGCTGGCGACTGGGGAGTGGTACGCGAGTGACCTCGAGGGCATGCACGTGGTTTCGGTTGATGGCGCCACGCTCGGAATCGTCGGCAAACTCTCCAACACCCCGTCGGTGGACGTACTGGAAATCGTCGGCGAAGACGGCGCCGAGTTGATGGTTCCGATGGTCGGCGACGCGATCGCCTCGATCGACGCGGTAGCGAGGACCGTGACGGTCGACACGCGGTTCCTCGGCCTTGGCGAGTCCCGCGATCTAGGCTGACGTTGATGCGGATCGACGTTTTCACACTGTTTCCGGAGTGGTTCGAGTGGTTTGCCGAGCAGCGCCACGTGAAGAACCTCGCCGCGGCCGGTCACGTCGTCGAGACCGTCGACCTGCGCGCCAGCACGCCGATCGGCAATAATCGCGTCGACGACGCGCCATACGGCGGCGGAGCGGGAATGGTGATTCGCGTCGATGTAGTCGCCGCCGCACTGGAGGCTCGTTACCGGCGCGATCCCGTCGAGCTCGGCGAGGATCGTCGCGTGGTCGTGCTTTCGCCCGTCGGGCGGCGGCTCGACGACGCGCTGGCCGGCGAGCTTGCGGCCGAGCCCGCGATCACGCTGCTCTGCGGCCGTTACGAGGGTTTCGACCAGCGCGTGCACGATCACTTCGCCACCGACGTGATCTCGATCGGCGACTACGTGCTTTCCGGCGGTGAGCTGGCGGCGATGGTCGTGATCGACACAGTCACCCGCAAGCTGCCGGAGGCGCACGGCGACCGGCGAAGCGCGCTTGAGGAGTCGTTCAGCGAACAGCTCGGCGGCGCACCCGAGTACCCGCACTACACGCGCCCGCCGGAGTATCGCGGCTGGAAGATCCCGGAGGTGCTGCTTTCCGGCGATCACGGCGCGATCGATGATTGGCGGCGGGCGCAGTCCGAAATGCGCCGAATGCGGCGAGATTTTGCGAGTTAGCTAACATTGCGACCGCGCACGCGGCCCCCGTGGGAAGTTCTCGCAACACGGGTCTGGCCTTCGTGCCCTTTTTTATGACCACGATCATCGACAAGCTCGAGAAGGCACAGCTTCGCAAGGTGCCCTCGTTCGACTCCGGCGACCGCGTTCGCGTTCACTTCCAGGTTGTCGAGGGCACTCGTCGCCGCACGCAGATATTCGAGGGCGTGGTGATCAAGCGCCAGGGCAGCGGTGTCCGCGAGACCTTCACGGTCCGCAAGCAGTCCTTCGGCGTCGGCGTCGAGCGCACTTTTCCGCTGCACTCGACCAAGATTGAAAAAATCGAAGTCGCCGCCCGCGGCGAGGTCCGCCGCGCCAAGCTTTACTACCTGCGCGACCGCGTCGGCAAACGGGCACGCGTCCGCGAGCGCCAGTGGTCACCCCAGGAGCAGGCCAAGCTCGACGCCGAGATGGCCGGCGCCTACGACGACAAGGGCACCCAGGCCGAGGCCGATCTCGCCGCGGCATCCGCCGGCGATAACGTCGATCAAGCCGCGGGCGCTCCGCCGGAGGCCACCGCCGAAGACTCCTCGCCGATCGCCACCTCGGCCGACACCCCCGTCGCCGCCGATGCCCCGGCCGACGCCCCTCCCGGCGGCGAAAGCGCCGCCGCCGACGCGGCGGACAAGGCTCCCGACGTCGACGGCGATACCACCACCGCCGACGCGGCGGACAAGGGACCCGAGGCCGAGGCCGAGGCCGGTGTCGACGAGGCCGTCGCCGGCGAAACTCCGGAATCCGCCGACGCCGACGCCGACGCCGACACCGGCGACGCCGACGCCAAGTCGGACGACCCCGACTCGTAGTTCGGCCTCGCCGCCCGCACGCGATGAGCGATCAAATCGAGCGGCCAGACTCAAAAACGGGCGCCAAGCACCCACGCAGCGGACGCGACTCGCTGATCGAGCTGGTTGTGATCGTGGCTACGGCGCTGGCACTGGCGCTGCTGATCCAGGCGGTGCTGGTCAAGCCGTTCCGGATCCCCAGCGAATCGATGGTCCCGACCCTCGAGGTCGGTCAGCGGGTGCTGGTCAACCGCGTCGAAGGTCGCTTCGGCCGGCCCGAGCGATTCGACGTCGTGGTGTTCAAGCCGCCGTCCGGCGCCGAAACCAACAGCTGTGGGGCGAACGAAGGCGATCAGTACGCGCCGGGCAAGACCTACAAAAGCGGCGGCGACGACCTTCTCGGCGCGAAGATGCCGTGCCCGAAGGGATCGCCCGGCAAGTACTCCGAAAACTTCATCAAACGCGTGATCGGCATGCCCGGAGATCGACTGAAGATCGTCCGCGGATACGCCTACATCGACGGAAAACAGCTCAAAGAGCCGTTCATCAACAAGCGCGACAGTTGTGACGAAGAGGGAAGTTTCAGCGGCGACTGCACGTTTTCGCTGGAGATTACGATCCCGGCCGGCCACTACTTCATGATGGGCGACAATCGCAACGCCTCCGCCGACAGCCGTTACTGGGGACCCGTGCCCGAGGCAAACATCGTCGGCGAGGCCTTCGCCACCTACTGGCCGCCGAAGCGCGTGGGCGGGCTTTAGAAACGCTGGCCTGCGGGCTCGACGGCGTTGACGCCGACCGCATCGTTATCGTCGGCCGCGATGATCGATTCACCGCTGATCGAGTTCGACCGCGCTCGCGGGGAAGTCATCGCCGGCGCCGACGAGGCCGGACGCGGCTGTTTGGCCGGGCCGATCGTCGCGGCGGGCGTGCGGTTCGACTACGCACGGATCGCTGGCCCCGACCTGCGAACGCTTTCGCGTCTGAACGATTCCAAGAAGCTCAGCCATGCGCGCCGCGAGCAGCTGCTTCCCGAGATTTCGCGGATCGCCTCGGCCGTCGTCGTCGTTGTGCGTTCGGCGAGGTACATCGACGACTTCGGCTTGCACCGCACGAATCTGCATTGTCTCGGCACCGCGCTGGCGCGGGTGTCGGCTCCGGATTGCGTGCTCGTGAGCGACGGGTACATGCCGTTCGGGCTCGACGATCCGTGTGAGGCGGTGGTCAGGGGCGACTCCGCCAGTGCGGCGATCGCCGCGGCGTCGATCGTCGCCAAGGTCTCGCGCGACCGCTTCATGCACCGCGCCGCGCGGAGTTTCGAGGCCTGGGGATTCGACCGCCACGTCGGATACGCGACCCCCGCCCACCAGGCGGCGATCATCGAGCACGGGTTGACCCCGCTGCACCGCAGGTCGTTCGCCTCCGCCGCTTACGAACAGTTTGCGCGCGTCGCCTGATCGCTCGTTCAAAACGCGTCCTCGGCGTGTTCGATGTTCTTGATCGACCGGTCGTCGGCCATCACGGTCACCGCGAAGGCATCGAAGCGAATCGCGGTGAACCGCAGGTCCGACGTCTGGCGCACTTTCATCAGGTCGTCGGTCAGCCAGCGCCGGGCGAGCAGGCGAATGCGCGCACGCTTTCGCGGGGTGATCGAATCGAAGGGCGAGAACGGCGGGATCCCGTCCGGCCCGCGCCCGACCAGCGCCTTGACCTCAGCGAAAACGAGCGTGTCGTCGTCGAGCGCGATCAGGTCGATCTCGCCTTCGCGCCAATGGACGTTCCGGGCCACCACGTGCCAGCCCTGGCCGGTCGCGTAGTCGCTCACCGCCTGCTCGGCGAGCTGGCCGACCCGGCCGCGGCGATCGTCTCGGAGCTTGGTGTTCATGCCTCAACGATGCCGTCCGCCGCGTTGCGTTTCAAGACCGCTCCGTCACTTTTCTGAACGCGTTCTTCGACGATAAAGACGCAGGCCGCTTCGGCGGCATTTGATCAGGGGAAATTGTTCGGGAGTGTTTCCTGAGACGGAACAAACGCGTCTTGAGTCGTTACCGCCCGATCGGCAGTCTTGCCGTGTGCTCGCCAAGACATTCACCTACGCGATCGACGGCGTCGCGGCGCGCCGGGTGACCGTCGAGGTCGACATTCGGCGTGGGTTGCCGTCGTTCGCAGTCGTCGGTCTGCCCGACACGGCCCTGCGCGAGTCGCGCGAACGCGTGCGCGCGGCGCTGCTCAACGAGGGGTTCGAGTTCCCTCAACGCCGAATCACCGTGAATCTCGCCCCGGCCGATCTGCACAAGGCCGGGCCGGGATTCGATCTCGCGATCGCCGCCGCGATCCTGGCGGCCAGCGGCCAGCTCGACGCCGCCGCCTTCGAAGCGGTCGCGCTGGTCGGAGAACTCTCGCTCGACGGCGGCGTCAATCGCGTTCGCGGGGCTTTGGCGATCACCGAAGCGGCCACGGCCGGAGGCGTCCGGCTGCTCGCTGTACCGGCCGCCAACGCTCGGGAAGCCGCCCTCGCCGACGGTGTTGACATCGCTGTGGTCGACCGGCTCGGCGATTTATCGGCGATCGCCGACGACCGGTGGCGCGCGCCGGAGCCGGAGCCGACGCGTGGTGCGCACGCGGTGGGCGGACCGGATCTCAAAGACCTACGCGGGCACGTCTTCAGTCAGCGTGCGCTCGAGATAGCCGCGGCAGGCGGGCATAACGCCCTGTTGATGGGGCCTCCGGGCTGCGGTAAGACGATGCTGGCGCGACGACTGCCGTCGATCTTGCCGCCGATGAGCCAGGCCGAGGCGCTGGAGGTCACCCGCGTGCAGAGCGTCACCGGGCATCTGGAGATCGACGGGCTGGCGACCACGAGGCCGTTTCGCGCACCGCATCACACGATTTCGTCGGCCGGACTGGTCGGCGGGGGGACCGTGCCGACGGCCGGTGAGGTGACGCTCGCGACCAACGGCGTCCTGTTTCTAGACGAGCTCGCCGAGTTTTCCACCCGCACGCTCGAGGCGCTGCGCCAGCCGATTGAATCGGGCTCGATCACGGTCACTCGTGGTCAGCGGACGCATGTGTTCCCGGCACGATTCATGCTCGTCGCCGCGACAAATCCATGCCCCTGCGGCGCGGGCGACCATCGCTGTCGTTGCGGCGAGGCCGAGATCGCCCGCTACCACCGCCGGCTCTCGGGACCGCTGCTCGACCGGTTCGACCTCTACTGCAGGGTCGATCGTCCAACGGCGGCCGAGGTCGAGGCCGGGCCGGTGGGAGATTCCGCCGGCGTCCGTGCCCGGGTCAGCGCCGCCCGCGCGATCCAGGGCGAGAGACTGGCCGGCGAGCAATCCCACTGCAACGGGCACCTCGACGGCGCTCAAACGCGACGGCTGCTGCGGACCGATGACTCGGTCAAGGCGCAGCTCAACGACGCGTATCGCCGCGGGGCGCTGACGCTGCGGGGCTACGACCGGGCTCTGCGTGTCGCCAGGACGATCGCCGACCTCGACGGCGTCGCGACGATCACAGACGACCACATGGCCGAGGCGCTGGCCTATCGCGTCGCCGATGACGGCGGCGCGCCGTGAAGGCCTGCGACGACTGTCTGCGCCGGTCGATCCTCCAGAACGAGTCGGCCGGCTTCGCCGAGCGCGGGATCGGCGACCCCGCCGCGGTGCGACGACTACTCGCCCTCGGCGCCGACGAGCAGCTCGATGCCCTTCGGCGGCACATGCCGCGGATCGATGCCAGCTTGTCGCGCCGCGTTCGCGAGCTGCGCGACGATCTCCCCGAACGCCACGGCCTCTGGATGACCTGTCTGCATGATGTGGGATACCCGAGACGGTTCGAACCGTTGGAGCACGACAGGCCGGTCGTGCTCTACGGGATCGGCCGGCCCGAACGGTTCGCGCAACTGGTGATGCGCGAGTCGGTCGCGATCGTCGGCGCGCGACGCGCTTCGGGGTATGGCCGAGAGCTCGCGTACACGCTTGCCAGCGAGCTCTCGGCGATCGGAGTGTGGGTCGTCAGCGGCATGGCGCTCGGAATCGACGGGGCGGCTCACCGTGGCGCGCTGGGGGCCGGCGGCCGCACCGCCGCCGTACTCGCCGGAGGTCCGGAGCTACCGTACCCGCCGTCCCACCGCAGGCTGCATGAACAGATCGCCCTACAAGGCGTCGTCGTCTCGGAGCGACCGCCGGGCTCGCGCTCCCGGCGCTGGGGTTTTCCGCTTCGCAACCGGTTGATCGCGGCGTTCAGCGATCTCACGATCATGGTTGAGGGCACCGAGAAATCCGGCGCGAAGTACACGGTTGACGCGGCGCTCGACCTCGGCCGGTGCTGCGCCGCGGTACCCGGTCCGGTCACTTCGCCGTTGAGTGCGGGTCCCAACCAGATGTTGATCGAAGGCGCGCTTATGGTTCGGGACGCTCGCGACGTCGTCGACCAATTGTTTCACGTCGGCGCTCGGCCGGAGGTGTTCGGCGACCCGCCCGACGCCCGACGGCTCGGGCTAAATCCGAGGCTGACGGCGATCCTCGACCGCATCGCCGCCGGCGACGGCACCGCTCAGAAGATTGCGTCGGGATCACCCGAGCTGACGCCGCGAGAGATAGTCCGTGCGCTCGGTGAACTCGAAATGACGGGGTGGATTGAGCGCGACGCGACCGGGGGCTACCGGCAGGCAACGATTCGCTCGCCGCGATCTTCCGGTTCGGATACGCGGTAGGATCGCCCGCCATGACTCCCGATTTCGACCCCCGCCACCAGAGCCGCACCCTTCTCGACGGCCCGGACCGCGCCGCGGCGCGCGCTTACCTCAAAGGCATCGGTTTCGATGCCGAGGCGCTGTCCAAGCCGATCGTCGGTGTCGCCAACACCTGGACCGAGACGATGCCGTGCAACTTTCACCTGCGGCGGGTCTCCGCGGCGGTGAAGCAGGGCATCCGCGCGGCCGGCGCGACACCGATGGAGTTCAACACGGTCGCCATCAGCGACGGGATCACGATGGGTCATGAAGGGATGCGCGCGTCGCTGGTCAGCCGCGAGGTGATCGCCGACAGCATCGAGCTCGTTGCGCGCGGTCACGCCTTCGACGCCGTGATCGCGATCTCCGGTTGCGACAAGACGATCCCCGGGACCGTCATGGCTCTCGCGCGCCTCGACCTGCCTTCGGTGATGCTTTACGGTGGCTCGATCGCTCCGGGCACATTCAATGGCAAAGACGTGTCGATTCAAGACGTGTTCGAGGCGGTCGGCGCGCACGCCGCCGGCGACATCACCGACCAACAACTCGAAGCACTCGAAAATGTGGCGTCTCCCGGCGCGGGCGCCTGCGGCGGGCAATTCACTGCCAACACGATGGCCACTGCGTTTGAGATCCTTGGTATCTCACCCGCCGGCAGCGCGATGGTGCCCGCCGAATCGGGCCGGCGAGTCGCCGTCTCTGAAGCGGCCGGCAAGCTCGTCGTTGACGTGCTCAAGCGTGGTCTAACCGCTCGGCGAGTGATAACCCGCGAGTCGATCGAAAACGCGATCGCGGCCGTTTGCACCAGCGGGGGCTCGACCAACGGCGTGCTCCACCTGCTGGCCGTCGCCTACGAAGCCGGGATCGATCTGACGATCGAGGAGTTCGATGAGATCAGCGTCAAGACGCCGCTGACCTGCAATCTCAAGCCGGGCGGCGACTACCTGGCGATGGACCTTTACAAAGCCGGCGGCGTTCCGCTGGTCGCCAAGCGGCTGCTCGAGGCCGGTGTGCTCAACGAAAGCTGCATTCGCGTGGAGGGCGACACCGCCGGCGAATACGCCGCCGCCGCCGAGGAGACCGCGGGCCAGCGGGTGGTAACGCCGATCGATGCGCCACTCAAGGCGACCGGCGGGATCGCGATCCTCAAAGGCAACCTCTCGCCCGAGGGTTGCGTGGTCAAGCTCGCCGGCCACGAGCGCGTGTTTCACCAGGGGCCGGCGCGGGTGTTCGAGTCTGAATCGGCGGCGTTTGCCGCGGTCGAGAAAAGCGCGATCAAGGCCGGTGACGTTGTCGTCATCCGCAATGAAGGCCCATCGGGAGGGCCGGGCATGCGCGAGATGCTTCAGGTCACCGCCGCGCTCGTCGGCGAAGGTCTTGGCGAGGAGGTCGCGCTTCTGACCGACGGTCGCTTCAGTGGAGCTACGCACGGGCTGATGGCCGGCCACGTCGCGCCCGAGGCCAGCCACGGCGGACCGATCTGCGCGGTCCAGGAGGGCGACACCATCACCTTCGATATCGAGAATCGCGAACTGAACGTCTCGCTCACCGCCGCCGAAATCGCGGAACGCGTCACCGCCTATGAGGTTCCGCCGCCGCTCTACACGCGCGGCGTCTTCGCCAAATACGCGCGTCAGGTATCGACGGCGTCGAAGGGCGCGATCACGTCATAGCCGCTTGGTCGGGCGGGGCCTCGCCAGCGACTTTGACAGGGGGGTCGTCGCGAGCGCGAGCGGTCCCAGAGGCCGATGGCCGCACGAAGTCCCGACGCCGGCCGTCGCGCACGGATCAAACGCACCACGGCCGCAAATTGTCCAGACGAGCCGATCCGGTGCCCGGCCGACTACGAGGCCAGCAGGTAGTCGCGGACGGTCGCGTTGAACCAGGCGGGGCGCTCGACCATTGCCAGGTGGCCGGTGTCGGCCAGGATCATTTTGGTCGAACCGGGAATCTTGCCGGCGAAGCGATCGGCGTCGCGGGCGCCGACCAGCCGATCCTTCTCGCCCCAGACGATCAACGTAGGGCAGGCGATGCCACCGAGATTCTCACGAAAATCATGAGCGAAGATCGCCTGCGTGGCGGCGACAAAACCGAGTTTGCCGGCGCCGCCGATAAGTTCGAAGGCGATCTCTGATCGTAACTTGTCGGGGTGTGCGGCGACTACCGATAGGAACAGCTTGCGCAGGCCCGGTCGTTTGACGATCGTCTCGCGGCGAGCGGCGAGGCGCGGCAGCAACAGTGCGAGACCGCCGGCGCCGCGTGGCAGAAACGCTGGTGCCGCCGACGTCGAGTAGCCCGCCGCCGAGACCAGGACGAGCTTGTCGACGCGCTCCGGCGCGTCGAGCGCCGCCTGGGCGGCCGTCTGGCCGCCCATCGAGTTGCCGATCAGGTTGGCACGGTCGACCCCGAGGGCGTCCATCAACGCGACGATCGTCCGTCCGTAGCCGTGGATCGAAACCGGCTCGATCGGCAGTTCGGACTCGCCGAAGCCGGGGAGGTCCGGCGCGATCACGTGGAAGTCGGCGGCCAGGGCCTGAATATTCTCCAGCCAGTTCTGCCAGCAGCCGGACAGCCCGTGGATCAAGATGACCGCCGGCGCGGCGTGGTCCCCGAGTTCGACGAAGTTGACGCGGCGTCCCTCGATCTCGACGTGGCGCAGGTTCGGGCGCCAGTCGAGGTCGGCCCAAGCCGGTCGCCCGTGGAGGCCGTATTCAAGGACCTCGACGAGGCCGGAGTCGCCGGGGCCGGCTGGTTTCAGGGTCGCGGTTTTCATCGGTCAGAAGCATACAGCGTAATTGACGCCGGATCTAATAAGAGCACCGGGGGCTCGCCGGAGGCGGCTCCAAGAGCCAATCTCGCGGCAAGCCGCGAAGACGACCTACGCCGCGTATCCCCAGCGCTCGAGCACCGGGATTTCGTGAATCTGCGGCGGCTGAAGGTGATCCCAGAGGATCCCATTCTTGCGCGGGTATTCGCCCTCGACCTCGATTACCGCCCGCGGCGTCGCGAGCAGGTCGACGGGAATGTCGTGTGCGGTGACCAGCAGGTTTTCACGCAGAATCTGAATCGGGTGGACCGTGGTGCAGATCGGGACTTTTTCGTCGACTTTCCCGGTTTCGTGGAGCAGCGCGTATTCGAGGTCGGAGAACCCGCTGCCCTTGCCGATTCGCGCGCCTTTGAGATTGACGGCGACCGCCCCGGTCAAGACGAGGTCGAGTTTGGGGACCTGTTCGAGGTCGAGAACTTCGCCGTGCTTGAGCGCACCCTTGATTGTCGCTGCCTCGCGGATCGCGTCCTTGGTCATCTTCTTTGGGTTGAGCAACCGGAAGGGATGCTCCTCGCGCAGGCGCGGAACGGCCATCACCAGCGCCTTACCGGCCTCGAGCGCCAGCCGACGCGCATGAGTCTGCGGCGAGTCGGGGTTGACCCTCATGACCTCGGCCTCCTGCCAGTAAGCGTGCCGCGCCAGCCGCTCGGCCGCCATCTTCGCGCCGGCGAAGTTGGGGATGCGGCCTTCCGCGCCGGGAAATCGCGACACACCCTGGTGGTCCATCGACCGCCAGACATCGTTTCTCACATCTTCTTTGGAGCGCACAGGTGAAATCTAGTTGTTTGCGCGGCGGTCTCTTCGCGAACCGGCCGGCGACTCAACGATCATCGGCAACATGGCAACGGACTCAAGCGAAAAGCGTAAATTGTGAGTCGAGGGTTATGCGATACGCAACCACAATTTCAGCAAACCCGGATATGCACGGCGAGCGTCGAATAACGCAGCGATGAACAGAAGCCGATCGATCATTGCCGCAGCCGGCATTTCGCTGGTCGTCTTGACATCCGCCTTTGCCTATGACCGCTCGCGGGACGACGTCGTCGCCGAGGGTGTGACCGTCGGCGGCGTCGACATCTCGGGATTGCCGGTGTTCAAGGCGAAGATCAAACTCCAGCGCGCCCTCGAGGAGCCGCTTCTCAAACCGATCCGCGTCAGCTATGAGGGCAGGTCTCGTCGTCTAACCGCGGCTGAAGCCGCCGTCGACGTCGATGTCGAGGCGATGATCGAGGAGGCGCTCGACAAGAGCAGTGCGGGCTTCTTCGTCGTCGACGCGGCGACCGCCGCGCTCGGGGTCGACAAGAAGGTCTCGGTTCCCGCGCGGGTCGGCTACTCCAAGGCCAAGGTCGACCGATTCATCCGCGGGATCCGCCGCACCTACAATCGCGACGTCAAGGAAGCGCGCGTGAGCTACACCGCCACCGGGCTCGGCGAGGTCGACGGCCGGACCGGTCTCTCGGTTCGCGCGGCGAAACTGCGCGAACGGCTCGTCGCGACGATCGGCGACCCCACAGCCGGCCGTAAGATCAAGCTCCCCGTCAGGGTTAAGAAGCCGAAGATCACACGCTCCGATCTGGCGAAGAAATATCCAACTGTGATCATCGTCGACCGCGATGGGTTCAGGCTGAGGCTGTTCAAGGGCCTCAAGCTCGCCAAGACCTACCGCATCGCCGTCGGGATGGCCGGGCTCGAAACGCCCGCCGGTCTCTACACGATCAATACCAAGCAGGTTAACCCGTCTTGGAACGTGCCCGACAGCGATTGGGCCGGGGACCTCGCCGGGAAGGTGATTCCGCCCGGCCCCGACAATCCGCTAGTCGCGCGCTGGCTGGGGATCTACGACGGCGTTGGAATCCACGGCACCGATTCGATCGACTCGATCGGCACGGCGGCCTCGCACGGCTGTATCCGGATGATTCCCAAGCAGGTGATCGAGCTCTACGACCGTGTTCCGATCGGCTCGCCCGTGTACATCGCATGACGGTAACCGCCGATGCGCGGGGCGAGATCGTCCTTCCGCCACTCTGGGAGTCCGAGTTACAGCGTTTCGAACTGGCGTTGCGTCGCAGAGGGCTGGCCGGCGCCACGCGACGCGCCTACGCGAACGATCTCCGGCAGCTCGCCGCATGGGCCGCCGAACGCGACCTGACGGTCCAAACGCTCGATCTCAAGACCCTGCGCCGGTACGTGCAGTTACTGAGCGCCGATGGGCTCGCCGCCACCAGTCTCGCGCGAAAACTCGCATCGATCCGAACCTTTTTCGCCATCCTCGTCGAACGTGGGGAGGCGTCGCAAAACATCGCCGCGCTCGTCACCACGCCGCGCCTTCCGCGCGACCTGCCGCGCGTTCTCTCGAAGACCGAGGTCTTCCGCCTGCTCGACGCGATTTCGGCAAACACACCGCTCCAGCTGCGCGATCGCGCGATGTTCGAACTGACCTACGCCTGCGGCCTGCGCGCCGGCGAGCTGATTGCGCTGACCGTCTCATCGCTGGACTTCGACGAGGAGCAGGTACGCGTCGAAGGCAAGGGGGGACGTACGCGTCTCGTCCCGGTCGGCGAGCACGCGGTGAAGACGGTGCGCAGCTATCTGGACCGAGCGAGACCCCGGCTCGCGACCGACACCGGTTCGGCCGTCTTATTTCTGACCAAGTCGGGCAATCCGCTGCAGCCGAGCGACGTTCGCCGCCGCCTGGAGGGGTGTCTGCGGGCCGCCGGGGTCGCGGCGGGAGTCTCGCCGCACTCGCTGCGTCACAGTTTTGCAACCCACCTGCTCAACGGCGGTGCCGATTTACGCTCGGTGCAGGAACTCCTGGGTCACCGTTCAATATCGGCCACACAGATTTACACTCGGGTAGAGTCTGCAAGATTGCAGGCCCAATATGGGAAGGCGCATCCGCGAGCATGACCAGCGAAGCAAAGCCAAGGAGTAGAGGCGCGCGCCGCATCGGGGGCGAGTTCGGCGATGTCGAACTACGCGACTTGTGGAAGCGCTACAAGGCCGACGGCGACAGGCACGCGCGTGAGCGGCTTGTGCTTGCCTACTCGCCGCTCGTCAAGTACGTCGCCGGCAAGATGGGCGCCGGGCTGCCGAGCTACGTCGACGACGCCGACCTGATTTCCTACGGTCTTTCCGGTCTGATCAGCGCGATCGAGCGCTTCGAGCCGTCGCGCGAGATCAAGTTCGAGACCTACGCGATGTCGCGCATCAAGGGCTCGATCATCGACGAGTTGAGATCGATGGACTGGGTGCCGCGCTCGGTGCGGATGAAAGCGCGTGAGTTTGAACGCGCCAACGCCAAGCTCGAAGCCAAGTTTCACCGCGCGCCTTCAGACCAGGAGCTTTCCGACGAACTCGGCGTGACCATCGACGAGCTCCAGGAACACATTCAGCAGATCTCCAGCAGCGCGGTGATCGCGCTTGACGAGCTGTGGTCGGTGTCCGACGGTTCGGGTGGACAGGTTTCGCTGCTTGACACGCTCGAAGACCCCAACGCCGCAGACCCGGAGCGGTCGTACGACGCCGTCAACGTAAAGGAACTGATCGCCGAGGCGATCAGCCGGCTGCCCGAGCGCGAGAAGCTCGTGATCGCCCTCTACTACTACGAAAACCTGACCCTCCGCGAGATCGGCGAGGTCCTCGGCGTGACCGAGTCGCGCGTCTCCCAGCTGCACACCAAAGCCGTCCTCCGCCTCAAGTCCCGGCTGCAGTCGGACGTCGACCTCTAACCGCGAGCATCGCTCCTCGCGACCGAGGGCGGCGCATCCCGGAGCCGGGCTGCAAGCAAGCGTTCAGGCTCATCGGACCGCGGGCTACCGTGTTGGCGATGAACATGAAAGAAGTTCGCCCGAGTCTCGATCCGGAAACCTGTGTGGTCTGCGGCCGCCGGCTCCTGCAGGGCGAGGTTCTCAACTGGTACGTCGCGCCGGACTCCAGTCGCCGGCCGGTCTGCGATTTATGCGTGCCGCGCGCCGAACGCGCACGCTGGGTTCGTGAGCGCGAGGGGGAGGAGATCGTCCAACTGCGCCCCAGCCGGGTCGCCAACGGCGGTTTCCGCCAGCGGCTGAGTGAGTTTTTCGGCACGCGAGACGAAGACGATCTCGATCGCGGATTCGGCGCGCCCGCCGAAGCGCGCGGCGACCGGCGTGCGCGCCGCCGGGCACGATCTACGCGCCGCGACGACCGCCGGGAACGCCAAGAGCGCGAGCCGGTCGCCACGCCGGCGGCCGTTTCGGCCGCCGGGCCGCGCAACGTACGCGCGATTCCGACCGGCCCGGAGGCCAAGCTCGCGCAAGGGTTGATGCTGTTCAACGTGTCGCAGTTTCCCCGTTCGATCGCCGGCCTCTCGCGCTCGCTCGGCGAGCCTCAGGTGGCAGCGGTCAACGACTCGGCCAGCAGCGTCGAGGTCTTCGTCGGCTGGGACATCGCGTGGTACTCCTACCGGATCGATCTCGGCGACGCCACCGAGCCGGTCGAGCAGTCCGGTCGCGGCAACGACTCCGTGGAGCTGGCCGGAACGGTCGACGACTGGAACGCGTTTTCCGACGAACACGGACGGCTCTTCTTGCGCGAGTCCGCCGCACAATCCGATTCGGCGCCTGCGCGGCATGCTTCCGATTCCGCGCCGCCGCCGGGTTCTGACCCCGGCGCCTCTGCGGATGCCGGCGACGCGGGCACGACCGCGCCCGGGCACGACGACGCGACATGAAACTCGTGATCCACGTGGACGGAGGAGCGCGCGGCAACCCCGGGCCGGCGGCGATCGCGGCCGTTCTGAGTTCGCCCGAGGGGGACGTCGTCGGTGAAGCGAAACAAGCGATCGGCGTCGCGACCAACAACGTAGCCGAGTACAAAGCGCTGCTGCTCGGCCTCGAAAAGGCCCGCGAACTCGGCGCCAGCGAGGTAGAGGTCGTCAACGACTCCGAACTGATCGCCAAGCAAATCAACGGTCAGTACAAGGTCAAACACGAGGCGATGAAGCCGCTCTACCGCGAAGCCGTCGCGGCGCTGGGCAAGTTCGACCGCTGGCTGGTTCGCACGGTCCCGCGCGAAAAGAACAAACAAGCCGACGCGCTGGTCAACCAGGCACTCGACGCCGCCGCGCTTTGACCGAGGCGCGGGCCGACTCCGCCGCCGGCCGACTGCGCCGGGCAAACGTCAGAACGCCAGGGCCGGCTCCGGCCACCGGTCCGGACGCGATTGGTCGCCCGATCGTCAAGCGGAAGAAGCGGATGAAGGGACTCGAACCCTCGACCTTCTGCATGGCAAGCAGACGCTCTAGCCAACTGAGCTACATCCGCGGGAAGCGACAAGTATAGACCGGGCGAAGGCGGTTCGTGGCGAATCGAGTCTGCCGCGCAAACGGTCGCGACGCGCGCCGCTAACCTGCACATTCTCACCGGGGCGGGAGATCGCAAGCGATCTCCGATGCCATCTCGGCGACGTGGCGGAGTGGCTACGCAGCGGCCTGCAAAGCCGTTTACACCGGTTCGAATCCGGTCGTCGCCTTAATTTTCCCGACCGTCGCGGGCGCAGACCAGCTCGTTTCGCTCCGACAAGCCGCGTAAGCCGCGTCGCTGACCGACGCATCCGGAACAATCTCGGTGAACACATCCCTAAAAGACGACAGGGACCCCGAAGGGCCCCTGTCACTAGAACGTTCCACCAACCGCAATCGCTGGGTTGATCCGTTGGTTCTATCTCTATTTTTATCGACGGCGCGAGTGATTCCTTTACCACGCCGTCAGAACTACCAAACCGACAAAGGGGCTCACAGTTGCGGTATCTGATCACCGGCGGTTCGGGATACATCGGCTCGCGCCTCTCCGAGGCGTTGGCGGAGCGCCGCGCGACGACGGCCGTAGTCGTCGCCGATCTCAATCCACCGTCGTTGATGACGCCCAAAACGACCTTTCGCCGGCTCGACGTGCGCGACGTCGACGGTGTCGCCGACGCGCTCGCCGAGGAACGGCCCGACGCGCTCGTGCATCTCGCCTTCGTCGTCGACCCGACTCACGACGAGCCGGCGATGTACGAAATCAACGTCAACGGAACCTTCAACGTGCTCGCCGCCGCCGCCTCGGCGGGAATCGAGCGCGTGATGGCGATGTCGGCGACGATGGCGTACGGCGCCTGGGCCGACAACCCGGTGCCGATCACAGAGAGCCAGCCGGTCCACGGTCACTCGCAGTACGCCTACGCCCGCCACGCCACCGAGGCCGACCGCATCGCCCAGCTCTGGGCGACGCTTCACCGCCGGCGCGGGATGACGATCGTTCGTCCCTGCACCGTTTTCGGGCCCGGCGCCGACAATCACCTGGTCCGAATGTGGGACAGCCAGTCGTTTTTCCCGGATTTCGGCACAGGCGACCAGCCGACGCAGTTCCTCCATATCGACGACTGCATCAACGCGCTCGTCGGGCTGCTCGAGGCCGAGCAGGTCGGCGTCTTCAATCTGACGCCCGACGGCGAGATCAGCTGGCACGAGTGCGCGCGGCTCGCCGGCCTGGAGGTCCGCGGCGTACGCGAGCAGTCGTTCACCGGATTCGCCGGCGGCCTCTGGCGGCTGAAGATGCCCAACGTCGAGATTCCACCGTCGTTCGTGGATTTCTTCAAGTTTCCGTATCTGGCGTCCAACGATCGCCTCAAGCAGGCGCTGGGCCATTGGCGGCCGCAGTATTCCAGTCGCGAGACGTTCGAAATGATGATGACGGCCGTAGCCGCGCGCGGCCGTGCCGCCGGTCGCTGAGCCTTCGCTAACCTACTCGCCGCGAGGGCGTTTAGCTCAGTTGGGAGAGCACCAGCTCGACAAGCTGGGGGTCACTGGTTCGAGCCCAGTAACGCCCATCCTCGGGGTTCCGGCCGGTCTTCGCCCGCCCCGGCTTGACCGCTCATCCGCTTCCGCGGGCTCCGCCCGAAACTAGGATTCGCCGCAGGACGCGCGAACTCGACACCCGGTAGGTTTTCGCGACCGGGACGATCTCGGTCACGCGATTGATCGCGCGAATCAAGATGCTCAAGTTCGACCAGCAAACCTTTGAATCATCCGAGACCGGGCGAACCGTCATCAGCGGTTTCGCGGTTGTGATCGTCATCACGATGGTCGCGTTGAACATGCCACGTGCGCGCATCACTCAAGAGGTCGCGCGCGTGGCGACTCCGATCGCGATCTCGACTGGGGTCGACGGCAATTGGAGCGTGTTCGCTCCGGACCCGAGGCGCACCAGCGTGGGGCTGACCGCCAAGGTCGAGTACAGCGATGGATCGTCGGCGCGGTGGGATCTTCCCAAAGGGGGGGCCTTGTTCGGTCAGTATCGCGACTATCGCTGGCTCAAGTGGATGGAGGTCGTGATTCAGGATCCGTTCCGCGGCATCTGGAATAACGCCGCGCAGTACATAGCGCGCGACATGCGGCAAAGCAGCAAGACGGTGTCACGGGTCACTTTGACTCGCCACGAGCGGAATCTTGGCGGCCCGGGCCCCAAGCGCTACCGCGAGAATGAGCGCTGGGTTCGTTTCGACTACTACACGCTCGATCTGAAGACCGGTCGCGAATCATTCCCCAAGCCTGCGACCGGATCGGGATCGGTGAAGCGCAATGAATAAGGCGCTCCGGGCCTGGGACCGTTTCTGGTTCGAAGAGGTGTCGACGGCACCTGTGGCGTTGATCCGTATCGCGTTAGGCGCGATTGTGACATTGTGGACGATCTCGTTGTTCAACGACGCTGAGAGTTTTTTCACCGCGAACGGAATTCTCGCCAGTATGCCCCCGCAGCAGAACGGCGGGTGGTCGTTGTTTCAGCTAAGTTCGAGCTACCCATTTGTGCTGACGGTGCTTGTGGTGTTATTGCTCGCGGCGATCGCTCTGACCCTCGGGTGGCACTCGCGGATCGCTGCGGTTCTGGTGTTCATCGGATTGATCTCGGTCATCCGGCGCGATCCATACACCTTCAACAGCGGCGACGTACTGCTCAAGGCGATCGCGTTCTTCGTGATCTTCGCGCCCACGTCGGCGTCACTCTCGCTTGATCGGTATCGAAAGAACCGAGACGATTTCTGGCGGTTTCCGAAACGCGCGATCTGGCCGCTGCGTTTACTGCAGATCCAGATGAGCGTGATCTATACGACCGCCGTCTGGGACAAGGTGCGCGGCGTCACCTGGAATAACGGCACGGCGGCGTCATATGCCCAGCGACTTGATGATCTCGCGCGGTTTCGGCTCCCGAATTGGATCACGACCTCGGAGCCGCTCGCGAATATGTTCACGTTCGGCACGCTGGCGGTCGAACTTGCGCTTGGCCTTCTGGTCTGGAACAAAACACTTCGTCCCTGGGTGCTGTTGGCCGGTGTCGGGCTGCATCTGGGAATTGATCTCACCATCCGTGTCGGCTTTTTCAGTTACACCATCCTTCTGCTCTACATCGCGTTCGTCTCGCCGAAACGGGCCGAGCAGTTCGTCCATTGGGTTCGGTCCAAGCTGGCCGCGATTCGGCTCGGCTCGGTAAGCGGCCGATTTAGGCGAGACAACACAAGCGTCCACGCGTCGCGGCCGCGTGATTCATTCGACGCGTGAGCGACGACTAACGTGCGACGGTCCAAAAAATGGTCTATAATCGCCGCGGTCGCGCACCTCGGAATTGCGCGCGACTCGCGCCCCGCGCAACGTCCACTTTGAAAACAGCCGAGATCGTCTCGGCCTGATCGACATCGACTCGCCGTTCGGCGAACCAAGGAGTCTTAGCGATGAGCAAGCAAATCCGTCAAGTCAGCGCATCTCGACCGCTCCGTCGTCTGCTGGCGACGGCCGCCGTGGTCTGCCTACTCGTTTTCGGCGCCCTTCTCGCGGCGCCGCCGCAGGAATCGGGTAGCGCCGAAGCGTCTTCGTCGAGCAGCGTCGGTGGCGCTCACGCAAACGCCCCGATCTCCACGCTGGCACCCACATTCCTGCCGCCGACGGTCCTGCCGCCGAGCACGTTGCCTCCCACGGTCTTGTCGCCGACGGTCCTGCCACCGAGCACGTTGCCTCCCACGGTCTTGCCGCCGAGCACGTTGCCTCCCACGGTCTTGCCGCCGACGGTCCTGCCACCGAGCACGCTGCCGCCGACGGTCCTTCCGCCGAGCACGATCTCCCCGACGACCGCGCCGCCGACGACCGCACCCCCGACCACGGCTCCGCCGACGACCGCTCCGGCGACGACCGCTCCGGCGACGACCGCTCCGGCGACGACCACACCCCCGGTCACGACGCCGCCGCCGACGGTCACGACCAAGACCATCAAGAAGTGCAAGAGGGTCAGGGTCAGGAAGCGCGGAAAGGTCGTGCGCAAGAAGAACGGCAAGATCAAGTACAAGAAGAAGTGCGTCAAAAAGAAGGTCACCGTCACGTCGTAGCGGCCGATCGCGCGTCCGCGCGCGCAACGGTTGATTGTCCGCAACGGTTGATTGTCTTAGTGCGCCGCCCCGATGGGTCGGCGCACTATTTTTTGGCGCTCCGGGTATGAGCGCGCGCCCGGGCCGAGAAGAAGCGCTTCGCAGAGGGCGATGGTCCGGCCGCAAGTAGGACGCGGGCGCGTCGCCGTGAGCCGGGGCGAAAATAGCCCCGACGCGGTCAAGCCCCGACGCGGTCGCGGCCCGCGAAGCACAGATCGCCTACAGGGGGCGGCGACCCGGCCGCGAAATTCGCGCGGCGCTACGGATCGGGTTCAGTAGTTTTCCACGCCATTTTGAGCCGGGCGACGGCCTAACGTTTGCCGGGCGATGGCCGTGCGCCGCCGCGACTGCTCCTGTCGACCAACCCGCGTACACAAAATGGACCCAATCGTCTGGATAGCAATCGCTTCGGTATTGATCGTGCTCTTCGTGATCGCCGGCTCGTTTTTGTCGGCCGACCTCGTTCGCGGCGCGCTCGGCGGGCACATGACGCTCGAGCGGGCGAACAAACTGCTGGTGATCTCGACCGACGACGCCACGCGCGAACGCGCGGCCGCATGGGTGACGCGATACAGCGAACAGTTTCCAGTCGCCGACTTCGTCGAGTTGCACGTGCCCGGTGAGCAGGAGTTCAAAGTCTTCGAGCTTTTTCAGCTCGAACTGCTCGCGCAGAAACCCGACGCGGTCGTCTGGTCGCTGCACGATCAACAGCACGGCTCGCATGAAGGCCCCTACGCGATGGCCAAGCGCGAACTGAGCGTTCCGCTCGACGCGATCTACACCAGCGGCGAGACCACCGAACAGAAGGAGCGCGCCGCGAAATGACCGACGTCGGCAGGATCATCTTGATCAGTTACTTCGTGATGTCTGTGATCGGCATCGTCGTCGTGCTCTCCGTGTTTCGCTCGACGCGTGTCGGCTTCCGCGCCGAGCCGGCCGAGCGTGAAGCGGTCGAAAACCGCGAAACCGCTTGGGGCGCCTTGGTCGGAGTATTCCTGGTCGTGACTCTGGCGATCACGATCATCCAGATCCCCTACTTCGACGACGACGCGAAGGCCGGACAGCGCATCAAGATCACCGGCCGCCAGTTCGCCTGGACCGTCGACCCGGTGCGCGTCAAGACCGGCCGCGTGATCGCTGACGTAACCTCGGAAGACGTCGCCCACGGGGTCGGCGTCTACGACCCCGATGGCGTGATGATCAAGCAGGTCAACGTCCTTCCCGGCCGCACGCAGCCGATGGTCCTCGATCTCGACAAGCCCGGAACCTACAAACTGCGCTGCCTGGAGTTCTGCGGTATCGACCATCACAAGATGGCCAACGAGTTGGAGGTGACGAGGTAATGGAGGCCTCTGCCGCGGCTCTGCCGGTCGAGGTCGGCGATCGCGTCGTCGACCGCGATCGCGTTCGGCTGATGGTGAAGCTCTACGTCGTCGCCTCGACGATTTTCTTCGCGGTGGCGGGCCTGCTCGGCGTGATCATGCGCGAGAGCCAGGCCGGGCTGATCACGATCGATCCGAACTGGTTCTACGCGATCATGACCGCCCACGGCCTCGGCGCGTTCGTCGCCTGGGCGGCGTTCGCGGTCATGGGAGTCTCGTTTTGGGTGCTCGAGGAAGTCGGCTTCACGATGCGCCGTCACGGTTATCTGCTCGCCTGGACCGCGTGGTGGACGATGGTGATCGGCGTAGTCGGGATCGTCTTCACCACGGTGGTCATGCAGTTCGGCGCGTCGTGGGTTTTCCTTTACCCACTGCCGTTCTTCCCCGCCGGCCAGTGGAGCGATACCGCGACCGGCATCTTCAGCTTCTCGGTGCTGCTGGTCGGCGTCTCGATCATCGCCTGGTGCGTCGCGATCGTCCACACCTGCGTCGGACCGGGTCTGCAGTCGGAGAAGACCGGCATCCTCAGTCGCACCGGCGCGGCGCTCGGATTCGGCTACTTCGCGCCGAAACGTTTTCCGACCGCGCGCAAGCTGCCGTACCCGGTGATCCCGCTGATGGTGATCGGCATCGACATGGTGATCGCCACGCTGCCGCTGGCGGCGTTGCTGGTGATGATGATCGCCCAGTCGGTCGATTCCTCGGTGACCGTCGATCCGCTGCTGGCGAAGAACATGCTCTGGTTCTTCGGGCATCCGGTCGTCTATCTGCTGCTGTTTCCGGCGGTCGCGATTTTCTACCACCTGATCCCGCGATTCGCCAAGCGCGAGCTGGTGGCCGGCAACATCGTCGCCTTCGCCTGGCTGATCGCGGTGATCGTCAACGTGCTGGTGTGGGCTCACCACATCTATCTCGACTACCCCGACGACTCGATCCAGGCCCAGCTCAACCTGGCGATGCAACCGCTGACTTTCGCGATCGTCGCGCCGTCGGCGATCAGTCTTTACAGCCTGTCGGCGACGATCTGGCGATCGAATTTCGAGTGGACCCCGGCCGCGAAGTTTCTCGCCGCGGCGCTGATTGGCTGGCTGACGGCCGGGCTGTCGGGGATCGTCAACGCGACGATCGCCTTCGACGAGGTGATCCACAACACAATGTGGATCGTCGGGCACTTCCACCACATGGCGCTGCTGAACATCGGCATGGTGGTGTTCGGGGCGGTCTACGCGTTCCTGCCGAAACTCTCGGGCAACGAGTGGTACTCCGACAAGCTCGGAAACACCCACATGTGGCTGACGGTCATCGGTGGCTACGGCATGATCACGCCGATGCTGATTCAGGGTCTGCAAGGCGCGCCACGCCGCTACGCGGTCCTGCCCGAGCAGTACGACGCGCTGTCGCAGGTCACGATGCCTTTCGTCGTGATCACCGCGATCGGCCAGCTCGTTTTCGCCTACAACCTCGTGCGCACTCTGCGCGGCGATCAACGTAAGTCAAATGAGACCGTGATGAACTCGTTCGCGCTCGGCGGGGCATCGGTTCTCGCCGCGATCGTGCTGACGATTTCGGCCTTCGCGGCCGACACGGGCGGCAAGCGGCAGGTCGAAGGCGGCCGGGCCGTAACCGCGCCCGGCGAGCGAGCGGCGAGTCTTTTCGCCGGAAAATGCGGATCGTGCCACACGCTCGCCGCGTCGAACTCGACCGGAACGGTCGGGCCGGATCTCGACACGCTCAAACCCGACGCGCGACGCGTGTTGTCGGCGATCCAGAAGGGCGGCGCCGGCAGCGGAGCGATGCCCAAAGACATCGTCGTAGGCGACCAGGCGAGCCAGCTGGCGGCATTCGTCGCCGAGAACGCCGGCAACTAGCCCGCTCAGTTTGAGCGCCGTCTGGCCGGGCGGATCAGGTCGAGCGATTCGCCGGTGACCGTCGCCCGGCGGCCGAGAATCACTTTTCCGGCGCCAGCCAGTCGGCCAGCACAACGTTCGTCGATTCGCTCAGGCGACCACGGGATATCTTGACCAAATGCATCGAGTTTCCGCAGCCGCAGATTTCACAATGCACGACTGGACACAACGTCGTCTACCTGCACGACTGAACGAGTTGGCGCTGAACGACCCCCGGAACGACCCCCGGTTTGATCATAAAGTCCCCGGTCGATCATAAAGGGTTTGATCATAAAGAACGGGTGGTTCCGGGTCTTCTGTCGGTAGAATGGGGGTGATGATGCACCCAGAAGCACGCGCTCTAAAGGCTCGCTATGAAGATATGGCCGATCTGTTCGAGATCCCCGAGGACGTCCAGCCCTTTGGCGAACAGCGTGCGAGCGACTTGGCTGATTTGAATGAACGCCGCGCCGCGCGAGGCCTGCCGCCTCTCGAGAACGACGAGGAAGGCAATCCCGCACTAACTGAAAAACGGCGCAAACGCGCCGCGGAATTCTGGGAGCAACATGACGCCAGGTGGGCTCAGTACGAAGCCGGCCTTCCGGTTCGCGACTGAACTGCTCACGCGACTCGGTTTTCGATTCGCCGCGCATGGTGGTCGCGTGGCAAATCAATACCGGCCGGTCGCTCGTCGTACGATCGACTTCGATTTCATGGTCACGGACGGCGATCTCGGTCGACTCCGCGACTGTCTTCAGCAAGAGGGCTTCACCATCCGGGCCTACCATCGAGCCGATGAAGGACGCATCGGCCAGATTCGAGCCAGCAAACAAGACGTCGCCTACGACTTCAACTTGATCTCAGTGGAGTACGAAGCAGAAGCGATCGCACGAGCGCAGAGCAACGATGGCATCCTTGTCGTCGAGGACCTCTTAATCCAAAAGCTGTTTGCGTGGCGCGATCGCGACCGCGACGATGTGCGCACGATTCTCGCGACACACCCAGACCTCGATATGGCGATCTTCGATCGCTGGGTCGGCTACTTCGATATCGGCGATCGCCTTCGCGCCGAACTCAAGCGCGCTATCTAACGATTCGTGTCGGCGACCATGAAA
This sequence comes from Solirubrobacterales bacterium, assembly GCA_049276635.1. Lineage (GTDB taxonomy): Bacteria > Actinomycetota > Thermoleophilia > Solirubrobacterales > JACPNS01 > JACPNS01. The sequence goes on along the minus strand of JBASWU010000018.1, from coordinate 19,305 downwards.
TATCCTGAACCAATACATCGAGTTCGCGTCGTAACACGATTCGCAAAGTCGTTCTTCTTGGCGATGGCGATGTTTGTCTATATGTTCTTGGTCGGAAGCAACCCCGCGCATGCTTTTTCGGTCGACCGCGCGTTTGACTTTGTAGATCTACGGACATCCGTCGCGGCGCCCGACGGCAAGCTTTGGTTCTTGCCGAGATAAGCCTCAAACCCCGGTTTGCGCAGTCTTGGGATGGATGGCAAAACGACTATCCACCGGCTTCGCGACTTCAACGCACGCTCGATTGATGAAGGTATTGCGACCGACGGGGCGTAACCGCCGGTGCCGACGGCAATCTCTGGTTCTCCGCGCGCAGTACGATCAGGCGCGGCAGGACGACGATCTACAAAATCACGCCGCGCGGGCGTCAGACCGCCTTCACGCTGCGGCGGGGATATGAGGCGCGGGCAACGACGGCCGGCCCCGACGACGCTATCTGGTTTCTCGGAAACTCCGGCAGTGTCGGGAGGCTCTCCGTCGATGGCCGGCTTTCGCGTATCCGAGTTCGACACGCCGACCGGCTGATGGAGATCGTGCAGGGCCCAGACCGCGCGCTCTGGGCCGTCGGCATCGCTAAAAGCCCGGACGCACGCTGGGCATTCGGCGTGCGCATCGCGCTCGACAGTGACTTGCGGTATTTCAGAATCCCAAACGTGCCCGCAGTGGACATCGCGGCGGGACCGGATGGCAATCTGTGGTTAACGGGTCTTGGGGCGATTATTCGCATGACGCCTTCCGTTACGCGGACCGAGATGGCTGCAATATCAGTCGTCGACGGATACTGCTCCGCGGGACCCTTCGGCGCCGTTTTCTTATCCCGACGCTTCTCGATGGCGGTCGCCGCCACGCCGGGCGGAGGGGTAGCGTTTGTGGCCGGTGCGGCGGACGAGTCGGAAAGACCAGGCGATTTCATGATTTCCCCGAGCGTGGGCGTGTCCACTGTGCGCGCATCGCTTGCTGAGTCGCCACGGATTCAGATGTTGCGCGCATCGCGCTCGGGCGCCCGCGTCGAGCTGCGCTGCAAGGGCCAGCCAGGCACCTTCTGCGCCGGTTCGATTGTGGCTTCCGCCGGACGCAAGCGCATCGCGCCGGCCCGGCGATAGGCGGTGGCCCCCGGCAATTCGCCGGCGGTGACGATCGCGTTCTCCGATTCGATCTCGGCTCGCAACGCGAGGCTGCGCGTCAGCAGCAAAGACCCGATCAACGGATCGGTAGCGACCACGCCGCGGTCAACAGCGGTTCGCTACTCGGCCCGGCGCCCCGAGACTCACTCTGCCGGCGCCAGCCAGCCGGCCAGCATCTCCCACTGCTGCCGGTAGGCCGCGTCGAGGTCGAAGCTGCCGGGGGCGATCAGCCAGTCCAGGGTGATTCCGCGGATCGCGCCGATGATCAGGGAGGCGTTGACGTCTTGGTCGATCGACGGGTCGATCTCGCCGTCTGCGACGCCTTCGTCCCACCAGCGCCTGCCGAGTTCGCGCCAGCGGCGGTGCAGGCCGGCGAACTGCTCGGCCAGGCCTTTACGCGGATCGAGCGCTTCGCCCATCAGGCGGTAGAGCAGCAGCGTGCGCTCGGGGTTGTCGTGCGCGAGCGCGCGGTGGGCATCGATGATCGCGCTGAGCGCGCCGAGACCGCGCTTGCCGGCGATCGCCGGCGCCACGACCTCGTGCTCCCACTCGTGGATGTAGTTCTCAATCACCGCCCAGAGGAGGTTTTCCTTCGAGCCGAAGTGATGGTTGACAAGCCCGCGGCTGGCCCCGGCGGCCCCGCCGATCGCGGCGACGCTGCTGTCGCTGTAGCCGCGCTCGGCAAACAGCGCGCCGGCCGCGTCGATCAGACGCTGGCGCGTGTCGTCGGCCTGTTGCTGGCGGCTTGTTCGGGCGATCGCTTCCATTGGTACCCGCTGACGTTACTATCTTGCTTGCTGAACGCTCGACAAGCGAAATCCCGATTTCTTCAGCTTGAGTATCTGGCGCGCTCCCGGCGAGCCGCCAGGCGAATCCATCTTCCAGACTGATCAATTCCAGACTCATCAAGGAGCACCGAGACCTATGGCCAGCAAAGGCAAGCGCACGTTCGTAATCGGCGTCGGAATGACCAAGTTCGAAAAGCCCGGCAGCAAAGAGTGGGACTACCCGGACATGGTCCTCGAGGCCGGGACCAAGGCGCTCGAGGACGCCGGAATCGACTACTCCGAGATCCAGCAGGCCTTCGTCGGCTATTGCTACGGCGACTCGACCGCCGGCCAGCGCGCGATCTACGGCCTCGGCCTGACCGGAATCCCGGTCGTCAACGTCAACAACAACTGCGCGACCGGCAGCAGCGCCTTGTTCATGGCGCGCCAGGCCGTCAAGGGTGGGCTGGTCGACTGCGCGATCGCGGTCGGTTTCGAGAAGATGGAGAAGGGTTCGCTCGGCGCGAAGTTTCTCGACCGCACCAACCCGATGGACAAGCACGTGATGACGATGATCGAGGGTCGCGGCAGCTGGGAGGAATCCCCGCCGGCCCCGCAGATGTTCGGCAACGCCGGCCGCGAGCATATGGAGAAGTACGGCTCCAAGCCCGAGCACTACGCCTGGATCGGCTGGAAGAACCATAAGCACTCGGTCAACAACCCCTACGCCCAGTTCCAGGACGAGTACACGCTCGACGAGATCAGCGAGGCCAAGGAGATCCATTCGCCGCTGACCAAGCTGCAGTGCTCGCCGACCTCCGACGGTTCCGGTGTTGTGATTGTCGCCTCCGAGGATTTCGTCGACAAGCACGACCTCTGGGACCGCGCGGTCGAGATCGCCGGGCAGGCGATGGTCACCGACATGCCGTCGACCTTCGAGGAGAAGTCGTCGATCAAGCTCGTCGGTTTCGACATGTCTAAGAAGGCGGCCGACGACGCGCTCGACGAGGCCGGACTGACGATTGACGACGTCGACGTGATCGAGTTGCACGACTGTTTCAGCGCCAACGAACTGATCACCTACGAGGCGCTCGGCATGGCCGAGGAGGGCCACGGCCACGACCTCGTCGAATCCAAGGACACCACCTACGGCGGCCGCTGGGTCGTCAACCCGTCCGGTGGGCTGATCAGCAAGGGCCACCCGCTCGGCGCGACCGGGCTAGCACAGGCCTCAGAGCTGACCTGGCAGATTCGCGGCGACGCCGACAAGCGCCAGGTCGAGGGCGCGAAGGTCGGCCTGCAGCACAACATCGGTCTCGGCGGCGCGGCGGTCGTGACCGTCTACAAGCCGGCCGAGAAGACGGCGGCGTAGCGATGCCGGTCAAATTCACCTCCGAACAGGCGGCCTTCAAAGAAGCGATCGCCGACTTCGCCGCGCGCGAGTGCGGCACGATCGAGCAGCGCCTCGAGCTGACCAGTAACGGCACCGAGCCGACGAACATGGGGATCATGAAGAAGCTGGCCGATCTCGGCTGGCTCGGCGTTTCGATTCCCGAGCAGTACGGCGGCAGCGGCGGCACGATGGTCGACCAGGTGATCCTGCTCGAGGGCATCGCGCACGGGATGATCCCGGCCGCCGGATTTGGCACCACCGCAATCGTCCAGGGCGCCTACGAGCGCTTCGGCACCGAGGAGCAAAAACAGAAGATCCTCGGCGGAATCAATAACGGCAACGTCGAGGCGATCGTGATGAGCGAGCCGGGCGCCGGCTCCGATGTCGGCGCGCTGATCTGCAAGGCCGAGAAGGTCGACGGCGGCTATCGGCTCAACGGCCAGAAGACCTGGTGTTCGAACGCGCAGATCTCCGCGAACATCCTGGTCATCGCGCGCACAGCCAGCGGCGAGAACAAGCACGAGGGAATCTCGATGATCTCCGTTCCGGCCGGGACCGAGGGAATGGAGATTCATCCGATCCCCACGCTCGCCGGCCCGCACGAGGTCAACGACGTGTTCTTGACCGACTGCTTCGTGCCCGACGACGCGCTGCTCGGCGAGGAGGGCGGCGGCTGGACCCAGCTGATGGCCGGTCTGAACAAGGAACGCATGATCCTCAGCGGCATGTACCTCGGGATCGCCCAGCGCGCCTTCGACGACACGCTCGCCTACGTCAAAGAGCGCAAGCAGTTCGGCCGGCCGATCGGATCGTTTCAGGCGCTCAAACACCGGATCGCCGACATGGCGACCGAGCTCGAGTGCCTGCGCCTGCTGATCTACGACATCGCCGCCCAGATCGACGAGGACCCCGACCGGGTCTTCGCGCGCGAAGCATCGATGGCGAAGCTCAAGAGCACCGAGGTCGCCAAGGCGATCTCGCTCGAAGGCATGCAAATGATGGGCGGCTATGGCTACGCGCTGGAATACGACATGGAGAAGCACGTCCGCGCCGGCCTCGTCGGCACGATCTTCGCCGGCACGTCGGAAATCCAGCGCGAGATCATCGGGGCGACGCTGGGCTTGTGAGAAACCGGCATAGGATCGGCAGGGATGCCGATCACCGTCGTCCTCGACAACATCCGTAGCGCCTACAACGTCGGCGCGATCATGCGCACGCTCGACGCCGTCGGCGGGGGCGAGATCATCTGCTGCGGTATCACGCCGTATCCGGAGCTGCCCGGCGATGATCGCAGTCCGGTGGTGCGATCCGCGAACACTCGCTCGATCGTCAAGACGGCGCTTGGCGCGCAGGAGGCGCTAACGGTCACCCACGAGCGATCGGCTCTGGCGGCGATCGATCGCCTGCGGGCGGCCCGCGCGGTCACCGTCTTGGCGGTTGAACGGTCGGATGCGTCGGTTGACCTCTTTGAGTTCGAGTCACCGGCCGAGAAACCGCTCGCGCTCGTCTTCGGCTCGGAGGTCGGTGGCATCGATCCCGACACCCTTGCCGCCTGCGACGCCGTGCTCGAAATCCCCCAGTTCGGCGTCAAGAACTCGCTCAACGTCTCGGTTGCCGCGGGGATCGCGCTGTACGCGCTCGGTGCGCGAGTGATCTACGATCCCGGCCGATGAAAGTCACGCTTCCCGACGGGAAAGAGCTCGAGCTTGAAGACGGCGCGACCGGGGGAGACGCGGCATTGGCGATCGGCGAGGGGCTGGCCCGCGCAGCCCTGGCGATCAGCGTCAACGGCGAGCTGCGCGACCTCGCGCGCGAACTGCCAGACGGCGCCGAGGTCGCCATCATCACCGGCAAGTCGCCCGAAGCGCTCGAACTGGTGCGCCACGACTGTGCCCACGTGCTGGCGGCGGCGGTCATGGAGCTGTACCCGGGCGTCAAGATCAGCATCGGGCCGGCGATCGAGCACGGCTTCTACTACGACTTCGAGTTTCCCGACGGCGCCGAGATCAGTGACGCCGACTTCCCGCGGATCGAGGCCAAGATGAAGGAGCACATCAAGGCCAAAGAAGGCTTCGCTCGGGAGGACGTGACGATCGAGCAGGCGCTCGAACGCTTCAAATCCGAGCACCAGGATTACAAGGTCGAGCTGATCGAGGATCTGGTCAAAAACGAGGGCGCCGACGGCGTCAGCCTCTACACCAACGGTCCCTTCACCGACCTCTGCCGGGGGCCTCACGCCACCGACACCGGCAAGATCAAGGCCTTCAAGCTGACCTCGATCGCCGGCGCCTACTGGCGCGGCGACGCGAGCCGTCAGATGCTCACGCGTATCTACGGCACGGCGTTTCTCTCCAAAGATGAGCTACAGCATCACCTCGAGATGATCGAGGAGGCCAAGAAGCGCGACCACCGCCGCCTCGGCCGGCAGCTCGACCTCTTTCACTTCAGCGAGCTCTCGCCGGGCTCGCCGTTCTGGCACCCAAACGGCATGAAGATCTGGAGTTCGCTCGCCGAGCTGTGGTCCGAAGAGAACGCCAAGCGCGGTTACGACCGCGTCAAAACGCCGATCCTGCTCGATGTCGATCTCTGGAAGATCAGCGGCCACTGGGACAAGTACCGCGACAACATGTACTTCACCGACATCGAGGATCGCCCGATGGGCATCAAGCCGATGAACTGCCCGGCGCACATCCAGATTTACAAGAATGAGCCGCGCAGCTACCGCGATCTGCCGATCCGCTACTCCGAGGACGGCCTCGTTCACCGCCACGAGCCGTCGGGCACGCTGCACGGGTTGATGCGCGTCCGCCACATCACTCAGGACGATGCGCACATCTTCTGTACCGAGGCACAGATCCAAGACGAGGTGATCGCCTGTCTGCGTTTCGGTTTTCACCTCTACGAGATCTTCGGCTTCGAGCCCAAGCTCGAACTTTCGACTCGGCCCGAGCAGCGCGTCGGCGACGACGCCACCTGGGACCGCGCCGAGGCCGCGCTGCAAAACGCGCTCGACGCCGAGGGGCTCGAGTACGAGGTCAACGCCGGCGACGGGGCCTTCTACGGGCCCAAGATCGATCTGCACATGACCGATTCGCTGGGTCGCTCCTGGCAACTGGGCACGGTCCAGCTCGATTTTTCGATGCCCGAGCGCTTCGAGCTGTCCTACACCGGCGCCGACAACGACGAACGACGCCCGGTGATGATCCACCGCGCGCTGTTCGGCAGCTTCGAACGCTTCATCGGCATCCTCATCGAGCACTACGGCGGCGAGTTCCCGCTCTGGCTTGCGCCGGTCCAGGCGCGGATCATCCCGGTCTCGGATCAATTCAACGAGTACGCCCGCGAGGTCGCCGCCGAGATGACCGCGGCCGGACTGCGTCCCGATGTCGACGAGCGCACCGAGTCGGTCGGCAAAAAGATTCGCGAGGCCGAACTGGCCAAGGCCCCGTACATGTTCGTAGTCGGCGAAAAGGAACGTGATTCGAGCACTGTCTCGATCCGCCGCCGCCACAACGCTGACGGCGTTGACGAGGCGATCGGAGTCGGCGCAGCAATCGGTCTGCTCGCCGAAGAAGTCGCGCAACGACGCCGCGAGGGCAAGGCGTAACAAACGCTTTACTCCGGCTCGGGTATCCTTACAAGTGTTGACTATTGGATTGCCCACATTTCCGACCGCGCCCGTGACCTCAACTCGCCCGGCAGGCACTAGCTAGTGGCAATTCCGCGTAGGTTCGACCGTCGTCCGCCCGAGCGCGACACGACGCGAGTAAACGAGAGGATCCGGGTTAAGGAAGTCCGCCTGATCGGCGACGACGGCTCCCAGATCGGCGTCCTGCCGGTCGATGAGGCGCTCAAGTACGCGCAGGAACGCGATCTCGATCTGGTCGAGGTCGCGCCCGAGGCGCGCCCGCCGGTCTGCCGCGTACTCGACTACTCGAAGTACAAATACGAGCAGGCGCAAAAGGCCAAGGCCAGCCGCAAGCACCAGCAGCAGATCACGATTCGCGAGATCAAGCTGCGCCCGAAGATCGCCGTCCACGACTACGACACCAAGAAGGGTCACGTCGTCCGCTTTCTCAAGCACGCCGACAAGGTCAAGGTCACGATCATGTTTCGCGGACGCGAGCGCGAGCACCCAGAGCGCGGCCGCGACCTGCTGATGCGCCTCGCCGAAGAGGTCAGCGAGCTCGGCCAGATCGAACAAACCCCGCTGCTCGAGGGCCGCAACATGACGATGGTGCTCGGTCCGACCAAAGACGCGCTCCAACAGCACGCCGACGACGTTCAGGCCGCCGAAGAGGCCGCCAAAAAGGCTCGCCAGAAGCGCAAGACCGAGGAGGCGCTCGCCCACCAGCAGCGCGCCGAAGCCGCTCGCGCCGATGCCGCCACGTCCGATAACGGCGACGCTCCCGCCGCCAAGCCCGCGCCGGCGCCCGAGCAGGCCGAGTCTAAGACGACTTCGTAACCGCGATCGGCGTTGCGGCCGGCCGGCGATGGTCTGCTTTAATTGACTCAAGTAATGCCGAAGCAAAAGACACACAGCGGCGCCAAAAAGCGCTTCAAGATGACCGGAACCGGCAAGGTCCGCGGTCGTCACGGCATGTCCTCACACAACCTCGAGCACAAGTCGGCCAAGCGCAAGCGCGACTTCGCTCGCCCGATCGTGATGCACGCGGACACGGCTCCGCGCATCAAAAAGCTGCTCGGCAAGTAGCCGAGCGCCCCGGCCGTTCCAGAACACACTTTTCCCACTTTTTTCGAGCTATTTTCTTCTCATGACTCGGTCAACCAACGCAGTCGCATCCCGTCGTCGCCGCAAGGCGGTTCTGGCGCGCGCCAAGGGCTACCGCGGCGAGAAGCACTCCAGCTATCGCCGCGCCAAGGAGCAGTTGCTCAAAAGCGACAGTTACGCCTACCGCGACCGCCGCACCAAGAAGCGCGACTTTCGTCGGCTCTGGATCACGCGTATCAACGCCGCCGCGCGCCTCGAGGGCATGAGCTACTCGCAGCTGATGCACGGCCTCAAGCTCGCCGGCATCGAGGTCGACCGTAAGATGCTCGCCGACATCGCCGTGCGCGATGCCGACGCCTTCCGACGTTTTACCGACGCCGCCCGCGAGGCGGTCGCCTGAGCTGCTGACATCCGGCATCTTGACGACTGACTTGAACGGGCGCCTCTGACCAGGGCGCCTTTTTTAATGCCACGACTCGACCATCAGATCCACGACTCGACCCTCAAATGATCACTTCCTACCAAAACGACCAGATCAAGGAACTGCGCAAGCTGCAGCAGAAGCGCAATCGCGAGCGCTTCGGCCTGTTTGCGGCCGAGGGCGAGGATCTCGTCGAAGCCGCCCTCGAAGCCGGTTGGCAGCCGAAAACACTTTTCTGCACCGAGCTGGCCCCGGCCCGGTTGATCGCGCATGACCGCGCCGAGCTGGTCGGGATCGAGGTGCTCGACGCCGCCAGTTCGCTGGGCTCCGGCAGCCGCGTGATCGGCGTGTTCGCCCATCGCTGGGCCGAGCCGGCCGACTTCGAGCTGGCGGTCTATCTCGACGGCGTCGCCGATCCGGGCAACATCGGCACGATTCTGCGCACGGCGCTTGCCTTCGCCGACGGCCCGGTGATACTCGGCCCCGGCTGCGCCGACCCGTTTTCGCCCAAGGCCGTGCGGGCCAGCATGGGGGCGGTCTTCAGGCGGCCGCCGGCCAGGGCCGAGCTCGCCGATCTGGCCGCGACGCGGATCGCCCTCGACGGCACCGCCGATCATCTGCTCACCGCCGCCGATCGCGGCGAATCGACGGTCATCTGCGTCGGCTCCGAGCGCGACGGACTCAGTGAAACGGTGCTCACCGCCGCCGATCTCCGCGCGCGGATAGCGATGCGCCACGGCGCGCCCGAGTCGCTGAACGCCGCGGTCGCCGCCGCGATCGCGTTGTACGAGCTCGGCGGACAGGTGCAAAGCGCTGTGCACGCCTCGCTTCCCGCGGGCGACCCGACCGGACTTCCACACTCGGATCAGAACTAGAGAGCAAACGTTGTCAGAGACAGTCGGAAAAATTCAGATGATCGAGGCGGAGGCGAGTTCCGCGATCGGTTCGGCCACGACGCTGGCCGAGCTCGAGGACGCGCGCGTCCGCTTCCTCGGCCGCAAGGCCGAGCTCAACGACATTCTCAAATCGATCGCGACGCTTCCGCCCGACGAGAAGGGCCCGGTCGGCAAGGCCGGCAACCAGGCGCGCGCCAGGCTCGAATCGCTGCTGCGCGAGCGTCAGGAAGACCTCGAGACGACGGCGCTGTCAGTCCTGCTCGACGGCGATCGGATCGACATCACACTTCCCGGCGCTCCGGCGATCGGCGGCGGGTCGCTGCATCCGATCACGCAAACCCGCCGCGAGATCGAGGACGTCTTCATCGGCATGGGCTTCAAGATCGCCGAGGGACCCGAGGTCGAACGTGTTCACTACAACTTCGACGCGCTCAATCACCCGCCCAACCACCCGGCGCGGGAGTGGACCGACACCTTTTACGTGAGCGACGATCTGCTGCTGCGCACGCATACCTCGCCGGTTCAGGTGCGCGTGATGGAACAGCAGCCTCCGCCGGTATTCGTGATCGTCCCCGGCAAGGTCTACCGTCGCGACAACGACGCCACCCACACGCCGATGTTTCACCAGATCGAGGGTCTCGCCGTAGACGAGGACATCACGCTCGGTGACCTGCGCGGCACGCTGCTCGAGTTCGCTCGCGCGATATTCGGCGAGGACCGCGATGTCCGCCTGCGCCCGCATTTCTTCCCGTTCACGGAGCCGTCCGTCGAGATCGACGTCTCGTGCTTCAAGTGCAGCGGCAGCGGCCGGCTGGCCGACGGCTCGCGCTGCAACCTCTGCAAGGGCAACGGCTGGATCGAGATCCTCGGTGCGGGCATGGTCGATCCGAACGTCTTTGAATACGTGCGTGAATTCGGTTATGACTCCGGCAAACTTCAGGGCTTCGCCTTCGGTATGGGGGTCGAGCGGATCGCTTTTCTCAAGCACGGCGTACCCGACCTGCGGTTGTTCTACGAGAACGATCTGCGTTTCCTCGGTCAGTTCGGGGGGGTCGCCTGATGCGCGTTCCGACGACATGGCTGGCCGAGTACTGCGACCCGGCGATGCCGGCCGGCGAGCTGGCCGAGCGGCTGGCGATGACCGGAACCGAGGTCGAACGGGTGGTGCGCCATGGCGCCGTCTCGACCGACAACTTCGTGATCGGCCGCGTGCTCGCGGTCGAGCGTCACCCCGACGCCGACCGCCTGAAGGTCTGCATCGTCGATGTCGGCGACCAAGAACCGGCGACGATCGTCTGCGGTGCGCCCAACGTGGCGGCCGGTCAGGCGGTCGCGGTCGCCCGTCCCGGCGCGGTGATGCCCGGCGGCGACAAGCTCAAAAAGGCAAAGTTGCGCGGCGTCGAAAGCGACGGGATGATCCTCGCCGAGGACGAGCTCGAGGTCGGCGGCGATCACCACGGGATCATGGTGCTCGACGAGGATCCGGCATGGCCGGGCAATGGTTCGCCGGTCCCCGGCGCGCCGCTTTCGGCCGTGCTCGAGCCCGGAGAGGACGTCCTCGAACTCGAAATCACGCCTAACCGCCCGGACTGCCTGGGCGTGTACGGCGTCGCGCGCGAGGTTCACGCGATCACCGGCAACCCGCTCGCACCGCTGCCGGCCGGCCCGGCCCCGCGAGGTGACGAGTCCTTTGACATAACGGTCGAAAATCACGAGCTCTGCCCGCGTTTCACCGCTCGCGTCTTTCGCGGTGTGCGGGTCGGCCCGTCGCCGCTGTGGCTCAAACAGCGGCTCTCGGCGGCCGGGCAGCGGCCGATCAACAACGTCGTCGACATCACCAATTACGTGATGCTGATGACCGGCCAGCCGATGCACGCCTTTGATCTCGACAAGATTCGCGGAGCCAAGCTGGTGATCCGCAACGCCTCCGCCGGCGAGCGGGTCACGACGCTTGACGGCGTCGAGCGTGAGCTCGACGACCAGATGCTGCTCGTCTGCGACGGCGAAGGGCCGACGGCGATCGCCGGCGTGATGGGCGGCGCGGTCTCGGAGGTATCGGAATCGACGAGCAACGTGCTGCTCGAGATCGCGACCTGGAACGGCCCGAACATCCATCGCACCATTCAGAAGCTGGGGTTGCGCAGCGAGGCCAGCGGCCGGTTCGAGAAGGGATTGTCGCCGCGTCTACCGCTGGAGGTCCAGGAGACCGCCGCCGCGCTGATGACCGAGCTGACCGGCGCGACGCTGGAGTCGGCGACGATCGACGTCGCCGGTGAAATACCCGAACTCGCGCCGGTCACCCTGCGCGCGGCGCGGCTGGCCGGTCTGCTCGGCAGTGAGATTCCGCTGGCGCGCTGTGCCGAGATTCTCCGGCGCCTCGGTTTCGTGGTCACGCTGGAGAGCGATCAGCTGGTCGCGACCCCGCCGCACTACCGCGCCGCCGACGTCACCCGCGAGGCCGATCTGATCGAAGAAATCGCCCGGATCGAGGGCGTCGACAGCATTCCGGCCACGATGCCGGCCCGGCGCGCGGCGATCGGCCGGCTGACGCCGGCACAAAAACTCAAGCGCCGGATTGAAGACCTGCTCGCCGACAACGGTTATCACGAGGCGATTACCTGGAGCTTCACCAGTCCGCAGACGCTTGGACGTCTCGCTCCCGGCAGCCAACTGCCGGGCGGCGCGCCGCTGGTGATCGCCAATCCGCTCAGCGAGGATCAGTCGGTGATGCGGCCGCTGGCGCTGCCCGGCCTGCTCGAGACTGCACGGCACAATTTCGCCCGCGGCGCCGACGCCGTCCGGGTCTTCGAGATCGGCGCCGTCTACTCGGGCACGCCCGAGCGGCCGGCCGAGCACACGGCGATCGGACTGTTGTTGTCGGGGCCGGCGACGAGGCAAAGCTGGCGCGGCGATTTTACGCAGGGCGACTTCTACGCGCTCAAGGGCGTCGTCGAGGCGGTCGCCGCCGCGGCTTCGGTGCCACTGACCTTCGAACCGGTCGCCGGTTCCGGGCACCCGTTCGTCAATCCCGGCCGCGCGGCGGCGATCGCGGTCGCCGGCGAGGCGCTGGGCTGGCTCGGCGAGCTGCATCCACAGGTCGCCAAGCAGTTCGACCTCGGCCAGACCGTAGTCGCCGAACTCGACCTCGGCGTGCTCGCGGCCGGCCTGGCGCCGCCGGTCACCTACCACCAGATCTCCAGCTTCCCGCCGGCGCGGGAGGACATCGCGATCGTCGTCGATCGCGGTCTGCCGGCGGAAGACGTTCTCAAAGCCGTGCGCTCGGGCGCCGGCAACTTGCTCAGCGACGCTCGCGTATTCGACTTCTACGAGGGGGCGCAAGTCGGCGACGGCAAGAAGTCGCTGGCGATCCGCCTGACCTACTCGGCGCCGGATCGCACGCTTACCGACGAGGAGGTCTCCTCGGCCCGGTCCTCGATCACCGAGCAACTCTCCGCGATCGGCGGGTCGCTGCGTGGCTAGGGTCGCGGTCATCGGAGCGGCCGGCTTCGCCGGCGCGCTTTGCGCCGACATCGTCTGGCGCCACCCCGAGCTGGAACTCACACTCGTCACCGCGCGCGGCGACGCCGGCAAGCGGCTCAACGGCGTGCATCGTCGCTACGACGTTCCGCTGACGCTCGAAGCGCTCGACATCGAGACGGTCGCCGAACGCGCCGACGCCGCCTTGGTCGCGTATCCGCACGGCGCCGCCGCCCCGGTGGTCGCCGACCTGCTCGAGTGCGGCCTGAAGGTCGTCGATCTCTCGGCCGACTTCCGCCTGACGCGCTCGGCCTACGAGGGCTACTACCAGCCGCACCAACACCCCGAGCTGCTCGGCGAGGCCGTCTACGGCTTGACCGAGCGCCACCGCGCCGACATCGCCGGCGCGCGACTGGTCGCCAACCCCGGTTGTTACCCGACGGCCGCCCTGCTGGCGCTTTACCCGGTCGCGTCGCTCGCCGCCGACGTTGTCGTCGACGCGAAGTCCGGGGTCTCCGGCGCCGGGCGCGCGGCGACCGAGGCGACCCACTTTGTCAACGTCGTCGAGAACTTCTCACCCTACGGCGTCGAAGGCCATCGCCACCGCGCCGAGCTGGAGATGGAGCTGCCGATCGATCGGATCACCTTCACACCGCACCTGCTGCCGCTCGACCAGGGGCTGCTGGCCAGCTGTTATCTCCAGCCGCGCGATCCGATCGGCCAAGCGGAGCTCACCGACCTCTTCGCCGCCGCATACGCCGACGAGCCGTTCATCCGGATCGTTGACGCGCCGCCGGGAGTGCGCGACGTCCGTGACACCAACGCCTGCGCGATTCACGCCACGATCGAGCCGGCCACGGGCCGCGTCCTGATTTTCAGCGCAATCGACAACCTCTGGAAGGGCGCCGCCGGACAGGCCGTCCAGAATCTAAACCTGATGCTTGGAATCGACGAACGCAGCGGTCTGACCGGCGGCCGGTCGAGGGGGAGGGCGCAAAGTGTCGCTCCCTGAATCGACCGGCGCTCCACCGCCGATCACCGATATTCCGCCGTTGCTGCAAAGCCGCTGGACCGAGCTGCCGGAGGCTACGACCGAACTCGATTCAGCCACGCTGCCATCCGGTTTCAGGGCCGCGGGCATCGCCGCGGGCATCAAACCCAGCGGCAAGATCGACTTCGGCATGATCGTCTCCGACGGCGCCGAGACGGCTTCGTCGGCGAGGTTCACGGTTTCGAGCGCGCCTGCCGCTCCGGTCCAGGTGTGCCGCACGCGCGTCGAGCTCAACAAGACCCGTGCGGTGATCGTCAACAGCGGCAACGCCAACGCGGCGACCGGCCCGACCGGTCGCGACAACGCCTTCTACATGCAGGGCGCCGGCGCGATGGCCGCCGCGCTGCCCGAGTCCCAGGTCGCCGTCGCCTCGACCGGCGTGATCGGGCGGCAACTCGACACGCGAGCCCTGTCCAAGGGCGCGACGGCGATTGTTCGCGAGCTGCGCCACGACGGCGCGCTCGACTTCGCCAATGCGATCATGACCACCGACCTCTGGCCGAAGCTCGGCGCGCTCAGCGTCGCGCTCTCCGGCGGGACGGTCACACTCTCGGCACAGGCCAAGGGAGCGGGGATGATCGCTCCGATGCACGGCCCCGCGCTGCCGCACGCGACGCTGTTATGTTTCGTGCAGACCGACGCGAGAATGACCGCCGCGACGGCCGATCGCCTGCTCGGCGCCGCTGTTGCGCGCAGCTTCGACCGCATCACCGTCGACGGTCAGCTCTCGACCAACGATTCAGTGTTTTTCATGGCCGGGGGCGAAAGTGGCGTGTCGGTCGCGGCGAACTCCGACGACGAACGGCTGATGCAGGGCGCGCTGGACACACTTCTGCTCGCACTCGCGATTTCGATCGTGCGCGACGGCGAAGGCGCCGAGCGGATTGGTCGTGTCACCGTCTACGGCGGCGACGCCGAACTCTGCGAGAAGACGGCCCGGGCGATCGGCGATTCTCCTCTGGTGAAGACGGCGCTAAACAGCGGAGACCCCAACTGGGGGCGGATCATGCAGGCCGCCGGCGCGGCGCTGGCGACCGGAAAACCCGAGCCGATCGAGATCACGATCGAACGTGTCAGCGTCGCCAGTTCCGGCATCCGCAACGACTTCGACCAGGCCGTTCTCGACCAGGCGGTCTCCGGCCGCGAGGTGGAGTATGAGGTGCGGATCCCCGGCGAAGGGGCCAGCGCCACGCTTTACTTCAGCGATCTCGGTCATCCCTACGTAACCCTCAACGCCGAGTACACCACATGAGTCGCGATATCTCGACACTGCTCGAAGCGCTGCCCTACATTCGCGAGTTCCACGGCAAGACGATCGTGATCAAGTACGGCGGCGCGGCGATGGTCGACCAGCAACTGCGCGAGCAGTTCGCCAAAGACGTCGTGCTGCTCAAGTACGTCGGCATGAACCCCGTGATCGTCCACGGCGGCGGCAGGGAGATCACCGAGCACATGAAGCGCCTCGGCCTCGAAGTCAACTTCGTCGATGGCCTGCGCGTCACCGATCAGGACACGGTCGACGTCGCCAAGATGGTCCTGCTGGGCAAGGTCAACAAGGACATCGTCTCGCGCATCAACCGCTACGGCCAGCCGGCGGTCGGGATCAGCGGCGACGACGGCGCGCTCTTCAAGGTCAGCAAAACGATGCCCGACGACCGCGACATCGGATTCGTCGGCAAGGTCGATCACGTCAACGTCGGTCTGCTCGATCACATCTCGATGGACTACATCTCGGTGATCGCGTCGGTTGGATCCGACCGCACCGGTCAGTCCTTCAACATCAACGCCGACGAGGCCGCCGGCGCCGTCGCCCACGCGCTCGGCGCGTACAAGACGATTTTTCTCACCGACGTCGCCGGCTGGCTGAACGATCCCGCCGACGATCAGTCGCTGGTCTCCAAGGCGACGACCGCCGAGGTCGAGCAGAAGATCGCCGGCGTCGCCGGCGGCATGAAGCCCAAGCTGGCCGCCTGCGTCAACGCGATCCGCGGTGGCGGCAACTCGGCGCACATCATCGACGGCCGGGTCGAACACAGTTTGCTGCTCGAGCTTTTCACCGACGACGGCGTAGGCACCAAGATCGTTCCGGAACGCTGATCCCGCCGTGAGCGGCCTGCCCGACATCTACGGCGAGCGGTCGTCGCAGACGCCCAACTACACGCGTTTCGGGGTCGAGTTCGTGCGCGGCGAGGGCGCTTACGTCTACGACGGCGACGGCACCGAGTATCTCGACCTCGTCTGCGGGATCGGCGTAAACAGCGTCGGCCACTGCCACCCGGCCGTCGTCGCGGCGGTGCGCGAGCAGGCCGGCACGCTGATGCACGCGTCGAACCTCTACTGGACCCGACCGGCCGAGACGCTCGCGCGCACGCTCGCCGAACGGAGTTTCGGCGCCAAAGTCTTCTTCTGTAACTCCGGGGCCGAGGCCAACGAGGCGGCGATCAAACTCGCTCGCGCCCACGCCCATAACGCCGGACGCCCCGCCCGCGAGATCGTCGTGCTCGAACATGCGTTTCACGGCCGCACGTTCGGCGCGCTCTCGGCGACTCCCCAGGAGGACAAGCAGGCGCCGTTCGCGCCACTGGTTCACGGTTTTCGCACCGCTCCCCGCGACGACGCGGCCGCCCTCGCCGCGGCGATCGACGAACACACCTGCGCCGTGATGCTCGAACCGGTACAGGGCGAGACCGGCGTTTTCGTGATTTCGGACGAGGTTCTCGCGGCCGCCCGCGAGGCCTGCGACGCGGTCGGCGCGTTGCTGATCTTCGACGAGGTCCAGTGTGGGGTCGGACGAAGCGGCTCGCTGTTCGCATACGAGCAAACGCCCGTCTCGCCCGACGTGATGACGCTCGCCAAGGCGCTTGGCGGTGGGCTGCCGATCGGCGCGATGGTCGCCGCCGAATCCTGCTCGGCGGCGCTTCGGCCCGGGTACCACGGGTCGACGTTCGGCGGGAACCCCGTCGCCTGCGCCGCCGCCAACGCGGTGCTCGGGATCGTCGCCGATCCGGCGACTCAGCAGAACGTCAAGCACGCCACGGAGCGTTTCACCGACGCCCTCAGGCGGTTCGGCGAGGTCGGGGGGATGGGGCTGATGATCGGGCTCGAGCTCGCCGGCGACATCGACGCCAACGCCGTCGTCGAGCGACTGCTGTTCGATCATCACGTGATCGCCAACGCCACCGGACCGTCGACGCTTCGTCTGCTTCCTCCGCTGCTGATCACAGACCGGCAGATCGACCGTGCGCTCGACGCGCTGACGGTCGTACTCGGCGACGCACCGACGGCCTGACCCCCGCAACGCGACGCCGGCCTGACTCCAGCGGCGTGACGACGGCGAAGCGCGGCGCATTCTCGCCGGCGGGAGAGTACGGTGTTTGTCATGGAGCAGCACCTGCCAAACGCGGTCGGGCGAGCGACCTCGCCGCCGCGAAGCCGCGCCAGGCGCGAAGACCGGATCGCGGCCGAGCGTCGTCGTGTCGGCCGTCCGGGCCAGAGCCTTTCGGCCGGCGAGATGCGCGAGGCGGTACGCGCGGCGATGCAGGCCGCCCGCCGCGTTCGCCACGACTCGCCGGGCTTCTAGCGCCGTCCACTGGTTCCGCGGCCGAGCCGTCCGGGTCAGCCCGGGTCGGCTAGTCTGCGCGCTCGAACGTGAGCCAGACCGAACCAGCCACCAGCGGCGAAAGCCCGCCGCGGCCAGAGGAGTTCATCACCACCTCCTACGAGGCACGCCCCGACGAGGTCGGCCGTGTGCTGCTGCTGTATTCCGGCGGCCTCGACACCAGTGTGATGCTGCACTGGATTCAGCGGAAATACGACGCCGAAGTCGTCGCGCTGACGGTCAACCTCGGCCAGCCGAAGGAGGACTTCGAAGTCGTCCGCGGCAAGGCGCTCGACCTCGGCGCCCTGGCCTGCGAAGTCGTCGACGCCCGCGAGGAGTTCGCCGAGGACTACGTGCTGCCGGCGATCAAGGCCAACGCCCTCTACGGCGGCGGCTACCCGCTGTTCACCGCGCTCGGCCGCCCGCTGATCGCGAAGCATGCGGTCGAATACGCGCGCCGCTACGAGTGCGACACGATCGCCCACGGCTGCACCGGCAAGGGCAACGACCAGGTTCGCATCGAGGCGACCGTCGCCACGCTGGCGCCGGAGATCAAGATCATCGCTCCGGTGCGCAACTGGCGGATGGGGCGCGAGGAGGAGATCGCCTACTGCCGCGAGCACGGCATCCCCGTGTCGGGAGGAACCGAGGTTGCGCCGTACTCGATCGACGACAACATGTGGGGCCGCTCGTCGGAGGGGAGGTCGATCGAGGATCTCGGCTCCGCGCCCGACGCCGACGTCTTCCAGCTGGTCACCCGCCCCGAGGAAGCCCCCGACGAGGCCCAGGAGATCGAACTCGAGTTCGACCGCGGCCGCCCGGTCGCGCTCGACGGCGAGCGCCTGCCGCTCGCCGCGCTGATCGAAAGGCTCACCGAGATCGGCTGTCGCCACGGCGTCGGGATCGTCGATCACATCGAGGATCGGATCGTCGGGCTCAAGGTTCGCGACATCTACGAGGTACCGGCCGCGACGATCGTCCTGACCGCGCACAAGGAGCTCGAAAAGCTGGTTTGCACCAGCCACCAGAACCTGTTCAAGCCGCAGCTCGACAGCCAGTGGGCGTTTCTCGCCTACGCCGGTCTCTGGTACGAGCCGCTACGCGCCGATCTCGACGCGTACATGGAGAGCGTCAACGCGCAGGTGACCGGCATGATTGCCGTCAAGCTCTACAAGGGCAACGTCACCGTCACGCGGCGAAGGTCCGCGAACGCCCTCTACGACCAAGATCTCGCCGGATTCAGCGAGTCGGGCGGATTGTTCAGCCAGCAGGCGAGCCCCGGGTTCATCGAACTCTGGAGTCTCCAAAGCCGCATGGCGCATCGGATCAGAAGCAGGAAAACACCCTCTTAGCGGCGAATTTATCGGTAACTTGGCCTTGGAGCGATGTTTTCGTTGACTCTGGCCGCAAGGTTGTGTAGTATCACGACCTTCTGATCGACAATCAGCAGCCGAACCAATTGTCGCGACACGGCGGCAAGAGGGCCGGGGAACCAAATGTTCCTTGGGGCTAATTCACAGGAAGTGATCTGTGGAGGCGCGAGTTCCTTTAGCGCCAGCCCGTCAGCTAACCCGGTAGGCATGCGAAGGAGGCTGAATGCCGCGTTTTCACACGTCTGTAACGAAGTACAAGATCAAACGCCGGGTAACTGTTTCACCGGCCCGTCTCGCCCCTCGAGCTTTGGTCCTGGCAAGCTTTTCGCTGCTGATCTTCTCTGTCGGCGCGACGACTGCTTTGGCGGCTACCGGCAGCGCCAGCAACCAAGGCGCCGCCGAGTTTGCGCCGACGCCGTCGACGACGCCGGGCC
>JBASWU010000017.1:0-6853 GCA_049276635.1 Solirubrobacterales bacterium | reverse complement strand
TCATTAACCCGGGCGTCGACTTGCCGGCCGATTCGGCGGCGGCTCCGGACCCGTCGACGCGCGGAATCGATTCCCGCCGGCGACCGACGATCGTTACGGTTGCGCGAATGGTCGACGAGTACAAGGGGCACGACGTGATGATCGCCGCGATCGATTTGCTGCGCCGGCGCGGCCTGGAGCCTCGTTGGATCGTCGCCGGCGACGGCCCGTTGCGGGCCAGGTATGAACGCGAGGTCCGTGACCGCGGCCTCGGCGCCCTGGTCACCTTCACCGGTACCGTCGGCGATCGCCGGCGCGACGATCTGCTCGATCGGGCGGATGTCTTCGCGATGCCCAGCCGCGTCCCGCCCGGCGGCGGGGGAGAGGGCTTCGGGCTGGTCTTTCTCGAAGCCGCGGCTCGCGGTCTGCCGGTCGTCGCCGGCGACCAAGGTGGCGCGGTCGACGCGGTCCGCCAAGGCGAGACCGGTCTGCTGGTCGATCCACGAAGCGCCGAGGCGGTCGCCGACGCACTCGCCCAACTGCTAACCGACGCCGGGGTGGCGGCACAGATGAGCGCCAACGCACGCCGGCATGCGGCCGCCAACAGCTGGAGTGGCTTTGCCGAGCGCGTGCGCGAAACGCTGGTCGAGGCGATCGGGCGCCCCGGGGCGCCCGTGGTCCTCGCGGTCAGTCATACCGCGGCCGTCGGCGGCGCCGAGCGTTCGCTGCTGACACAGGCGCGTAGCGACGCCGGCGAAGGCGTCCGAATCGTCGTCGTGTCGCCGACCGGTCCGCTGGGAAAGCACTCCCGCGATTGCGGTCTTGAGTTTGCCGAGGGGCCGGCCTTCGAACGCAGCTTCCGGGTCTCCCCGCTGGAGCTACCGCTGGTCGCGTTCGATCTTTTGCGCTGCGGCGCAAAACTCGCCGCCCAGGCGCGTCGCCACGACGCGACCGTGATCCACGCCAACTCCGTTCGGGCGGGACTGATCGCCGCCGCGGCCCGTCTTTTCGGCGGCCCGCCTGTGATCACCCACGTGCGCGACTGCATGCCCGATTCTCGCATCGCCAACGCCACCCGGGCGGTCGCCCGCCGCGCTTCCTCCGAGATCGTCGCGAACTCCCGGTATACCGCCGATTCCTTTGGGCCCACACGCGGCGGCGCTTTCCCGTCGGTCATCTACAACGCGCTCGAGGCGCCGTTCTTCGACGGCTCGAAAGCGAAAAGATCCGGCCGTTCGTGCTTCGCGGGCGACGGCGAGCTGCTGGTCGTCGTCGGCCAGATCACCCCATGGAAGGGTCAGGACACCGCGATTCGCGTGCTTGCCGCACTCAAGCCACGTCTACCGGCGGCGCGCCTGGTGCTGGCGGGATCGGTCAAGTTCGCCGATGGCGCCCGTCACGACAATCGCGCCTATGCCGAGCGCCTGCATACCCTCGCACGCGAGCTCGGGGTCGCCGAGGACGTCGTTTTCGCCGGTGAGCTCAGCGACGTAACCTCGCTACTGGCGGACGCCGATGTCGTTTTGATGCCGTCCTGGGAAGAGCCGTTTGGGCGGGTGGCGATCGAGGCGATGGCGGCCGGCCGGGCGGTGATCGCGACCAGTGTCGGCGGGCCCGGCGAGTTCATCGACCATCGCGTCAACGGGTTGCTGGCCGACCCGTTTGAGCTCACGCAATGGATCTCCGCGACGCTCGAGCTGGCGACCGACCGCAACCTGCGTGAGGCGCTCGGTGAGCGGGCTCGCGCGGACGTCGCCCGGCGGTTCGCCGCCGGATCGGCCGAGACGCGCATGCTGCCGGTCTACCGGCGCGTCGGCGCCGGCCGCCTCGCTCTCGGCGATCGGCCAGATCGATGAAGCTCCCGAGCATGTTCTCGCGCGGCGATCTCGCCAAGTCGAGCGCCCAGACGGTTTCGGCGACAGCGGTGATGCTGGTCCTCAACCTGATCACCGGGGTGATGGTCGCGCGACTGCTCGGCAGCTCCGGCCGCGGGCAGATCGCCGCGATCGTGACGCTCGGTCAGACGCTCGGCTGGGCCGCGACGCTCGGTTGTTTTCAATCGGTCGTGTTTCATGTCTCGCGCAACCCCGAAGACGCGGCTCCGTCGATCGGCGCCTGGATGGCGTTGTCGCTGCCGCTGGGCATCGTCGGCATCGTCGCCGGCCAGCTGCTCGTCGAGCCGTTATTTGCGGCGCAGTCCGACGAAACCGTCGAACTGGCCCGGCTGTGGTTGCTGATGATCCCGCTTATGCCGCTCTCCGAGGCGCTGTCGGGCGCGCTCGTCGCGGATCGCGACTTCGCCGCGATGAACTTCTACAAAATGCTCCAGTCGGCGCTCCCGGTCGGGGTCTATCTCGGGCTTTGGCTCGGCGGGGTCTTCACCGTCGAAGCGGTGCTGCTCACGCACATCGGCGTGATCGCGGTTTACCTAGTCTTGTTGCTGGTCAGGGTGCTGCGTCGTCACGGGGTCGCGCGACCGCGCCTCGCGCTGACCAGGCGGGAGGTCTGGTTCGGGGCTCGCGCCCAGGCGAGCAATATCGGCACGCAGCTCAGCCTCCGGCTCGACCTGATGATCATGCCGGCCTTTCTCGCCGCGTCTCAGGTCGGCCTCTACGCCGTCGCGGTCAGCATCGCCTCGATGGTTCTCGCGCTCGCCGGTTCGCTGGTCATGATTTCACTGCCGGTCGCCTCGCGGGATGGCGGTGACAACGACCGCCGGGTGGCGCAGGTCCTGCACGCGACCTTTCTCGTCGGCAGTGTGCTCGCAACCGGGATCGTGCTGCTTGCGCCCTACCTCTTGGAATTGATCTACTCGCGCGAGTTCCGCGACGCGACGACCGCGCTGAGATGGCTCGCGCCGGGCGCGGTGTTGCTGGCGCTGGGCAACATCGTGAATTCTGGTCTCTACGGGCAGGACCGGCCGGCCACCGCCGGCCTCACGCAGGTGCCGGGAGTCCTGCTGACGGTCTTCGGTCTGCTGCTGTTTCTGCGCGGCGGCGGGATCGCCGCCGCCGCGCTGATTTCGACGCTTACCTACGCGACTTCGTTTCTGATCGCGATCGTCGTCTACCAGCGCCGGGCCGCCCTTTCATGGGGCGAACTGCTCGACGTGCGGCCGACCTGGTCGGCGTCGGTCGGCCGCGCGCGCCGGCTGTTTGAGGCGCGCGCCGGCTCTCCCGGCCGGGTCGGCGGATGACCGAGATCTCGCCGCCTCGCGCGGTCACCGATGATTCCCGGCCCGCCCTGCCCGGTCGGTTCCACGTATCGGTCTGCGTCTGCACGCGCAATCGCCCGGACGAACTCGCAAAGTGCATCGCGTCGATCACGGCGTCCGAGCTTCCGGCCCACGAGATCATCGTTTCCGACGACAGCGATGACGGCTTCGCGGGCGCGACGCGCGCGGCCGCCGCCGGATCGGCGCTTTACACGCGCGGCCCTCGTCGCGGTCTGTGCGCCAACCGGAACAACGCGATCGCCCAGGTCACCGGCGACCACCTGCTGTTTCTCGACGACGACGCGCGGCTTGCGCGCGACTTCCTGTCGCGAGTCCGCGAATGCCTGGACAGCGAAACGACCGGCGACCCGGGCAAGACGATCGTGACCGGTCGCGAACGGCGGCCCGGCCGCGCGTTGACGGCGGCCCGCGAGCAGTCATTTCTCGGCTTCCAGGAGCTCGGCTACGACGGCGACGATCGCTACAGCACGGTCGTTATCAACGCCGCGGTGTTCCCACGCGGCCTGTTCACCCAGATCGGATTCGACGAGCGCCTGCGTTACGGCTACGACGAGGTCGATCTGACGACGCGAGCGTTGGCGCTCGGATACCGGATCGTCGCTCGGCCGGAGGCGGTCAACGATCACTTCCCTTCGCCGGTCAACCGCGGTGAGTACAGCGCGGTGACCGACGCGTCGCGCCTCTATGTGACGGCCAAGCGCTACGCCGTCACAGAGCGCACGCGACTGCGTGTCGCGGCGTTTGCGCTTGTCGCGCCGTTGCACCTACTGGCGGCCGCGGTCAAATCAAGCGGGTTCCGCGGCGTCGCGCGCTGGGGCGCGACGCTCAAACTGACGCTTTCGCACCTGCGCGCCGGCCTCGGCGGGGCGACGGCGCGCCCGCCGCTCAAAGAGCGCTGATCCGCCGGGCGGGCTCGTCCGAGGCGAGGCCCTCGGTGTCGAGCCGGGCGATGATCGCGTCGGCGAGCCGCCGATGGCCGCTCTCGCGCGGGTGCAGGTGATCGCCGAAGTAATCGTCCCAGCGCCGGCAGACATCCAGGACGTCGATGAAGATCGCTCCGTTGTTTTCCGCCAACTCGCGGGTGCGCCGGTCGTATTCCTCGATGATCTGAGCCGAGTAGGGGAAGTAGCGGGGGTCCATCGCCGCCGAGCCGACGAATGCGATCACCGGTACACCGAGTTCGTGCAGCCGCGCGATGAATCGCTCGGTTGTCTTGGAGTAGGTATCGATGTCGATCAGGTGCTCGCCGCCGGTGAGCCGGATCAACGTGACCTTCACGCGCCAGCGGATTGCCGACTCGATGCGCTGCCCGATGCGCTTACGGCGATTTCGCGAGTAGTAGGCACGTGGGTCCATCCAGCCGCGTCGTCGCCAGCGCGGCGGCATGAACCTGAGCAATCGCTCGGTCGGGCGGATCAGCGCTTCGCCGCTGCCGTGCATCACCAGCACGACCGAAGATCCCGCGGCCTTGTCGACGATCTCGATTGAATCGGTGATCTGCGCAGAGGACCCGGCCAGATTCTCGAACTCGAGTCCCAGCCGATCCGCGACCAGTGCGCCGAAGGAACCATCCTTGACACCCAGTCCGGCCGCGGTGGAGCCGCCGAAGATAGTGAGCTTCATCTCGCGATGAGATTAAACCCGCCGGTTGGTCCCAGGGTTATCGGCTTGTTAACAAGGGGCGGGTAAGCTGCTGCCCGAGTCACCGTGAGCAATATCTGGAGTACCGTCGCCGTGCCCGGCGCGTTCCGCTCGGCGGCAGGCGAGTCGGAATCGGCGCGCCCATTCGACACGGCGAAGGATGTCGCCGGCGTGCTGCTGCTGGCCGCGTTGGCGGCCTACACCGTGGTATCAGGGTCGCCCATCGTGCGCCTGGTGCTGGCGGGCGGAATCGCCGCTTCGATCATCGCGTTGTTCGACGTGCGACCGCGCTACGGGTTGCTCGCACTACTGATCTACCTGCCCCTGGTCGCGCTGATACGGCGCTTTCTGATCCCGTATGTCGGCTGGACGACCAACGATCCGCTGCTGCTGGTCGCGCCGGCCGTCGCCGGTTTCTCGATGATCCGCCTGTTCGTCGTCGAGCACCGCCGCTTCGCCGCCGATCGGCTTTCGTATCTGGTCTGCGCGCTGCTGGCGATGGTCGTAATCGCGTCGCTTAACCCGCGCAACGGGTCGCCCGCCGTCGGTCTCGGCGGTCTGTTGTTCATGGGCGTGCCCGTGCTGTGGTTTCTGATCGGCCGCGAGTATCTCGATCGGCGCACGACCTTGACGGTCGTCACGATGCTGATTCCGATGGCGGTCGTGATTTCTGGATACGGATTCTTTCAGTCGCTGGTCGGACTCCCCTCGTGGGATCTCGCCTGGGTCGAGATCGCCGACTACACCGCTTTGTATCTCGAACGCGACGTGACGAACACCTTCGCGACCTTTGCCAGCACCGCCGAGTACACGCTCTACATGGGCGTCGCGATCGCGGCGGCGGTGGCGCTGGCGTTGCACGGCCGCACCTGGACGCTGATCGCCCTGCCGGCGATCCTGCCGGCGATCTTTCTGTCGTCCAGCCGCACCGGTTTCGTGTTCACCCTGATCGCGGTAGCCGTGATGGTCGTGATGCGCTTTTCTTCGCCGCGCCGGGCGCCGTGGATCTTGCTCGCCTGCGTCGGTGCGATCGCGTTCGGCTCGCCGGCGATAACGTCGGCGCTGCAAGCCGGAGCGCAACAGACCGGGGACGCCCGCGTCGAGTATCAGCTGAGCGGGCTCGGCGACCCCCTCAACCGCGAGCAGTCGACGGTCATGCTGCACTGGGAGATTCTCGTCCGCGGAGTCAAATCGGGGCTGACCGATCCGATCGGTCGCGGCAGCGGTGTCACCAACAACGCGATCCGCCGCCTCGGCCCCGGTGGCGAGAACGCCGTCGGTCAAAACACCGAGGTCGACATCTCGGACGCCTTCGTATCGATGGGCCTGTTCGGCGGCCTGATCTTTCTGGCCCTATTGGTGACCGGGATTCGTTATGCGGTCAAGGTCTACGCTCGCGATCGCGACGGCCTTTCGCTGGCGATCCTCGGCATTCTCGTCGTCACCTTCGGCAACTGGCTCAGCGGTGGACACTACGCGGTCACACCGCTGATCTGGCTGCTGCTCGGCTGGACCGCGGCGGTCAGATTACGGCCGGCCGTGCCGCGACAGCCGTCGGTCGCTCGATAGCGCCCAGCAGCCGCAGGTACTGATCGGCGACCGACTCGTAGGAGTATCCGGCGGCGAGTTCGCGAGCCCGCAGGCCCATGGCGTGGCGCAGTCGATCGTCTTCGAGTTCGTGTAGCGCCCCGGCGACTTCGGATGCATTGGGCTCGACGAAGAGGCCGGTCTCGCCGGCGAGGACGAAATCGCGCACACCGTTGGCCGAGGCCACGACTACAGGCAGGCCGCAAGCGCCGGCCTCGAGCATCGCGTTGCCCCAGGGCTCGTAACTGCTGGGCATCGCCAACGCGTCCGCCGCGGCGAGGAACCGCTCGGGATTGCCGACGCGGCCGCAGAAGATGACCCGGTCGGCGATGTCGTGGGCCGCCGCGAGCGCGGTCATCGCGTCGCGGTCGCCGGCGCCGGCGACCAGAAGCTTCCAGCTCCGCGCAATAC
>JBASWU010000016.1:0-5935 GCA_049276635.1 Solirubrobacterales bacterium | reverse complement strand
TCCCGCCGGCGGTCGCGACGGCGACCGTGCGGACCGCAATCTCGCCCTCGCCCCTGGGGGCCAGGGTGCGAATCGCGGTCGCCTCGGGAACCGCAGAGGCACGACGGACCGGCAGAGCGGCGGTGTCAGACACGTCCCCGCCCGTGGTCTCGGCAAGCTCCGCGTCGATCACCGCGTCGGGATCCGGCCGGCGCCTGTCTCGCATCAAACCCATCGCCGCAGTCTACCGACGGGGCGGCCGACCGGACCCGAGCCGGACGACCGCGGCACCGCCGGCGACTCGCGTGAGTCCGCGTCAGAGCGGCCGCTCGTACAGCCGGAATCGCTTGATCACGCGACCGCCCATGCCGATGATCGCCTTGTTCATCGTCTTGTTGTTCTCGAGAATCCAGCCCATCGTGCCACCGGTCACGCCGGTGTTGGCGGCGGCGGTGAAGTGTTCGGCGTAGAGCCTGGCGCCGAGGCCGGTGGTGCGGTAGCGCGGCTTGACGCCGAGCGCGAAAACACGCACGCGGTCGATCTTGCGGCGGTACCAGAGGAACTTGAGCCAGCCGAACGGCATCAGGCGCCCGTTGAGGTGTTTCAGCACCTGATTGAAGTCGGGCAGCGTCAGCGCAGCGGCGGCGTTGTCGCCGTCGCTGCCGATGATCACGAAGGCCCAATTCTTATCGAGCACCGGCAGCAGCGTCTTGGCGTAGTGACGCACCTCGCGCTCGGTCAACGGCACGAACCCCCAGTTCTTTTCCCAGGAGGCGTTGTAGATGTCGAGAAAACGGGCGACGTCGGCCTTTAGCGTAAGCCTCGAGAATCGCTTCAGCGTGAACGACGATTCGTCGATCCGCCGGGCGGCGCCCCAGATCGCCGGGTGAACCTTGTCCTTGTCGGTGACCTCAAGCGAGTACATCAGCAGGTCCATCGCCTTGTCAAATCCCGCCCCGTCGAAGAGATCCGGGTAGAAGCGCGGCGTGTGCGGCTCAAGGATCGACGGCGGCCGGTCGAAGCCCTCGACCACGACTCCGCACTCGTCGTTGGTCGTAAAGCTCATCGGCCCGACCATCCGGTCGCGGCCGCGTTCGCGCAGCCAGCCGGCCGCCGCGTCGTAGAGCGCGGCCGCCGCTTCGGCGTCGTCCTCGCACTCGAACCAGCCGAACAGGCCCCAGTCGTTGGCTTGAAACTCGTTGAAGTTGCGGTCGACCTGGGCGCTGATGCGCCCGACCGCGCGATCGCCTCGCCAGGCGATCCAGAATTCGGCTTCGGAGTGCTCGAACCAGGGGTTTTTCTTGCGGTTGAGCTGGTCCTTGACGTCCATGATCAAGGGCGCGACCCACAGCGGATCGTCGGCGTAGAGCCGGAAGGGAAGCTTGACAAAGGCGTCTAGCTCGGCTTTGCCGCGAACCGCGCGCAGGTCGATAGGATCGCTCACGAGGATGGACTCTAATAACCACCCGCCGGCCTCCGACGCGATCGCCACCGCACATGCAGGACCGGCGATCGATCTTTTCGAGCGAGCGCGTCACCACGATCGCGCCGAGATCATCGCCGCCGCGCGCGAGCACGACATGCTGCCTTACTTCCGGCTACTCGAAGGCCCTGCCGGCCCGGTCGTGCGGATGGAGGGCGCCGAGCGGATCATGCTCGGCAGCAACAACTATCTCGGGCTGACCGCGGACCAGCGTGTAATCGCCGGCGCTCGCGCGGCGCTCGAGAAATACGGGACGGCGCTGACCGGCTCGCGCCTGCTCAACGGGACCGTCGACACGCACGCCGAGCTCGAGCGGGAGATCGCCGGCTGGATGGGAACCGGCGACGCGCTGGTCTTCACCACCGGATACCAGGCAAACCTCGGCACGCTCAGCGCGCTGCTTGACGCCGGCGACACGGTTATCTGCGACGCCGGCGACCACGCGTCGCTGCTCGATGGGATCGCGCTCAGCGGCGCGAAGATCCGGCCGTATCGCCACGGCCGGCTCGACAAGCTGGAGACGATGCTCGACCGCGCCCAGGGCGACGGAGGCGGAGTGCTCGTCGTCGTCGACGGGGTTTACTCGATGGAAGGCGACATCTGCGACCTCCCGCGCGTCGCCGAGTTGACGCACGCCTACGGCGCCCGCCTGATGGTCGACGAGGCTCACGCGGCCGGAGTGCTCGGGAGGCGCGGCGCGGGATCCTGCGAGCTGCTCGGGATCGAGGACCAAGTCGATATCCGGATGGGCACGTTCAGCAAATCGCTGGCCAGTTGCGGCGGATTCATCGCCGCCGAAGCGGAGATCATCGACTTTCTGCGGCTCCACGCGCGCTCGTTCCTGTTTACCGCATCGGCGGTGCCCGCCGCGATCGGCGCCGCGCTGGCGGCGGTCAAGATCGCCGCCTCCGAGGAGGGCCGCGAACTTTACGCCCGCGTGCTCGGCAACGCCGAATACCTCTGGACGGCGCTCAACGACCGCGGCGTGCGAGTTGTCGATCCCGGAGTCGAGCTCGGTAAGCGCTACGCGGTCAAGCCCTACACGCCGATCGTCCCGATCGAGATTGGCGAGGACTGGGAGGCGGCACTGGTCTGGAAGAAGCTCTACGAGGCCGGGGTCTACACCAACGTCGCGATGTATCCCGCCGTCGCCCGCGGCGGCGCGTTGCTGCGCACCAGCGTGATGGCGACCCACGAGCGCGCGCATCTGGAGCAGGCGGTCGAGGCGATCATGGCCATCGCCGCGGAGCATCCCGCGATGCTCCGCCGATAGCCCGCGCACCGAGACGCGGCATTCGCTCGTAACGAATGCCACGCCATGGGCCGTCAAATGCCTTGTCCAACTATGCACAAAGCCTCCCGATCACGAATATCCCGCTCTTAGCGGCAATTACCGAAGGCTTAGTCACAAAGCGGCAACATTTATCTCTATGGTTGGTCACTCGGACGCGGACACCCAGACGTATCGCGGGCGTTCACTTTTGAGCATGCGGGGATACCGGCCGGCGGCCGGGTGAATCCGCTCATCTCGACGGTGGTCGCGGCCTTCGCGATCCGGGCTTTTTGTGATTTCAACGACTGATCAGAAGAACCAACGAGGGGAGAAAATATGAGCGCATCAGCACCACGGAACGGCGGTCGCCAAAACATGCGGGCACTTGAGCAGGCCAACCGCATCCGCCTCGCGCGCGCCGAACTGAAGCGCCGGATCTCGGCCGGCGACGTCACGGTCGTCGACGTACTGCTTGATCCGGCCGAGGAAGTCGAGGGCATGGAGCTCTCGGAACTACTGACCAGCCAGAAGCGCTGGGGAGCGACTCGCTGCAGCAAGTTTATGGACTCGATCGGTCTACAGGAGACCAAGACGATTCGGTCACTGACCGAGCGCCAGCGCTCGGCGATGGCCACGATTCTGCAGTCGCGGCGCCCCACGCCCGACCTTGCGGCATCTGTCGTCTACCGGGCGGCCGCCTGAGCGGATCCAGGATGGGAACCGCGCCGAGAACGGGTTGCCGCCTGATCGGGGTGCGGACCGCGCGCTGAGCGCCCCTCAGCGCGCGGTCTTGCGTCGATCGCGAAACGATCTGCCGGCCCACCCCGCCGGCGTCCGGGGCCACGGTGAATCGCCCGGGTCCGGGATGACCTGGCGACGTGCGGGCCGGTCGCGGGCCGCCGGGGCCGCGGTGCGTCCCGCCGTCGCTGTTACGCGTTAGGGTTTCGCAGCGCATGGACAATCAGCCTTCTCAGACACCGACGCCGGCACAGCCGGCCGCCGCCCCGCGCGAGCTCCGCCTGCGCGGGTTGCACCACGTCACGGCGATCTGCTCCAATCTCGAGCGAACGGTCTCGTTTTACCGCGACCTGCTCGGCCTGACACTGCTCAAGCAGGCCGCCAACGACGATGACCCGTCCGCGCGGCACTTCTACTTCGGCGACCCCGAGGCGACCCCGGGCGCGATGGTCACGTTTCTCGAGTACCCGAACATGGAAGTCGGGCAGATCGGTGTCGGCGTCGTGCATCACTTTGCGCTGCGCGCCGGCTCGCTCGAGGAGCTCGACGCGTGGTTCGAACACCTGCGCGCGCACGGGATCCAGTGCACTGAGGCGATCGACCGGACCTATTTCAGCTCGATCTACTTTCGCGATCCTGACGGTAACATCGTCGAGATCGCGACCGACGGGCCGGGACTGGTGATCGACTGACCGCGCGCGAGGGCTAGCGGATGAGGGTGGATCCGGTGCCGTCGGAGAAAAAGACGAACCAGATGCCGAAGACCGCCAGCGCGACGCCCGCGCTGACCACCAGAACCGGTTCGAGCGGCGTGCGCACGGGGTTGCGGTCGTTGAGCCTGACGAAGTCATCGTGGTACGCGCGGTTGAGTTGATTGAGCAATGCGACGAGGGCGACGACGGTGATACTCGCGCCGATTCCCATCACAACCAACGCAAGCCCGAGCGATTCACTCTCGGCCTTGATCTGCGAGCCGATGTACAGCCACCCGGCCGGCACCACCATCCACATCGTCAGACCGATCAGAAACATCGTGGCGGTCGCGAATCGCATGCGCGGCGAACGTTCGTAGCTCTCTAAATCCACTTGCGCTGATCCCCTCCGGTAGAGCATTAGCATGACTCGGGCCGTGTCTGCGCGACTCGGACCGCGAATGCATGACTCGGGCCGGCGAACCTTCGCCCAAAATCGACGATTCAGCGGCCCTCCGACGTCCTTGACACTATTCCATGTCAAGGTCCGTTTACGACAAAGTAGCGCAGACTCGCTGATCGTCGCGGCAAGGTCTAAAGCACGCCCGAACCCCCTGACCGTTGAATGTACGCTCGCCGCAGTACCGGAAACGTCACGGCAAAGACTCCGATCGCGATCGCGGCGCGGGCGGCGATGACGGTCTCGGCGATCGTCGACGAGACGACCAGGGCGACCAGGGCGAGGGCGCCGGCGAGCAGGCCGGCATGCGGCCGATAGCCGTTGAAGTGCTCACGCGCAACGGTCTCGAGTCCACCGAGGCCGGCGAGAACGGCGCCGGACGCCATGATTCCGGTGCCGGTGGCGCCGCCGATCAACGCGCCGGTGATCAGACCGATCAATCCCAGCAGGATCGCCAGCTCCGTCAATGGGTACGGGTCCCACGGCGCCGGTGGGCGCCGCTTGATCGACCGCTCGGCGGACTCACTGGCCTTGGCTGCGCGCTCGCGCAGCTGAACCCGCTTGGTGGGCGAACCGCCACGCCGCCGGCCGGCCGCCGATTCGCCCGGCCCCGGATGCCGCGTGCGAAGCTGTTTGCGGGATCGCTTACCCATCGCCGTCAGATAGTCCGCGCCGTAGCTCAGCCGAACTCTGCAGGCCAAGCCTAACGCCGACGATCTTGCCATTGACGGCGAAGAACACAGTCGGGCAACCGGCGACGCTGTAGAGCGCGCTGACGGCGCCGTCGCGGTCCACGGCGACCGAGATTCGCCAGCGATGATCCGCCGTCACCGGCGCGACTTCGTCGATCGGCTTGTCGAAGGAGACCGCCACCGCCGAGACATCCTTTGCCTCGCGCGCCAGCGCGTCGAGTTCGTCCACCTGCTCAATACATTTCGGTTTGTCCGGGTTCCAGAAGGCGACGATCGATCGGCCAGTCAGGTCACGGCAGGAGTTAAACGCCCCGGGCACCCGGACATCGCAGGCGGCGGTAGAGTCGCCGGCACGCGCGGCCTCGGGTGTGAAGACGTTCGAGTCGAGCCGCAGACCGCTGTCGGCGAGCGGCGCCGCGAAGTCCGGCAGCGACCGGCCGATCAGATTTTCCGAACCGACGGGCCTCGATCCGGTCAGCAGCAGAAAGAGTGAGAACACGACGGCGATCGCGATCAGCGACACGATCACCGTGCCCCACACCTTCATCGGTCGGCCGCGCGTGCGGACGCGGCGACGATCGGCGGGCCGTGCGCGGCGGCATCTGCGCCACCGGCCTC
>JBASWU010000015.1:0-7536 GCA_049276635.1 Solirubrobacterales bacterium | reverse complement strand
GGGCTGCCGGGAACGGCGAGCGTCGCCACGCCGGAGCCGGCGTCGACCAGCAGCGCGTCGCTGTGCCCGTGATACGCGCCGGCGAACTTGAGGATCTTGTCGCGACCGGTCGCGGCGCGGGCGAGACGAACGACCGACATCGCGGCCTCCGTTCCCGACGACGTCATCCGAACCATCTCGACGCTCGGCACGCGGGCGGCGATCTCTTCGGCGAGTTCGACCTCGGCCGCGACCGGCGCGCCGTATGACGTGCCGCGGGCGGCGGCCTCACCGACCGCCTCGATCACCCGGGGATCGGCGTGGCCGAGGATCAGCGGACCCCAGGAGCAGACGTAGTCGACAAAGACGTTGCCGTCGACGTCGGTCAACTCGTATCCGGACGCACTCTTGATGAAGAGTGGATCGCGCCCGATCGAGCGCATCGCTCGCACCGGCGAGTTGACCCCGCCGGGCAGTACGCGCACGGCCCGCTCGTAGAGCTCGGCCGAGCGGCTCAGAGCCAGCGAGCTTCCCACTCGGCGTACTCCGGTGTGAAGTAGCGCAGCCGGATCTTCTTGAACTCGGTCGAGGAGTAAAGCGTCGAGCGCTCGTGGATGCCGGTGTCTTCGGCGATCTGGTCGAGGATCTCGTCGCACTCTTCTTTGGAGCGGCCGTGGGCCATCGTGAACACGCTGTAGGGCCAGTCCTCGTAGGTCGGGCGCTGGTAGCAGTGCGAGATACCGCGGAACGATGCCATCCGCGGACCGATCGTCGCGATCTGATCCTCGGGCACCTTCCAGACCCCCATGCCGTTGGCCGAAAAACCGGCGCGGCGGTGGAAGAGAATCGCCGCGACACGGCGCAGCAGGCCGCGGTCGATCATCGCGTTGCAGTGGGCGAAGAGTTGTTCGGTCGTGATGCCGATCGCGGCGGCGGCCGGCGCGTAGGGCTCGGCGACCACCGGCAGGCGGCCTTGCAGGTGCTCGATCACGGCGTAATCGAGCTCCGAGAGCTCGGCGGCGCCGAGCGGCCGCTCCGCGCTCTCGCCACCAGGCGCCGCGAGCGTTTCGGTCCCCGCTTCCATCTCGAGGTTCATGTTGATCTTGAAGAGCTTGAGCGTCGGCAACTGGCGGACGCTGGTGGCGCCGGACTCGCGGGCGAGGATGTCGAGCGTGCCTTCGAGCCCGAGCTTGGAGTCGGGCGGGGTGGCAATCGTGAACCAGAGGTTGAAGGCGTGGTTGCGCAGGTAGTTGTGGCTGACGCCGGGGTGCTCGTTGATGATCTTCGCGGCGCGGTGGGGATTCTCGGGATCGACGCTGGCAGCGACCAGCATCGATTGGTAGCCGAGAGCGCGCGTGTCGAAGATCGGGGTCAACTCGCGGATGATGCGGTCGTCGAGTAGTTCCCGCGTGCGCCGGAGGACCCAATCAAGCTCGGCGTTCATCTCGGCGGCGACGCTGTCGAAGGGGCGATCGGTGATCGGGAAGCTGCTCTGAAGCAGGTTGAGCAACTGCTTGTCACGCTCGTCGAGCGGGACCGCGGCGCCGTCCTTGCGTTCGCGCAGCTTGGGCTGGCCGCGACCGCTGCCGATCGGCTTGGTGCCGTCGCCGGGGGCGTCTGTCTTTGCCGTCACTGGTTCCAACTTGCGAAGTCCTTGGCGTGGTAGCTGATGATGATGTCCGCGCCCGCGCGGCGCAGCGATAGCAGTGCTTCCGTGACTGCCGTTCGCTCGTCAAGGTAGCCGCTGGCGACCGCCGCCTTGAGCATCGAGTACTCGCCGCTGACGTTGTAGGCGGCGACGGGCGTGTCGACCGCGTCGCGTACGCGCCGGATCACATCGAGATATGGCAGGCCGGGTTTGACCATCACGATGTCGGCGCCCTCCTGCTGGTCGAGCACGGCTTCGCGGACCGCCTCGCGGGCGTTGGCGGGATCCATCTGGTAGCTCTTGCGGTCGCCGTGGCCGGGGGTCGACCCGGCGGCGTCGCGAAACGGGCCGTAGAAGGCGCTGGCGAACTTTGCGCTGTAGGCGACGATCGCGGTATCGCTGAAATCCTCCTCGTCGAGCGCCTGGCGCAGCGCGCCGACGCGGCCGTCCATCATGTCGCTCGGCGCGACCGCGTCGGCCCCGGCCGCGGCGTGCGAGATCGCGGCGCGCGCGAGCCGCTCGTTGGTTTCGTCGTTGTCGACGTCACCGGAGTGATTGAGAACCCCGCAGTGTCCGTGAGTGGTGTAGGCGCAGAGGCAGACGTCGGTGATCACGGTCAGCTCGGGTGTGTTGGCTTTTATCGCGGCGACGGCCTGGTGCACCGGGCCGTC
Source organism: Solirubrobacterales bacterium (assembly GCA_049276635.1). Taxonomy (GTDB): domain Bacteria; phylum Actinomycetota; class Thermoleophilia; order Solirubrobacterales; family JACPNS01; genus JACPNS01. Next base: position 5,238 of record JBASWU010000015.1, on the reverse strand, counting down.
GGGATCCCAGGCGCTCGAGCCTTCATCGTCTTTGTCGTCCGGGATACCGAAGAGCAGAACGGCGGGGACACCAAGGTCGTGGAGTTGTTGTGCCTCGTCGACCGCGCGATCCACAGAGAAGCGCTCGATGCCGGGCATCGACTCGACCGGCTCGGCCCGCGACTCGCCGGTGATGACGAAGAGCGGCTGAACCAGGTTCGCCGCCGACAGGTCGGTCTCGCGCACGAGGTCACGGATGCCACGCGTCCTGCGCAGCCGGCGCAGGCGGGTTGCGGGAAAGGCCATGGGTTGAAAGGTACCGGCCCGGAGAGCCCGATCGCGACGCCACCGTGCTACACAGCCGCCCGCCGCTTGATCGCGGCGCCGGCGATCGTGCTGTATAGAGCGATCAGGGCGAGCAGGTGGAGAGCGGGGACCAGCGCATCCTCGCCCGGCGAAAGGCCGGACTGGATCAGCTCCAGGGACGGCTTAAACGGAAAGGCGGAGTTGATCACCTGGATCGCCATATACAGAGAGTCGCCGACCGAGCCATCGGGGACCAGCGCCGCGGCGGCCAGCGGGAGGCCGAGCATGAACGAGGCCAGCGAGGCGGCTCGGACATCGCCGGACGCGGCGCCGATCGCGACGCCGGCGGCGCCAAAACCGAGCGAGGCGGCGGCGATCGCCGGCCACCAGGCCCACGCGCGCTCCCAGCGAATGTCGATGAAGAAGCTGAAGGCAAGCACCATCACCGTCCCGACAACCAGTGCGCAGAGACCGGCGAGCATCACCTTTTCGGCGACGATCGTGCGGCGGGCGACGAGTCCGCGCAGCAGCCGCTGGAGCATCTGGTCCTCGGTCTCGTAGGCGAGCATGCCGGCGCCCAGCAACAGCGCGACGAACATCGCCGAGACGCAGACGGCGACCGCGACCGCCAGCGACGGCAGCGACGAGTTGGTGCCGATCGGGTGCTCGGCGAGCTTGATCGGCTCGCCGACACGGTTGAGCAGATCGTCGCTGTAGCCCACGCCGATGCGGGCGAGGCGCGACGACGCGGCGAGTTTCGCTACGTCGGCGCGTTGTTCGACGGGTATGTAGGGAAGGATCCGCGGCAGGATCGTCTCGCCCTCCTTGAGACCGAGGACCTCGGAGCTGCGGCCGCCGATGCCGATCTTTCCGCCGTTGACGATGATGTCCAGGTAGTCGAGCGCAACACCGGAAAACCGCCGCGTGAGTGCTTTGTTGGTGTCTACGAGCAGACCTTTGATCGTGGTTTCGACGTAGGCCTGGCGGACCGGATCGGAGCTGTCGAAGATCGCTTCGATCTTGCCTTGGGCGAGCGCGGACTCGAGCTGGTCGACGATGTCGCGCGGGATCACGACGGCCGCGACCGCGTCGCCGGAACTGACCTCCTGCACCGCGGTCTTGCGGTCTTTGACGTCGTAACCGTCGACGTTCTCGTAAAGCGACTTGATCAGTTTGTCGAGGTCGAACTTCTTGCCGCCGATCAGCAGTGTGCGCTCGTTCGCCGGGACCTGGTTGACAATCGCGACGCGCGGTTTGGCCGGCGGTTTGCCGACGGCGAGGCCGATCAGAATCGCGACCAGCGCCGGATACAGCGCCAGCAGAATCGTGATCGACGGCGTCCGGCGCAGCAGTTTGATGTCTTTGGCGAGCAGGAAGCGCAGCTTCATCGCGACGGTCCCTGAGTCTGGGGTGGGAGATCGCCGGTTGGGTCGGTGGGGGCCGAGCGGACTGCGGGGTCGGCGGGGTCGGCCGGCGCCCGTGTCCCGGCCTGCGTCTGCGTCGGCGCCCGCGTCTGCGCGGCACCGCTCGATGGCGCGCCGCCGCGGGCGGCCCGCAGGAAGTTGACCAACGCCGGCTCGAAGTGCGCGCCGGGGCCGATCCCGCCAGGCGATCCGTCGTAGAGCAGTTCCCCGTCGTCGAGCACCAGCACGCGGGTCGCGTGGCCCTCGACCTCTCCGGCACTGTGAGTGGAGAAGACAATCGCCACGCCCTGGGCGGCGGCAAGCGATCCGAGCAGCTCCCACAACCGTTCGCGTTGCAGCGGATCGAGCGCGGCGCTCGGCTCGTCGAGCAGCAAAACGGCCGGGTCGGCGATCAGGCCCATGCCGATGCTCAGGCGCTGACGCATCCCGCCCGAGAGTTCCTCGGCGCGCGCGTCGGCGCGGTCCGCCATTTCGATGCGCTCGAGCGTCCGTTCGACCGAGCCGCCGATGTCGGCTACTTTCTCGAGCCGCGCGAAGAGGCGCAGGTTTTCGCGGACGCTGAGTTTTCCGTAGGTCGCGGCGCGCTGCGGGACCCATCCGAGCGCGGCGTCGTGGCTGTCGATCTCGCCCGAGTCGGGCTTGGTCACGCCCGCAAGTATCGAGAGCAGCGTCGTTTTACCGGCCCCGTTGGTGCCGGCGATCGCGACAACCTCCCCGGCGTCGACCACAAATGAGACCGCGTTCAATGCCGCGCGGTCGTCGTAACGCTTGACGAGCGAGCGGCCCTCAAGGACGGGCATGAGCGGCAGCATAACGGCGGCACCGCGCGCCGCCGCCGGCATTGTCGTTGCCGGGCACCTAGACTGGCGCGATGCCGAAGATTCTCTTCATCGGCGATGTCGTGGCCGAACCGGGCCGCCGCGCTCTGGCAGCGGTGCTGCCGCGCCTCGAAGAGGAACACGAACCGGACTTCGTCGTGGTCAACGCCGAGAACGCCGCCGGCGGAATGGGGATCACGCCCAAGACCGCCGACGAAATTTTCGCGACCGGCGTCGACGCGATCACGCTCGGCAACCACGCATACCGCCACCGCGAGATCTACCCGTACCTCGACGGAGACAAGCCGATCGTGCGCTGCGCCAACCAGCACGCCTCCAATCCCGGCCGTGGCTGGACGATCGTCGAAAACGGCTCGCTACGCCTCGGCGTGATCAACCTGATCGGGATGTTCATGCTCGATCACGACGCCAATCCGTTTGACGCCGCGGACCGCCTAATCCGCGAGATCAAAGACGACTGCGACCTGATCCTCGTCGACTTCCACGCCGAGCTAACCAGCGAAAAGGTCGCGATGGGCTGGCATCTCGACGGTCGCGTGACCGCGGTCGTCGGCACCCACACTCACGTCCCGACCGCCGACGGCCGCGTGCTGCCGGGGGGCACCGCCTACTGCACCGACGTCGGTATGACCGGCTCGCGCGCGGGCGTGATCGGCGTCGTCAAGGAGGCGATCATCACGAAACTGCGCACCGGCCTGCCGCAGCGATTTGACAGCGCGACCGGCGACGAGCACCTGATGGGCGTGCTGATCGAGGCCGAGCGAAACGGACGCGCGACGGCGTTGACGCAGCTGATCGCGCCGGCGACGGGGGATTGACCTGGAGTTCAGGAAGCATTGGCCGGCCTTGCGCACCCAGTGCGGCGTCGGCCCCAGGGGCCAGCCATATCGCCGAGGCTACGAACGGCATCATCGTCAAGTTGCTTTTAGTCGAGTCGAAATCGATAAGCAGTACTGCGGTCCGCGCAACGATGGTGATTGATGACACGGCGGCAATCCACCGCCATGCTTTGCTATTTCTAGAGGCCATACGCGGAGCCGAGGACAAGCACTTGCCGAAATCGGGGTCTGATCTAGGGACGATCGGGCCAATCGGAACGCCGGAATGCTCGACGTGCGACGTCGATACCGGTGAAAATAATTGCCGCGACTGTCAGTGGATAGATCACGAAACCTAGTCGGTCCACAAACGTCGCGACCCCCGTGGAAATGCTTGGCCCAAGCGTTCCTCCCGCGAGGAGCAACGCGACAAGAAGCGGTGCGATCCACTCCGCGCCGAGATATCGAAATACTGGGTCTGCCCCAAGTTCAGTTGACAAAGTGTCCGGATCAGCGGGTTAGTTCCAGTTTGAGAGCACACCGGCGGTCGTGCTTTGGGCGACGATGTCGCCGCGTAGGTTGGTGATCGCGAGTTTGATGCCGGTCGCCGAGTCGTCGAAGGCCTCGAGGCCGCCGATGCCGGAGACGGGGCGGCTCCAGGTCGCCCCGGTCTGCGTCCAGGCCGGCGAGTCGCTGTCGTCGGTGTAGGCGTAGGACTCGGTCGAGGATGTTGAACCGGACTTGACCTTGGTGTTGATCCGCTGTAGCGGGTCGAGGTTGAGCGTTTGAGTCGTGCTCGCCTCGGTCACCGACTGGGCTAGGTCGTTGACGTAGTAGGTGGCGGTCATGTCCGAGCCGCCGCCGGCGTCGGCTTGGGGCATGGTCGTGATCCGGCCGAATGAGCGTCGTAGGTGTAGCCGGTCTTGGTCAGGCGGTCGGCGGCGTCGTAGTTGCTGTAGTCGGGGCTCGCGCCGCCGCCCCAGGCGCAGTCGTCGGTCAGCTCGGCCTGGGTCTTCTTGTAGAGGCGGTTGGAGTCGTCGTCGTAGCCGTAGTCGCGCAGCGTGCACTTCCAGGCTCCGCTGTCGTCACGCCAGTCTTGGGTGCGGGTGAGGCGGCCGGCGGCGTCGTAGTCGTAGTTTTGGAGCGTGTCGTTTTGGCCGGCCAGCGTCTGCCAGATGCCCGACTGCTGGCCGTGGGCGTTCTCGACGGCGAAGCTGTCGGCGAGCAGGCAGTTTGTTGAACAGCCGGTGGTGCGGGTGTAGGCGAGGTAGTAGGGGGCGCCGGTGGCGTCGAGGTCGACCGCCTTGACGACGCCGCCGGGCAGGGTCGTGGTCGTTGGGCGGCCCGATTCATTCGTACGGCACGAGCGTCACCGTCGAGGCATGAGTAACCCACAAACCAAGCAGAATAATTGCCAAAAGCAGGCTTACCAACAACCACTTTGGTTTTACTTTGCGAAACACCCGAAATTGGATCATTGTCAAACCTCAACCGCGTTGCCAATAGAGACGTTGCCGCCGCCCGAAACTTCAAACCGCTGATCAAATCGCTTGGTGGTGCATGCAATTTTCTGACCAACCGGGCAAGATTTCAAGGTGAATCGGACAGTAAAAAAGTACCTAGAATTCGGCCTTCCGGGACGTTTGCTGAAAAAACCTTCGCCGGTAACGGCCCCAGAGCACTCGAATGACGCGACTATCCCCCCGTAACTTCCTGGACCATTGCAAGAAGCGTGAGCTTTGGCATTGGCCTGCTCCCCACTCCCGCGTTGACACCTAACTGACCGAGATATGTAGACGATCAGCACATGTGCTGATCGTCTGGCATGATCGGGAAGATGGCCGCTCAACTCGAAGGAGAAGCACGTTGAGC
>JBASWU010000014.1:0-4219 GCA_049276635.1 Solirubrobacterales bacterium | reverse complement strand
CCTCGCGGGCGCGCTGGCGTCGGCGCTCGCGGCCGGCCATTCGGTGCGCGGCGCGCTGTTGGGCGTTGGCGCGAGCGTGCCGAGACCGCTCGCCGCCGAACTAGATCGCGTCGCCGTCGACCTCACTCTCGGTCAAACGGTCGACGATGCGCTTGCGGCGTTGCGCGGCCGGACCGCCTCATCGCGCGTCGAATCGGTCGTCGGGGCGATTGCGTTGCAGCGTCGCTGCGGTGGAGACCTCGCCGAGCTGATGCGTGATCTGGCGGCGGCCTTTCGTGCCCGGGATCTTGCGCGGCGCGATGCGCACGCCGCCACCGCTCAAGCGCGCTTCACGGCGATTTTGGTCGCGGCGATGCCGCTTGCCGCCGGCGCTATGACCGAGCTGGCGCGGCCGGGATCGGTGTCGGGGGCGCTGGTCTATCCGCCGACGGCGGTGATGATGTTCGCCGCGTCCGGGCTCCTGGCCGCCGGCGGACTGCTCTGCATCCGGGTCGGTCGCGTGTGAACGGAGCGGCGCAGACGCCGGCGGTCGTTCTCGCGGCCGCGTCGGCCTCTCTGGCGGCAGGCGCGCTGATCTGGCTGGTGCGTGGGCGTGAGCGATCGCGCGCCACGACGGCCACGACCGCCGAGCCGCGTCGCGGTCGTCACGCGGTTCGCTTCGCCGGTGTGCTTGGGGCGGTCGAGCGTTTCGCGCCGTGGGCGGTGGCTCGTGCCGCGCGGCGCGACATTCGGACGCTGATCGCCGAAGCTGGGCTCGGCGACCGGCTCGGACCGCGCGAGGTCGCCGCGGCGCGCGTGCTTTGCGTGGCGTTGGCGGCGATGTTCGTCCCGCGGGTGGTCGCCGTGGCCCCTGGCCGAACTCTTTTGCTGCTGCCTTTGCTGTGGCTTGGGCTGGCGGCTGAGCTGCCGCTCTGGTGGCTGCGCCGCACCGCAGCGCGCCGGGCCGTGGCTCTACGCGCCGCGCTGCCCGACGCCCTCGAGTTGATGCGAGCCTGTCTTTCGTCGGGATTGTCCGTACGCCGGACACTCTTTCTAGTCGGCGAGCACAGCGGCGAGCCGGTCGCCGGCGAGTTTCTCGCGGTCGCGGCCGAAACGGCGCTCGGGGTCTCACAGGCGACCGCGCTAGACGGCCTGGCGGCACGAAATCCGTTGCCGGAAGTACGTGTGCTGGTCGCCGCGATGCGGCAGGCGGTACGCCACGGCTCGCCGCTGGCGCCGGTCGTCGCCGCGCAGGCGGATGACGCCCGGCGCGCCCACAACCGCGCGACGATCGAACGCGCGGCCCGCGCCGGGCCGAAAATTCAGCTGATCGTCGCGACGACGATTGTCCCGGCCGCGTTGATCGGACTCGCGGCAGTCGTGATCGCCGCGATCGCGCGTGGAGATATCGCCTTCATCTAATCCGGTCGGTCCGGTCGCCCGGCGAGCCGGCCGGCCGCACTCGGTTCAAACGCGGATACGTTGCTCTGTCCAGACCTCGCCGTTGGCGAGGTCCTCGATTCCGAGCCAGAGAAAACTCATCAGGTGCCGGCAAGGCGACTCGGGATCGGGTTCGGAAGAATTCTCGATCCAGCGGGAACCGAGCGCTTCGGCCGCGCCGAGCATCGCGCAGGCGATCGCGTTTCGGCGTTCGTCCTCGGCGTAGCCGGCGCCGGAGCTTGCGTCGGGAGAAATGTTCACCAGACCCGCGACTACGTCACGTAGGCCCTCGTGGACCGACTCGGCGATTTCGCGGAAGGCCGCGACCTCGTAAAACGAATCGACGCGAACGAGCTGCCACGCGGCACGGTTGTCGCGGATGTAGCGAAAGTAGGCGAGGAAACTCTCCCAGAGCCGTTGCTCGGTTCCGCCATCCGTCATAGACGAAGCTCCGATGCTCTCGAGCAGGTCGGCGCCGGCACGGCGGAGACAGGCCGAGTAAAGGCCTTCTTTAGACTCGAAGTAGGCGTAGATCATCGGTTTCGAAATCTGCGCCTGCTCAGCGATCTGATCCATCGACGCCGCGTGGTAGCCGTGCTTGCCGAAGACCTCGGTGGCGACATCGATCATCTGCGTCTCGCGCACTCGGCGCGGCAGGCGTGCGCGGGCGGCGGGCTTGTCTGGGGCCGGGTGCGGGACCGGCGACTCCATCGAGTCGGTCAGTTTCATTCGAGCTCCTTGTGATTCCTGCAACGGCGGCTTACTCACTACCCTGGGCAGAGACAAACAATGCTTTCTGTACACGGCGGCTCATGCTACTTGCTTTTGACGACTGATGCGTGGCTGATGGCGCGTCACCGGCGCTCGCGGCACTCCCGCTTGCAGGGATTTTGTCCCGACCGGTCGGTCCTGGTGCGCCACTCTTTTGAGCCCATGCCGCCCGGAACGATCCTGGCTGGGCAGCCAACTCCGATTGGAATGTAACGCACGGTTCCGCCGGCCGGGCCGGAGGTTTGCGTCGACCGCAGTGGTCCGTGCAAGATGGCTTGCGTCTTCGAGTGCACGGCGTGGTTCGATTCGGCGGCGCGCGGCGGCCGCCAAGCCGCTTTGTCAGGGCGATTGGCGACCTCAAAGACGAGGAATAGCCGGCCGGGCACGGTTCCGGCGGAAAAAAATGTTAAAGGGTGTGGAAAAATGGGACGATGTGGGATAAAGTGTCAGCCAGTTTCGCGGACCGGGTAGGTGGAGTTCCTCCCGCTCAACCCACCCGGTCCGCGTTCTCTTTTTCTTCCGACCCGATACCGGGTCGCTACATGGAAGCCGGCCAATGGCCTTTCGCGGAAACTACGAACACTCGCTCGACGCCAAGAACCGCCTCACGATTCCGTCGAAGTTTCGCGCGGCGCTCGACGGCGGGGTGGTGATCGCCCAAGCGCTTGAGCCGTGCGCGGCGATCTGGACCGCCGAGGCGTTTGAGTCGTTCACCCGCAGCATCCTCGGCGAGCTCAATCCGCTGAGCCAGGAGGCGCGAAAGCTCTCAAGATTCTTCAACGCCCGGTCGTTCGACGGCGAGCTTGATTCGGCGGGGCGCGTGATGGTTCCGCAGTTGCTCTCAACCCACGTCGGTCTGGCGAAGGAGGTCGTGATCGTCGGTAACGACGATCACCTCGAACTTTGGGATCCGCGACAGTGGTCGGCGTACGAAGCCGACCTGCTCGCCAACGTCGCCGACACGGTGGAAAAGATTGTCAGTGCTGCTTGAGATGACGCGTGAGCATGTACCCGTCTTGGCCGCGGAGGTGATCGAGCTGACCGCGCCGCGCGCCGGTGACACGGTCGTCGACTGCACCTTCGGCGGCGGCGGTCACGCGCGCCTGCTGGCCGAACAAGTTGGTCCCGGCGGTCTCGTGATCGGGATCGACCGCGATCCGGCGGCACACTCGCGATTCGAGCAGTTCGCCACTGAGGCCGCGTGCGAAACCAGGTTTATTCACGACGACTTCATTGCGGCGCTGGCCGGACTGCTCGCCGACGGCGTGCGGGCCGACGTGATTCTGCTTGATCTCGGGGTTTCGTCATTTCAGATCGACGCCCTCGAGCGTGGCTTTTCATATGTCTATGACGCGCCGCTGGACATGCGCATGGACCCGGGCCAGGAATTCACCGCCACGGACCTGATCAATGGATGGGACGAACGTCAGTTGTCGAACACCTTCGACAGGTATGGAGACGAGCGTTATGCACGGCCGATCGCGCGCGAGATTGTGCGCCGGCGCCAGAGCGGCGCAATTACTACTACGCAGCGGCTGGTCGACGCGATCGTCGCCGCCGTCCCGGCACCGGCGCGTTTCGCCGGTGGTCATCCCGCCAAACGCGTTTTTCAGGCGGTCCGCATCGCCGTCAACGACGAGCTCGGCCAGCTCGAGCGGGCGCTGCCGCTGGCCTGGGAGACGCTCGAGTTCGGCGGCAGGCTCGCTGTCGTTTCGTTCCACTCGCTCGAAGATCGCATGACCAAACAGTTCTACGCCGAGCTCGCTCAGGGATGTGTCTGTCCGCCCGATTTTCCGATCTGCACGTGTGACAACACGCCGCGGGCCGAGTTGGTGAGCCGTCGCGCGATCGGGCCGACCGCCGCCGAGGTCGCCGAAAACCCGCGCGCGAAGTCCGGCAAACTGCGCGTCGCACGTAAACTCGCCGACCAACGTGCTTCGCGCCGTGACGAGGCACGGCCGCAATGAGATCTCCGGCGACAGCCGGCGCGCGCGTCAGCCACGGTCAGCCGCGTCAACCGGCCGAGCGC
>JBASWU010000013.1:0-14493 GCA_049276635.1 Solirubrobacterales bacterium | reverse complement strand
GGAGGCGCCGCCCGCTGTGGTCTCGCCGGCGGCTGTGGTCTCGCCACCGCCGACGGCTTCGACCGGCATCCCGAGGCCCTTCAGGAGCATCTCGGCGATGTAGTTGTTGGAAGGTTTGTTCATCTGCCGGGCGAGCGAAGCAAGCGGTAGCGATTCGACGAACGCCAGCATGCGGGACCCGGCCGGGGTTTCGCCTACGCCGGTGCCGCCCTTGACGCTGACGCCGGCGGACCTAAGAGCGGCGCGCATCTTTTGCGCGGCGTATCGTGGCGGGTCGGCCTGGTAGCTGCCGCCGATCAATCCCTTGTTGAAGATCAGCGCACCGAGTTGGCCGCCGATTTCGCCACTGCGGCGGAAGCCGTATTTGGCGGTGCCGCGCCGGTTGTCCCAGACGGCCTCGTCGCCGTAGACGCGGCCGGTGATCCGCGTGATTCCGACCAACGAGGTTTTGAGCGCGACCTGTTCGACCGTCGCCCCGGACCCGAAGTTTTTCTTGACGAAGCCGGTGCCGCCGAAATACGGGTCGCCGCCGCCGCGCAGGTATACGTTGCCCTTGAGCTCGCCGTTCTCGATCACGCCGTCGGTCCACAGGGCGGTGATGAAGCGTTCCCCCTCGCCGTACCGGTCGAGCGCCGCGGCCGTCGTGTAGAGCTTGGCGTTGGAGGCGAGAATGCGCTTGACGGTCCCGCGGCGGTTGAGCAATACCCTGCCGGCCGTGATGTCGTAGGCGTAAGCGCTCGACGCACCGGGCATCGTGCGCGCGATCGGGGCGAGACCGTGCGCCGGCCCGGCCACCGCATTTGGGGGCGTGAGACCGGCCGCCAGCACGAGCGTGGCGGCGAGCGCCGAGAGAAGTCGAATTCGCGTATTCATCGTGCTGACAATTAACCCGCAACCGGGGCGAACGTAGCGGTCGAGCCGATCCCAAAATAAAACACGAAAGCCCGGTCGATTAGACCGGGCTTTCGTGCGGGCGAGATCCCGGCGGGTTTTTTTTACTCCTCGTACATCGATTCGAAGACCTCGGCGTACTTCTCGTAGACCACGTTGCGCTTGACCTTCAGCGTCGGCGTCAGCTCGCCGGTCGGCTGACTGAGGTCGTGATCGAGAATGTGGAATTTCTTGACCTGCTCGACGCGCGCGAACTTCTCGTTGATCGGGTCGATCACGCTCTTGATCAGATCGCGGACCGCCGGGTGTTTGGCCAGTTCGGCGTTGTCGGTGGTCTCCAGGCCGAGTTGCGCGGCAAGAGCGGAGAGCTCCTCGGGGTCGAGTGTGACCAGCGCGACCGGGTAGGGCTTGCGGTCGCCGAACATCACCGACTGCGAGACCCAGCGGTTCTGCTTCATCGCGTTCTCGAAATTGGCGGGGGTGAGGTTTTTGCCGCCGGCGGTGATGATGATGTCCTTCTTGCGGCCGGTGATCGAGACGAACCCGTCGTCGTCGATCGCCCCGAGATCGCCGGTGTGCAGCCAGCCGTCGCCGTCGATCGTCTCGGCGGTCGCGCCGGGTTCCTTGTAGTAGCCCTGGAACACGTTTCCGCCCTTGATCAACAGCTCGCCGTCGGCGGCGACCCGGCAGGTGACGCCCGACACGGGCTTGCCGACGGTGCCGAACCGGAAGCCGGTAACGCTGTTGTTTCCGGTTGCCAGCGTCGCGGTCTCGGTCATGCCGTAGCCCTCGAAAACCGGTACGCCGCAGGCGAAGAAGAATTCGAGAATCTCCTTGGCGATCGGCGCCGCGCCGGTGACCGCACGCTTCAGCTGACCGCCGAAGAGATTGCGGACCAGCGAGTAGACCGGCTCGTCGGCGGCGTCAAAGACCTGCTGTAGCTCGGCCGGGACGGTCTTGCCCTCGTTCTGGAGCATGCGAACCTGGAAGCCGATCTCGATCGCCTTGTCGAAGAACACCTGCTCCTCGGGGCTCTTGGACTGTTTGACGGTGTTCGCCAACGTGTAAATCTTCTCGAAGATGCGCGGGACGCTCGGGAAGATGCCTGGTTTGACCTCGGCGACATCGGCGATGATCAGTGTTGGGTCGCCGCGCCAGAAGGCGATCGTCGAACCGACGTCGATGCTGATGAACTGAACCAGCAGCGCGAAGCTGTGCGCCAGTGGCAGAAACAGGTAGATCGTCTCGCCGGCCTCACCCGAGTCGCCGAGTTCGGCGAAGATCGTCGACGCGCCCATTGTGGTCGTGTTGCGGTAGTTCTGGTGGGTAATCATGCAGCCCTTCGGCGGGCCCGTAGTGCCTGACGTGTAAATGATCGTGCAGAGGTCATCCGGCTGTACGGCGTCGATGCGTTCGGCTACGACGTCGTCGGAGAGATGGGTTCCCTGCTGCTTGAGCTCCTCGAGCGTGATTGCCTCGCCGAGGTCGTCGACGTCGGGATCGATGATCACGACCATCTCCAGGTGGGTGAGCTGCGCACGGATCTTCTTGATCTTGTCGAGTTGTTCGCCGTTCTCGACGAAGACGATTTTCGCCTCCGAGTGGTTGAGCACGTACTCGCACTCCTCTGGCGAGTTGGTCTGATAGATCGGAGCGACACAGGCGCCCGCCTGAAGCGCGCCGAAATCGCAGTAGGTCCATTCCGGACGGGTGTTGGCGAGGATCGAGACCTTGTCGCCGAGCGAGATGCCGTTGGCGATCAGGCCTTTGGCGATCGCGCCGGCGATCGCGCCGAGTTCGGTGAAGGTGACCTCGGCCCAGTCGTCGCCGACCCTGTGCTTGACCGCCGTGGCGGCGCCGTGTTTTTCGACGGCGAGCGGAAGCAGGTCGGCCATCGTGCGTGAGTTGGTGGATGCCTCTGCGGCGGGCATCTGCTGTGTCTCGAATTGCTCTATTGCCATAACGATATGTTCCGGAAGAACGTCCATTTCTTTGCTCGTGATTTGCCTTGCCCCAAGCAGGCGCAGGCCGACATTTGTTCCGGGAACCCCGATCTCGCCCCGGTCGAGGCAATGGTAACGGAATCCCTCTACCTAACCAAGAACCGCTGCCTACCAGTAGACGCCGCGCATCACGTGAGCGAAGGCGATCGCTTCGGGCGTGATCTGGTCGCGGCGCCCGCCTTTGCCCTTGGCCGCCGCGCTCTCGGGAAACAGGCTGTAGGCCGTGCCGAGTATGCGATCGGCCAGCATCGGGGATACGGCGTGAATCACCTCGCCGGTCGTACCGAGCGGCGTGGTGACCTTGCGCGGGGTGCCGATCATGCCCCTGATGACCAGGTCGCTGGCTTCATGAGGGGTGATCATCGGGAACGCCTTGTAGATCGTCGTCGGCGCCGTCATCGGGGTTTTGACCAGAGGCATGTAGACGGTTGTCAGGTGCACGCCGTCGCCGATCACCTCGGGCTGGATGCAGCGGCTGAATGCGTCGAGCGCCGCTTTGCTGGCGACATATGCCGAGAAGCGCGGCGGGTAGGCCTGCGCGCCGATCGACGAGACGTTGATGATTCGCCCGTAGCCGCGTTCGCGCATGCCGGGCAGGACGCCGAGGATCATTTTCAGCGCGCCGAAGTAGTTGAGCTGCATCGTGCGCTCGAAGTCGTGGAAGCGGTCGTAGGAGGCGGCGACCGAGCGGCGGATCGAACGGCCGGCGTTGTTGACGAGGATGTCGATCTGCCCGTGCTTGGCGATGATCTCGTTGATCACGCGTTCACAGTCCTTGATGTCCGACAGATCGGCGGTGAAGGCATCGGCCTCGCCGCCGGCGTCGACGATCTCGTCGCGGATAGCTTCGAGTTTGTCGCCTGAACGGGCGACCATGACCACGTTGCCACCGGCGCGTCCGACCCGGTGGGCGACGACCTCGCCGATGCCACCGGAGGCGCCGGTGATCACCACGACCTTGCCATCGACGGCTCTCTTGAGCTTGCGGCGGACCAGCGCGTCGTCGTTGAAATTGCGCTCCCAGTAGTCCCAGAGCGTCTTGGCGTAGGCCTCAAGCGGCGGGACCGCAAGGCCGCTGCCATCGAGTTCGCGCAGCGTCTCGGTGGAGTCGAAACGCGTCGGGTTGTCGAGGTAGGCGATGACCTGGCGCGGAATGCCGAGATGACCGAGCAGTTCGGTGGTGGCGCGTTTGCCCGGGGGAGTCGCGTCGGCCAGCTGCAGCAGCATGCGCGGGATCGACTGGATCGCCGGATTGCCGGTGCGAATCGAGAAGGTCGGCGCGCCGGCGGCGCGGGCGAAGATCGAGATCGCTTCGCCGACCGTCGGCGGATAAGGATCGACGAGGTGAAAGGCACGGCCGTCGAGGCCCGGTTTGTGCGCGAGGTGGTCGATCGCGCCTGCGACGAAATCGACCGGGACGATGTTTGCCTGGCCGCCGACGATGCCGGCCGTCGGCAGCCACGCCGGAATGACTTTACGGGCGAGCTTGAGCGGGCGGAAGATGATGTACGGGCCGTCGACCTTGTCGATCGCGCCGGTCTTACTGTCGCCGACGACCATGCCGGGCCGGTAGACGCGCCACGGCCGCGTGCACTCCTCGCGGACGATCTGCTCTGCCTCGAACTTGGTGCGGTCGTATGGAAAGTCGAGCCGTTGGCCGGCGTCGAACATGTCCTCGCGGAACACGCCGTTGTAGCGGCCGGCGACGGCGATCGAGCTGATGTGGTGGAAGGTCGCCTTGCCGAGTTGATTGGCGAGCCGCACGGCGTTGATCGTGCCGGCGACGTTGGTTTCGCGATTGGCCTGGTCACCGGCGGTCAGGTCGTAGATCGCGCCCAGATGAAAGAAGTGGTCGACCGCGGCGATTCGATCGCGATCGGCCTTGGAGAGGGCGAGGTTCGGTTCGGTGATGTCGCCGGTCAATTGGACGATTCGGCCCTTGGGCGCTCCGAGACGCTCGACGATGGCGTCCATCCGTTCTTTTGACTGCGGCCGGACGAGAACGTAGATCCTGCCTTTTCGCTCGAGCAGGCGTCCGAGCAGGTGACGTCCGACAAAACCAGTTCCACCGGTAACGAAATAGCTCAAGAAACGTCCCTTCCAGCATCAGGGGCCGCGGACTGCCCGGGCGAACCGCAGATGATAATGCGCCGGGGCTAGACCGGGTTGTCGAGCCGCACGAACTCGTGCTCGACGCCGAACGCCTCGGCGAGCAGCTCACCGAGGCGGCGAACGCCGAAGGTCTCGGTCGCGAAGTGCCCGGCGGCGGCGAAGTGGATACCGGCTTCTTTGGAATCGGCCATCACGTGCTCGGCCGGCTCACCGGTGATGAAGGCGTCGCAGCCGGCGTCGATCGCTTCCTGAAGGTACCCGGCCGCGGCGCCGCTGATAATCCCTACGCGGTTGATAACCGGCGGACCGTGGTCGAAGAACAATGGCTCGCGACCGGTCGCCTCGCCGATTCGGTCGCGCAGCTCGGCCGGTTCGAGCGGCTCCGGCGCCGCGCAGATCCAGCCGATCGTATTGCCTTTGTGCTCCGCGAACGGCTCGGCCGGAGCGAGACCGAGCGCGGCTCCCAGCAGCACGTTGTTGCCGACCTCGGCGTGTGCGTCGAGCGGCAGGTGGTAGGCGGCGAGGTTGATGTCCGCGGTGAGCAGCAGCTTGATGCGGGCGGCCTGGGCGGCGGTTAGGGCCTCGGGGCCGCCGTTCCAGAAGATCCCGTGATGGGCGAGCACGAGATCCGCGTCGCGCTCGCGCGCGGCCTCGAACAGGTCGAGCGTGGCCGAGACTCCCGTGACCACCCGCTCGATCGCCTCGCCGCCGGGCACCTGCAGCCCGTTGGGGCAGTAGTCGTCGAAGGCCCGCGGTTGCAGCAGGTCGTCGAGAAACGCGAGGATTGCCGTGCGGTCGGCCACGAGAGAGACTCTATGCGCGGAGGGCGACGGGTGTGCCGGCCGCCGCCGCCGACCCCGGCGCCGGGCCGGCCCGGTAATCTCGCCCGACATGGCGAGGACCAAGAAACAGCAGTCCGCGGGCGGCGGGCGATCGGCCCCGAGCACCGGCGGCGCGGTCGACTACGCCAGCTTCGCCGAATCGATGATGGACACCAGTCTCTATGGCGTCGGCGCGTACTTCTGCGACCGGCACCCGGAGCTGGCCGACGACGTGATCGCCGAGAGCGACGCGATCGAGGAGGTCGGCCTGCGGGCCTACGCGGAGGCGAACAACCTGACGTTTGACGAATGTCTGCAGACGCTGCTGACCGGCCTGGCCGTGCGCTACTACAACGCGATCGTGGGTTGATCAATGCTTGCCGTAACCACTCACGGCGCGATGAACATGCGCGTCGAGGACGTCCCCAAGCCCCGCATCGAGGCGACGACCGACGCGATCGTGCGCGTCACAACCGCTGCGCTGTGCGGCTCGGACCTGCACATTTATCACGGCAAGATCCCGGCGGTGCCCGCGGGCTGGATCGTCGGCCACGAGTTCTGCGGCGTAATCGACGAGATCGGCGACGGGGTGACCGGCTTTACCCCCGGCGACCGCGTCGTCAGTGCGATGTATACCGCCTGCGGGCGCTGTCCGGCCTGTACCGCGCGCGACCATCGCCGCTGTCCGCGGTTCGCGATGTTCGGCTATGGGGAGGCTTTCGGCAACCTGCAGGGCGGTCAGGCCGAGTTCGTGCGCGTGCCGGTCGCCGACATGACGCTGCGAGCGATTCCCGCGGGGCTTCCCGACGAGTCGGCAATTTTCACCGGCGACATCCTTGCCACGGCGTTTACGGCGCTTCGGCAGGCCGACACCAAGGAGGGGGACACGATCGCGATCGTCGGCGCCGGACCGGTCGGTCAAATGCTTGCGATCTGCGCTCCGACCTTCGGCGTAGCACGGATGTTCGTCATCGACACGGTGCCCGAGCGGCTCGCCGCGGCCAAGCGCTTCGGCGCGATTCCGATCGATTTCGCCGAGCGGGATCCGCGCATTCTGATCAAGGAGCAGACCGCCGGCGCGATGTGCGACTCGGTGTTTGAGGCAGTCGGCAGCGTGCCGGCGCTCAAGACCGCCTTCAGCCTGCCGCGCGCCAACGGCGTGGTTGCGATGGTCGGGATGCTCGTCACTGAGGATTTCCCGGTCAGCGCCGGCGAGGTTTGGCTGCGCAACACCAAGATCATCCCGATTCTCGGTTCTCCGTTCAACCACCGCGACGAACTTCTGCGCCTGATCGCCGCCGGCAAAATCGACGCCGCCAGCGTGATCACCGACCGCGTCCCGCTTTCCGACGCCGCCGAGGCATACCGTGCCTTTGACAACCGGGAGGTTCAGAAGGTCGTGTTCGAGGTATCCAAATGAACGGCGCGGGGTCCGGCATACCGCCGCGCGGCACGCCTCCGGGCGGTGGTGTGCCGGCCAACGGCGGCCGGCGGCGACTCACGCGCGCCGCGCGCCACGACCTGATTCTCGAGCACGCCACCGACGTTTTCGGTACACGCGGCTATCACAACGTCTCGATGGACGAAATCGCCGAGCAGGCCGGAATCTCGAAGGCGCTCGTTTACCAGCACTACGAAAGCAAGGACGAGCTCTACCTCGCCGTGCTGAAGTCTTTTCAGGATCGCTTGAGCGAAACGGTGCTGCCTGCCTGGACACAGGACCTCCCGCCGCAGGAGCGGTTCTGGCGCGGATTTGTGGCGTTCTTCTCTTTTGTCGACGAGAACAGGCAGGCGTGGGGCGTGCTTTACCGCGACTCGGTCGAGATCGAAGACGCCATGGTCAAAGGCATCCACAGTCTCAATGCCGAACTGGCTTCGCACATCGCCGACGTGTTCGAGGCCGAGCTGGAGAATCGCGACACCGATCCGATCTTGCGCCGGTACTCGCTGGTCGCCGGTCACGCCGTGGTCGGCGCCTGCCACGCGCTGGCCGACTACTGGCTGGATCACCCCGAGGAGACCGGCCTGCGCATGGCCGCGACGGCGATGGCCACGCTCTGGCAGGGCTTTGACCAGCTGATCGAAAACGGCACGGCCTGGACGCCGACGCCAGAGATGCTGACGGACCTTTAGGCGCGAGGCGCTATGTCTCGGTAAACGGCTCGTGGGAGTGGGCGATCAGTTTGCTGACGTGCAGTGCGGCGTCGGCGCGCCGCATCAGTTCGGTGCGATTCTCGCCGAGCCGCCACTCGGCGACGCCGATGCTTGCCTCGGGCGAGACGTCGGGGCAGAGTTTCAGGCGCTCGCGGCGGACGGCGTCCTTGATCCGTTCAGCGAGGGCATTGGCATCCTTGACATCGGCGCCGGCGGCGATCACCGCAAACTCGTCGCCGCCGCGGCGGGCGAGTAGTTCGCCGCCGCGGACCACTCGTGCCATCGAGCGCGCGCTGGCGACCAAGACGGCGTCGCCGAGGGTGTAGCTGTACTGGTCGTTGACAAGCTTGAAATCATCGAGATCGATCATCAGCAGCGTGAGCGGCTCGTCCTTGCGGGTCGAGCGGTCGATCTCGGTTTGCAGACGCTCGTTGAACTTGCGCAGATTTGCCACCCCGGTCAGAGGGTCGCGGCCGGCGAGCGCGACGTTGTGCAGAATCCCGGCCTGGATGCGCCTCTGAGCAAACACGAGCATCGCCGCCGAGAGCAAGGTGAAGAGCAGAATGTTCAGCGCGATCGAGCGTCCGAATGGGACCTCGTCACTGGTGGCGCCGACGTACAGGATGATCCCGGTGATCGCGGCTATATGCCAAGCGCTCTGGCGCAGCGGCATGAAAAACGCCGCCGCCATCGCCGGAATCAGCAGGTACGTGAGCATGTCCGGCCCGAACATCCGCGCGCTGACCGCAGCCGCGCCGATCAACGCGGTACCCGATCCGACGATCACGTTCATCCACGGCAGCGCCGGCACGCCGCGCTTGGCAAGGTATAGCCAGAGGCCTGACAGCAACAAAGCCACGCCGGCCAGCGAGATGGTGAACTCGGAGGTGATGCTCTCGGAAACCTCGAAATCCCGCACCAGCGCGCTCAGCAGGGCTGTCAGCAGCGGGATCGCTCCGGCGACGGCGTAGAGCAGGGCCGCACCGACCCAGAAAACGTTCGGATGGACGCGCAGTCGTTCGTCGGTTAGCACGACGTCCGGTTCGAGCGGTCGGCGCACCGGGCTGAAGGCGTGGTGTACCCCGCGCCTGAGACCCATGTCGGTCAACCGTTTCTTAAAGCCGTATCCACGTCGCTTTGGCATCGCTAGTCGTCGCGTCCGGAATCGCGGTTGAGGTCGTTCGGAGGGCCGAGCTCTGACCGCCACGACCAGCGCTCGATTTGTGCGGCCGCCTTGGCCTCGTGCAGCGAGCGATCGGCACGGGCCAGCAGTTTGCCGACGGTGTCGCCCTCCCGGAACGTGGCGCTGCCGGCCGTAATCCCGGTGGGCATGTCGGGCAGCAGCTCGAACCGGCGTTCGGACACGGCGTCTGTGATGCGCTGGATCATCGCCTCGATTTCGTCTGGATCGCCGGCGTCGGTGACGACCGCGAATTCGTCGCCGCCGCGCCGCGCCACCAGCTCGTCGCGGCGAACGGTCGCCACCAGCGCGTCGGCGACCTCGCGCAGAGTCTGGTCGCCGGTGCTGTGGGAGTAGTGATCGTTGACTTTCTTGAAGCCCTCGAGGTCGAGCATCAGCACCGTCACGTCCTTTTCGCCGCGTTCCGCGGTCTGAGTCATCTGCTCTAGACGTTCATATAGGGGGCGCAGATTCGCGAGACCCGTCAGCGCGTCACGGCCGGACAGGAACGCGGCCTGGCGGCCGACGCGATCGAGCTGCAGGCGCACGTAAAGGGTCATGCTGGCGACCGAGACCAGCGCCGCACTGGTCAAGACGCCGGGCGCGATGCCGGCATCCTCGCCGGCGCGGTTGAAGGTGGAGTAAGCGATGAACACGACCGAAAGGGCGATGAAAAAGGGCAGCGACCGCGACGGTAGGAACAGCGCGACGAAAACCAGGGGCTCGAGATACACGATCCCGAGATGGGCTTCTAACGCGGGCATCTGGTTGAGCACGATGGCCAACAGGGCATAGCTGGCAAGCACCGCCAGGTGCAGCCACCGCGCGTCCGTATCGCGATTGCCGAGAATCCAGAAAAGGGCGGAAAGGCTCAGCGCGGCCATCGCGAGCACTGCGATCACGGCTTCGCTGCGTACCGCCAGGCCGAACAGGCCCGTGAGGATCTGCAACAGGATGGCGACCGCCGTCACCAGGAACAAGACGAAGGCAAACCGCCACGCGGTGCGGGATGCCAGTCCTGTGTAACCGTTGCCGAGATCTGCGGTGTAACTGCGCGAAAGGTCCGTCGGCTCGCTTTCGCCACGGTCATCGCGCTCGTCATCCATGAATGCGCTTGTCATTTGCTCCTAGCTTTGAATCAAAGTATCGACCATAAACGGCGGTTTGTCCAGTACGTGCAAGGTCGGTGCGGATGGCGCGGATGGTCATGACTCGCCGTTTCTCGGGGGTCTCCGCGAGAGTGCGGTTCGCGCGCGCGTGCAGTTCGCCACGACGCGCAGGCAACATAGCCAACCGACGGTCGGCGTCCACGGAGCCGCGAAGCCGATTATCGCTATTTGCGCAAAATTGTCCGCCCGCCGACTCGCTCGCCGGTCGGCCGGTCCGTTCGGAATCGGCCCCCACGCGCCGATACCCAACCGTGGAACGCGTCGGTCGCGTTCGCTGAAAAGCAAAATCGGGGCGCCCAGATTTGAACTGGGGACCTCACCGACCCGAACGGTGCGCGCTACCAGGCTGCGCCACGCCCCGAATGCGGGCGCAATTATCGCAGACGACCGATCCAGTGGCGCCGCGACTGACGCGTCCGGCCATTTGACCGGTGTGTTACTCCGGTGTTAGCGCCGACCCTGAGCGACATCCACTCAATCGGATCCCTGACGTCGCGGCACTGCTACCGCCTGGGGCCGACGCTACCGGACATGCGAGAACCGATTATGGCCAGCTGGTGGACTGGCGCGGTGATCTGGGGGGAGGTCACACTCGGTTCCTGCAAGGTTGTTCCCATGTGTTTTGCAGCAAGTTTGCTTACTGACAAGACGTACGATAAAGGATCTAGGAGACGTTTCGCACGGTAACCTGCGAGTAGCTCGATCGAACACCCGTTCAATTCCGCAAACAGGGACATTTCATCAAGCCTAAGACCAAGAAGCGCACCCGGCTCGCGCCCGATGACAGGCGTGAGCAACTGGTCGTGATCGGCGCGAAACTGTTCGCCGAGCGTCCATTCAGCGATGTCTGGATCGAAGAGGTGGCCGAGGCCGCCGGTGTTTCGCGGGGGCTGGTCTATCACTACTTTCCGAACAAGCGCGACTTTTACACGGCCGTCGTGCGTCAAGGGACGGCCGCCGCGATGCGCTTGAGCGCGCCCGACGACAAGCTCCCGCCGCTACCGCGCCTGCGTGCCAGCCTCGATCATTTCCTCGAATACGTCGAGGCGAATGAAAACGGCTTTCGTGCCGTCCACCGTGGCCAGCACAGCGCCGATGAAGCGATTCGCGCCGCCGTCCGCGAGGGGCAGGACGCCCAGGTGCAACGGATTATCGACTACCTCGATCCCGTTCCCGGAGCGACGCCCGCGTTGCGGCTTGCGCTTGAGGGGTGGATGAACTTCAATAACTCCGTGATCCTCGACTGGCTCGATACGCGCGAGCTTGAGCGCGAGGTTCTGCTTGACCTAGTGGCCGGCTCACTCGTCGGTGTGCTGGTAGCGGCGATGCGTGCTGACGGAATCGCCGAGTTACCGCCGCTGCTGGTCGAGCTCCAGGCGCAGCTGGCCGCGGTCGCTTAGCGCTTCGCTATACAAAGAGCGCAAGATGTTGCGACTGTATCCAGATCCGGGCACGATCGAGCTCACCGACGCCTACGGCGATCTTGCGCTCGCGGGGCTCGCTCCGGCCGATCGCCCCTACGTGATCGTCAACATGGTTCAGACCGCCGACGGCCAGGCCCGGATCGGCGACGACACGGCCGAACTCGGCAACGAGGCCGACGCGCGGCTGTTCGCGCGGCTGCGTGAGCAGGTCGATTGCGTGATGGCCGGAACCAGGACGATCGCGATCGAGAACTACAACGCGCCGGCACGCGGCGACGACGTTCGCGAGCGGCGGGTCGGAAACGGGCTAGCGCCGCGTCCGCTGTTCGCGACGATCTCACGCTCGGGTGTGCTGCCGCTCGCGGCGCCGCTGTTTCAGGATGAGGGGATGGAGATCGTCGTCTTCGGCGAGAGCGAGCAGAAACTGTCGGATCTGCCGGCGGCGGTCACGCGGGTTCCCGAGACTTCGCCGGTCGTCGTGCTTTCGAGTCTGCGCCACCGGTTCGGCGTGCGGTCGCTGCTGCTCGAGGGCGGACCGCGGATCAACGCGCCGATGTTTGCGGCCGGGGTGATCGACGAGTTGTTTTTGACCGTCGCGCCGGTGCTGGCGGGTGCCGATACGCCGTTTCCGATCGTCGCCGGTTCGCTTCCGCGCCGCCGGCGGCTTGGTCTGGCCGGGGCGCTGCTCGACGAGGACCACCTTTTCCTGCGCTACCGCGTCGACGTCGATTGAGCGAGGCGGCGTGACGCGCGAAATTCCGCTAGAGGCACGGCTCGCGCAAGACTCGGAGTGGCTATGCGAGCCGTCGGATTTCGCCGGCTTCGGTGTCCCGCTGCGTCGCTTCTCGTGGCTGAGCCCAGCGATTCTCTGGCAGTCGCGCAACAACGTTTTGGCGTCGATCTCGGGAGACCCGACCGAGGCGGCGCGCCGCGCCTGGGTGACCGCGCAGCGCATGCGGCTGTCCGCCGCCGGCGAGCCGCCCGCCGTGACCGACGATTTCACGATCGATCGCTCCGATCTGGCCGATTTCTCTTGCGTCGTCATGGGCGACACCGGCGAGGGCGACGTCTCGCAGTACGCCACCGTGCCGGGCTTTCTGGCGGCCGCCCACGATACCGCGTTCACCGTAATCGCCAGCGACGTCGTGTATCCGGCCGGCGACGTCAACGAGTACATCGGCAAGTTCTTCGTGCCCTACGCCGAGTACCCGCACCCGATCTACGCAGTACCCGGCAACCATGACTGGCTCGACGGGCTGGCCGGCTTCATGCGGCATTTCTGCGACGCGCCGCCTCCGCCGGACAAGCTGCAGCCGCCGCGCCACGGTCGCCGGCCGCGGCTGGCGATGAGCGTGCACCGGCTGTTCTGGCGACGGGCCGGCGCGTTGGCCTCCGAGACCCTGCACGAGGCCGAGACGCTGCGCGGGGCCGCTCGCGCGAGCGGCCCGCGCCAACCGAACATGTACTTCTGCATCGACACGCCCCACCTGCGGATCGTCTGCATCGACACCGGGATCCTCGGACGGCTCGACTTCGAACAGGGCCAGTGGCTGCGGCGGGTGTCGGCCGGGGACAAACCGAAGCTGCTGATCTCGGGCAAGCCGATCTACAACGGGGCCGGCGTCAGCCCCCGGCGGATACTGCCGGCCGACGGCGGCGATGCCGCCACCGGTTACGTACTGGACGTCGTCAA
Source organism: Solirubrobacterales bacterium (assembly GCA_049276635.1). GTDB lineage: Bacteria > Actinomycetota > Thermoleophilia > Solirubrobacterales > JACPNS01 > JACPNS01. The sequence goes on along the minus strand of JBASWU010000013.1, from coordinate 1,046 downwards.
CGACGCCGCCAACAACTTCGTCGCGGTGATCAGCGGCGACGTGCACAACTACCAGCGCCATCCGGTGCGGCTGCCCGACGGGCGCGTCGTCCAGTTCGTCGTGTCCGGGGCCGCGGGCGCGTTCATGACGGCCACTCACCAGATTCCGCGGATCGACCTGCCGGGCGTGCGCGAGCGTGACGTGGTGTTGTACCCGACGCGCGGGGATTCGCTGCGCGCCTACTCGATTGTCATGCAACGAAGAGTTGCACGGCGCCTGCGCGGTCGCAGGCGCAACGGCTGGGAGCGCCGCGGGATCCCCGCCGGCGAGGCCGCCGCGATCGTCGCCAAGCGGCATGGTCTCACCGCCGAAGATGCCGGGCCGGTCGCAAAGTCGGTCAGTGTCAAGTCGCGAGTTCTGGCTGAGATGATTTTCCCGCGGCGCGAGTGGTTCAACGCCGAGCGGATCTCCGAGGCGCTCGACTGGGACGAGCCGCCGTTCTTCAAGAACCTGATGCGCGTCGACGTTCGCGACGGCGTGTTGCGGGTTTCGGCTTATGGAATCTCCGGATGCCGGCGCGACCAGGACGACCCGCCGGTGATCGACGGCTTCGAGATCGATCTCAAGCGGGTTCCGGCCGATGGCTGAAGCCGGCGCGCGGCCGGCGCGCGGGCACGGCGAGTTTTCGGTTTCGGCGACGCGAGGACTTCCGTTTGCGGCGGAGACGATCTACGGACTGCTCGCGGATCTCCGGCGACACTGGCCGCTGCTCGGTCCCGAACTCGTGCGGGCGGACCTGATCGCCGGGAGCGATGGCGACAGCGCGGAGCTGCTGTTGCGAGTCCCGGGGCTGCCACTCAGGCGCCGCGTGGTCACGAGGGTATCGCTGCGACAGCCGCCGGTTCGTCTGGCCGGTGAGGCGCGTGCCGGGCGGTCGGTGGCCGATATCGAGTGGGCGATTTGCGCCGCCGGGGCGGTGTCCGAGGTCAGCTTCTCTGCGCTGGTCCGGCCTGGATCGCGCCGGGACGCGATCCTCGCGCTCGGCGCCCGTCCCTGGCTGTCGTCG
>JBASWU010000012.1:0-3287 GCA_049276635.1 Solirubrobacterales bacterium | reverse complement strand
GCCGCTGACGCGGCCGAGCGATGGCTCGCTTCGAAATGACCGTTCGCGACGGGCCGCGCGTCTCGCGGATCCGCGGCGATTCGATCGACGAGCTGTTTCTGGCGGTCGAACTTCACGTCGAACTGTTGTCCGGGCGAGCCGACGCCAAGCCCGCCACCGCGCTATTTCGTGAGTTCGAACCGATTGAACAGGTCGTCGCCCGCGTCGAGATCAGTCGCCGGCGCGGCCGCTTCGGCCGGCGCGACCGCGCCGGGATCGACGTGCGCGGCGACGGGTCGGTCGAGGCGTACCGCGGCCGTGCCAACCGCAAGCTGATCGAGCCATGGCCGGGGGAGAGCGCGGTAACGGCGCTGCGGCGGGCGTTCGACGCGGATTCGTAGACTGGCGGCAATGAACGATCGCCGCTCAACTTCCGCCGATGCTCCGGTCTATCGCGCGAGGGTCGCGCTTCCGGCCGGCGCCTCACGCCCGATCGACGTGTTCGTCAACGGCGTTCCGCAGCGGGAGGGCCGGGACTTCGTGATCGACGGCGACGACCTGCTGTTTGTCGCGGGGATCCGCCAAGAGGGCAAGCTCGGGTTTCTTCGCTGGATCTCAATCTTCATCGGGATCGCCGGCACCTACCGGCAGAATGACTCGGTCGACGTCACGTTCGAACGCGACGGTCAGCGACTGGTCGAGACCGGCCTGCCGATCGAGGTTCTGCTCGATATCGACGACGACGCGGGCGCCGCCACCGGTTCATATTCGCCCGGCGGGTAAGATCGCCGCTGATGCGAATCGACCAGCTGATCACGCGGCGTAAGCCGATCTTCTCGTTTGAGTTCTTCCCACCGAAAACCGACGAGGGCATGGTCAACCTGTTCGAGACCGTCGCCAAACTGCGCGAGCTCGACCCGGCGTTTGTGTCGGTCACCTACGGCGCCGGCGGCTCCACGCGCGACCGCACGATCGCGATCATCGGCCGCATCAAGAATGAACTCGGCATCGAGACGATGGCGCACTTCACCTGTGTCGGCGCGACGGTCGCCGAGCTGCGCGAAGTGCTCGACGAGATCCGCGACACCGGCGTGGAGAACATCATCGCCCTGCGCGGCGACCCGCCGGCCGGCCAAGAGAAATTCGTCAAGACCGAGGGCGGTCTCGGCAACGCCGACGAACTGACGGCGCTGATCGCCGACAACTACGAATTCTGCGTCGCCGGAGCCTGCTACCCCGAGGTGCACCCCGAGGCCGAGAGTCCAGAGGCCGATCTGCTGCACGCCAAACACAAGGTCGACGCCGGGGCGAGTTTCCTGGTCACCCAGCTGTTTTTCGACAACGACGCCTACTTCGATTTTGTCGACCGCGCCCGTGCGGCCGGCATCGACGTGCCGATCGTGCCCGGGATAATGCCGATCGGCGGCTACGAGCAGATCAAGCGCTTCACCTCGATGTGCGGCGCGACGATCCCCGAGCGGCTGATGGCCGAGCTCGAGGCGCGTGAAGACGACCCCGAGGCGGTCGCCGATCTCGGCGTCGCCTACGCCACCCTGCAGTGCGCCGACCTGCTGGCGCGCGGCGCTCCCGGCATTCACTTCTACACGCTCAACAAGTCGCCGGCCACGCGGGCGATTTTGTCGTCGCTGCACGCCGCGCGCCCTTGGGACCGCACGCTCAGCGCCGGCGCCGGCGTCGCGGCCGTCTAACCGGCGGTCACCGCTTCCACTTGACGCTGCAACCGACCGGCTCGGTCTCGGCCGGGTCCGGTATGCCACCCGCGAGTACGGCGTCGAGCGCCGCTCTCAGCCAGCTCGCGTTCAGCGACGGGTCCTCGTAGTCGGCGTCGGGCGCCCCACGGTAGACGAGCCTGTCGTCGGCGTCGAAGACGAAAACGTCCGGCGTGGTCTTGGCGCCGTACGCGGTCGCGACCTCCTGGCCCTCGTCGCGCAGGTACGGAATCGGCCAGGGGTTCTCGGCCAGTCGCCGCTTCATCGCGTCGAATGAGTCCGCGGGCTTGATCGAGTCGTCATTGGGGTTGATCGCCAGCACCCGTACGCCGCGGTCGGCGTAGTCGCGGGCGACCGCCAGCAGTCGATCCTCCCAGGCGAGGGCGTAAGGGCAGTGGTTGCAGGTGAAGATCACGACGGTCGCGTCGTCATAGCCGCCGTAGGCGTGTTCGATGCCGTCGGTTCCGGGAAGCTTGAAAGCGGGAGCGGTGTCGCCGATCGACAGCGCCATCTCAGTCTCCGTTCGGGGCGTGCGCGGCGGCGTAGGCGGCGACCGACTCGGCCAGGTCTTCTGGGTCGGGCACGGGCGATGGCCGGCCGTCACGGCGATAAAACAGACGGCAGTCCATCGCGTACGGACTGTCGCCGGTGTCGGCGAGATCCTCGCCGTCGAAGCGAATCGTCGGTGAGCCGATGAAGCGCAGGCGATCGGCGTCGGCCTGGTCGACCACTTCGATCATCTGAACGTGGTCGCGCTCAAGACCGTGCCGCTCGCACTCGTCGAGCAGCATCGCGCGCGCCTTCTCGTATGACGGACAACCCTCCCAGAAAAGCAGCTCGATCACCGGCGCAGGCTACCAGCGGTATGGATCGACGGCCGGGTCGTCGAAATCCTCGAACGGCGTGCGGCCCGGGGTGATCGCCGGTACCGGCTCGCCCGGCGCTTCGACCGGTATCTCCCGTGGCGCGGGTGTTGCGATGAACTCCTCGAGCGCCTCCTCGATGCCAGTGGCCGACCCATCGCATTGAATGCGGAAGCGTTCGGGCAGAACGCTGTCGCTGGGCTGCACCGGGACCCCGCGGATCTCGTCCCAGCCGAACAGCTCGTGGTTGCCGGGGTTCATCAGGATCGCCTGCGCCGGCATCGGGCAGGTCGCGTCGTGGTGCTGAAGACCGCGCACGATGTTCTCGAGCATTTTCGCTTGCAGGGACATCCTCATAAGCGTACGACGCGCCGCAGCGCCGTGAGCTGATCGGGGCCGATTTTATGCCACGCGGTCGATCTCGGCCGGTCGTTCACGCAGTTTGCGCGCGCGCAGTTCGTTGAGTTCGATCGGGTCGCCACCGAGTTCGAGCGCACGGTCGCAGGCTGCGATCGAGTCGGCGATCGCGCCGCAGCGGTCGAGCGCGTGGGCGAAGGCGGTCCAGGCCGGCACGCTGGTCTCGTCCAGTTTGAGCGCCGTGCGGACCGACTCCAGCGAGGCGACGCGGTCCTCCAGCAGGTGGTCGGCGAGCGCGAGGTCGAGCAACGCCGCTACGTCGGCCTCGGGGAGCCGGCGCGCGCGCGTTAGCGCCTCG
>JBASWU010000011.1:0-37699 GCA_049276635.1 Solirubrobacterales bacterium | reverse complement strand
AGATTCGCACCGCCCCGACCGTCGCCGCCGTCGCGGCGACGCAGGTGCCGGCCCCGGCGCCCGACGAGCAAGCTCGCCGCCGCAGGCGCAACTGGATCATCGCCGGCTGTGTCGCCGCCGCCCTGGTGGTCGCCGGCCTCGTGTACTTCCTACTGGCCGGCGGCAAGCAGACCGTGCCCAACGTCGTCGGCCGCAGCGCCGGAGACGCCCAGTCACGCCTCGCCGAGGCCGGGTTCAAGAGCCAGGTCTTCATGCAGGAGAACAAGGCGCCCGTCGGCGAGGTGTTCAAACAGAGTCCGGCCGGCGGCGAGAAGGCGAAAAAGAACTCGACGGTGATCCTCAACGTCAGTTCCGGCCCCGGCAAGGTGACGATGCCCGATGTCGAGGGCCTCACCCGCGTCGAGGCCGACCGCAAGCTCAAGGGGCTCGGACTGGAGGTCAAGGCGCGCCAGGAGTTCTCCAAGGAGGTCAAAAAGGGCCGCGCGACGCGCACCGTTCCGGCCGCCGGCGACCAGGCCGAACGCGGCAGCATTATCGAGCTGTACATAAGCAAGGGACCCGAGCAGGTAGAGGTTCCCAACGTCGTTGACATGGACGTCGACGCGGCGATCAAGGAGCTCGAAGCCGAGGGATTCGAGGTCGAAACCACCGAACAGGACAGCGCCAAGCCCGAGAACCAGGTGATCAAACAGTCGCCGGCGGCGACCTCCAGGGCCGACGAGGGCTCGACGGTCGAACTGACGGTTGCCAGCGGTAAGAACGACGTGCCCGACGTGACCGGGCTGAGTGAGTCCGACGCGATCCAGGAACTCGAGGACGCCGGCTTCGAAGTCGACTCGTCACAGATCGACGTGATCGACCAGGCCGACGACGGGAGCGTCGTCGGCCAGACGCCGCAGAGCGGCTCGCTGAAGGTCGGCTCGACCGTCTCGATCGAGGTCGGCGTTTTCGGCGGCTCGCCGTAACGCCGACCGGGCCGGCGGGATCCGCTTGCGAGCGGCTTTAATACCGGCATGACGCCGCGTTCACGCCAAGCGATGCCCGCCACCGCCACCGATGAGTGAACCACGCCGCGTACTGGTGCTCGCAGGCGGGCGATCGAGCGAGCGAGCGGTCTCGCTTGCCTCGGGTGCGGCGGTGCGCGGAGGCCTGGCCGAACACGGTCACGATGTCGTCACCGTCGAGATCGACCGCGCCGGACGCTGGTACCAGGTCGCCGAGTTCGGCGACGGCGACCCGTCGGTCAACGGACGGTTGATCTCGGTCACGCCGGGCGAGGGCGCGCTCGGCGCCGACGTCGTGTTCCCGGTTCTGCACGGTCCTTACGGCGAAGACGGTGTGATGCAGGGACTGCTTGAGGCGCTCGATGTCGCTTACGTCGGCTCGGGCGTCGCGGCCTCGGCGATCTGTCTCGACAAGCTGCTGTTCAAGGAGATCGCCGGGCGCGCAGGGATCCCGCAGGTCGCCTACGTCGCGATCGAGGCGGCCGAGTGGGGGTCCGACCGGCGCAACCGCGACCGCCTGCTCGGCGCGGCCGCGGAGTTGGGCTTCCCGTCTTTCGTCAAGCCGGCCCGGCTCGGCTCCAGTGTCGGCATCTCACGCGTCGCCGCGGCGACCGATCTCGAGCCGGCGATCGAGACCGCGCTCGGTTACGACCCGCGCGTGATCGTCGAGGCCAACGCCGGCGGCGACGAGATCGAGTGCTCGGTGCTCGGAAACCGCGAACTCGACGTCTCGCAACCGGGCAAGCTCGAGTTCGACGGCGACTGGTACGACTTCGAGGCCAAGTACGCCCACGGAGGTATGCGCCTGGTCGCGCCGGCGCCGGTCGGCGAGAGCCTCGAGATCGAGATCTGCTCGCTGGCGGCACGGGCCTTTCGCACGGCCGGCTGCGCCGGCATGGCGCGGGTCGACTTCTTCGTCGACGGCGACGAAGTGCTCGTCAACGAGATCAACACGATCCCCGGGTTCACGCCGACGAGCGTCTTCGCCAGGTTGTTCGAGGCCTCCGGGATGGCCTACGGCGACCTGCTCGACCGGCTGCTCGAACTGGCGATGGAACGTCACGCCCAGACGCGCAGTTTCAGTTTTTGAGCCGCCGCGGCGCCGCGGCGGGCGGCCGGTAACGCCACAGCCGCGCCACCGAGACGATCGCCAGTAGCGTCATCACGGTCGCGCTGCCGATGCACCACTGGCAGATCGCCTTGATCCGGACCAGTTCGAGCCAGGTTAGATAGACGCTGAAGCCGAAGCCCGTCAGCGCGAACAGCGCGGCGGTCGCTCGACCGGCGTCGCCCGGGATCAGCAGGCTCAGCAGGATCGAGACGTAACCGGCCAGTCCAAGCACGGGGACGGGAACGCCGGCGAACTTCGCGTAACGCGAGTTTTGGACCGTCTCGCAGCCGCCGCCGACGAGGCACAGCACGTCGAGATCGGCGTAGTGCACGTAGGTGAGGTATCCGGAGATGCCGATCCCGGCGAGGCTGAGAACGCCCACGGCGGCGCCGAGCCGGCGGTCGCTCACTTCAGCAGCTTGTCGATCGCCGCCGTGAACGGCGCCACGTCATCGACCGACTCCGGCTCGAGTTTCTCGAGTTTGCCACCGGTCTTACCGATCAGAAACGACGGGGTGCCGCTGAATCCGTGCTCCTGGAAGAGTTCGTCGGCGGCGGTCAGTTGCGCCGTGACGCGAGCGTCCTCACGCTCGGCGAACGCCTTCTCGACATCGAGACCCGGTACCAACTCGCCGAGTTTGCGCAGCCAGTCGTCGGTCGCGTAACGGCTCGACTCGTCCCGCTGGTTGGCATAGAAGAGATCGATGAAGTTCCAGAATCTGCTTTGGAAACCGGTCGCCGCAGCGAAGGTCGCGGCGTCGGCGGAGTCGCCCGGGGCGACCGCCTCGCCGACAAACGCGAGGTTGCGAAAGTCGATGCGCAGCTTGCCGTCGCGGACGTAGTCGTCGACCAGCGTCGGCAGCACGGCGACCGCGAAGTCGCGACAGAACGGACACTTGAGGTCGGCGAACTCAACGATCGTAACCGGAGCATCTTCTTTTCCGAGCCGGAAATCACTCTGGGGGATACCGTCGAAGCGGGCCTGGACCGCCTCGGCGCCGGTCACGCCGTCACCACCACCACCACCGAGGCTGACCGCGACCAAGATGATCACCGCCAGGGCGGCGAGTCCAAAAACTCCGCTGATGATCTTTAGCCGGCGGCCGCGCGCGGCCGCGGCGGCCAATTCCCGCTCGCGCCCCTCGCGCTCGAGACGAGCGCGCTCTTTCTCTTCCCTGCGTGAACTCAAGCTCTTGCCTTTGTCTCGGCCGACGAGTCGACCAAAAACTATCCGCCGGGCACGGTGCCGGCGTCAGTGGAATCCCGCAGCGCGCTCAGCGGCGCAGTTCGATCTCGGAGATGTGTGTGCGGCCGCTGGGCGGCAGCCGAGTGATCCAGACCATGAAGTAGCGCAGGCCGGGAACCGGACGCAGATCGATCGAGCGGTTGTTGATCGCACCGGTCGAGCCGCCGAGCCTGGTCCATCCGGCAAGGTCGCCGGGAAGGGTTTTCGCGCCGTAGATCTCGACTCCGAGATCACCGTCGGGCGTCAACAGCATTGCGGTCGCCGCGGTCACCGCGCCGGCCGCGCGCACATAGACCCCGACCCCGGACTTGCCGCTCGCGAAGGCCCCGTTCTCGTAGGTCTCGGTCGTCCAGTCGGTCTGTGGGTTGTCGTCGATTACGTTGCGGACGCGCTCGTTGTGCTCGTCTCCGTCGCCCGGAGGCGGGTCGAACGCCCCGGCGCCGCGCAGTGCGATCTTGCTACCCGGCGCGGCCTTCGATGACGGAGGCAGGCCGGCCGGTCCAGGTTCGATCTGGCTGAAGAGGACCGCGGCGATGCCGATCAGCGCGAGAATCGAGACGAGCCAGGCAAAGCGCGTGCGCGTCGGATGCGAGACCCCCGAGGGCGCCAGCCGCCGCGAGCGTTTGGGCAGCGAGTCGAAGACGATCGTCGCCTCGCCGGTCGCGCCGCCGGCGCGCGCGGTCTCCATCGCCAGGACGTCTTCGAGGTCGCTCATGGCGCTCGCCGCCGAGAGATAGCGGTCGACCGGCTCCTTGGCGGTCATCTTCTCGATCACGGCGGCCAGCGAACTGGAAACCTCGGGCCGCAGTTCCTGGACGTCGGGCAACTGGTCCTTGACGTGCTTCATCGCGACGGCGACGTGGTTTTCACCCTTGAACGGAACCTCCCCGGTCAGCATCTCGAACAGCACAATGCCGAGCGAGTAAACGTCGGACTGGCCGGTGACCGTTTCGCCCATCGCCTGCTCGGGCGCGACGTAGTCCGTCGTTCCGAGCACGCGGCCGGTCTTGGTCAGTCCGTCGCTGGACTCGACCTGGCGCGCGATGCCGAAGTCGGCGACCTTGGCGTGGCCCTGGCCGTCGACGAGGACGTTCTGGGGCTTGATGTCGCGGTGCACTAGGCCGGCCGCGTGGGCGGCGACCAGGGCGCTCGCGATCTCGATCGCGTAGGCGACCGACTCGGTGACCGGCAGGCGACCCTGACCCTTGATGCGCTGCTTGAGCGTCTCGCCCGGGACGTACTCGAAGACGATGTAGGGACGGTTGTTCTCTTCGCCGGCGTCGACGACGGTGACGATGTGGGCGTGGCTGAGCTTGGCCGCGGCGCGCGCCTCGCGCCGGAAGCGCTCGAGCTGCTGGGCGTCGTCGGCGACTTCGCGGCGCATCACCTTGAGTGCCACCGGGCGCTCGAGCGTCGTGTCGAAGGCTCTGTAGACGGTCGCCATGCCGCCCGCGCCGACGATCTCCTCGATCCGGTAGCGGCCGCCGACGATCTGCCCGATCAGCTCCGAGCCATCCTGAGTCGCAGAAATCGCCATCTGTGGTCTTAAGTTACGCCCCTGTGGAGGAAGTCGTTTAGGTCATCCGGCCAGTGATGGCGCGATTGCGCCCGCCACGCGACCGTGCGTGGCCGTCACGTTGAGTGGCACGACCACTGTAGGCCGGTTTCACGACGGCGCGACCACGGTGCGGCGCGAGACGACGATGCAACGAGGCGGCCGGCGGAAGGACGGCGCGCGACTCCGGCGATCGACGCGATCAGCTGGATCGCAGGCCGGACTTGTCGCCGACCAGACCGTTCGGCGGCACCGCGACCCGGCCCGCGTCGGCGGTGACGTGGCCGATCACGTGAGCACCGGGGTAATGCGCGCGCAACAGGCTGTCGGCCGCGTCGGCGTGCTCGGGCGGAACGATGACGCAGAAACCGCATCCCATGTTGAAAACCTCGTGCATCTCGGCGTCGCTGACCCCGGCGGCCGACTGAATCATCGTGAAAACCGCCTGCGGCGCCAGCGGCTTGTCGAATTCGTAGCCGACCCGGTCGCTGAGCCTCAGCAGATTGAGCACCCCGCCGCTGGTGAGGTGAGCGAGCCCGCGCACGTCGACCGGTGACCGCAGCAGCTCAAGGATCGGCTTGACGTAAATCTCGGTCGGCGTGAGCAGTTCTTCGCCAACGCTGCGGCCGTTGAATTCGGGCGGAACATCGGCGAGTTGCAGCCCCGCGTCCTGAAGCAGCGCTTTGCGCGCGAGGGTCAGCCCGTTGGAGTGCACGCCGCTGCTTGGCAGACCGATGATCACGTCGCCCGGCTGGATGTCGTCGCCCGTCACGATCTGATCGAGGGCGACGGTGCCGAAGGCCGCGCCGACGAGGTCAAAACCGGTCGGCGACGGGTGGCCCCTGATCAGTTCGGGTAGCTGGGCAAGCTCGCCACCGGGGATTTCGACACCGGCCAGCTCGGCGCCGATCTTGAGACCGTGCGCGATCTGTTCGAGCATCCGCGGGTCGGCGTGTTCGACGGCGATGTAATCGACCAGTGCGATCGGGGTGGCGCCGACGCAGATCAGGTCGTTGACGTTCATCGCCATGCAGTCGATGCCGACGCTGTCGAATCTGCCGAGTTGCTCGGCGATGATCACCTTGCTGCCAACGCCATCGGTGCTGACTGCGACCCCGAGGTTTGAGGCGACCTTGAGCACGTTGGCATAGTGACCGCTGCGTAGCTGTGCGAGGCTCGGCCTGCCGGTGTCGATCGTGCCGAGGACCGCGACGAGCGCGCCGACCGCGTCGTCTGCGCCGGCGGAGCTGACGCCGGCGCGGGAGTAAGCGGAGCTGCTTGCGGACGAGTCGCCGGTCACAATCCGGACCCTAGACGATGCGCCGACGCAGCTCAGACACGTCGCCGTACGGCCGCGATGGCGACCGCTACGGCCAGCGCCAGCCGGTAAACCACGTACTTCATCAGACCTCGCCCGCGGTGCTTGTGAGCGAGCAGCCGGGCGCTGGCGAACGACGACGCGAAAGCGCCGGCCATACCGACGGCGAACGGCGCGCGCATCGCCGGCGGCAGGCCGCGTCTGCCGAGGCGAACGCCCTTCAGAATCGTCGCCGCGCCGATCACCGGCAGCGCGGTGTGCATCGACAGTTCGGTAGCCGCCAGGGGGGTGAACCCGCGTGCACGGGCCGCGACAATCGTCGAGCCGCTGCGTGACACGCCCGGGACCAGCGCGAGTGCTTGGGCGAATCCGATCGCCAGGCCGTCGCGCCAGTCAGCCTCGCCACGCCGCCGCGACCCACCGAGCCGGTCGGCCCAGGCCATCGCCCCGCTTCCGGCGACGAGGCCGGCGACGACCGTCTCCGGGCGGCTGAGCTTCCGTTCGATCACCCGCTCGAAGGCGACGACCGCCGCCGCCGCCGGCGCCAGCGACGTCACGACCACCCCGAGCCGCCGGCGATCCATCTCGCGGATCGCCTCAAAGACCTCTTTGCGCAGGACGATCACCAGCGCCGCCGCCGTGCCGACGTGCAGCGCTACCTCGAAGCTCTTGCGCAGTTCGGGGTCGAGATCGACGTAGTCGCTCCCGAAAACCCACGGCGCGATCACCAGGTGCCCGGAACTGGAGACGGGAAGCAACTCCGTTGGACCCTGGAGCAGTCCGTAGGCGAACGCTTCGCCGAGGCCGAACTGCGCTTGGTCAGGAGCGGGCGACATCACTCGTTGAGGTTAGGCTGCGGTCGTCCGCGCCCTCGCCCGCGGACTGGTGACGCGCGACCGCCGGCGGCGTACGGGAAAACTCGCGCTTCAGTGACTCTCGGCCGACGCCGACGCGGCGTCATCCGCCTCGCGGGCCGCCTCGCCCGCACCGAAGCCGGAAGCGCCCGAATCATCCGAGACGCCCGGCGCATCCGACCCTCGTCCGCGGTACCAGCGGATGCCGAGGTAGCCGGCCGCGGCCAGGATGACCGCGACGACGAGGTAGTCGACGTAGTGAAGGTTGTCCTTCCAGCTTTCCCAGTTGTCGCCGGCCGCCCGGCCGATCAGCACGAGCATCAGCATCCACGGCACGCACCCGGCGAATGTGTAGAGCGTGAACTTCCAGAACGGCATCTTCGCGACGCCGGCCGGCAGCGAGATGAACGTGCGCACGACCGGCAGGCAGCGTCCCCAGAAGACGGTCGCGGCGCCGTGTTTCTCGAACCAGCGATCGGTCATCTGTAGGTGGTGCGGGTGGATGTGCAGCTTGCGGCCGTGCTTCTCGATGATGTCGATCCGGCCGAAGTAGCCGAGCGCGTATGCGATCCACGAGCCGATCACGTTTGCGCCGGATCCGACGAGTACGGCAGCCCAGAGCCCGTAGTTGCCGCGCGACACGTTGAACCCTGCGAACAGCATCGTCGCCTCGCTGGGGATCGGGATCAGGGCGCTCTCGGGGACCATTAGGATGAAGATCCCCCAGAGGCCGAGTTTCTCGGTCACGTCGACGGCGAAGTTGACGATCGGGTCCGTGATCGATGCGAACATCAGTGTTAGCGCAAGCAGCATTCGGTCGCGGAGTATGGCACTTGGACCGCGCGATACCGCCGCCCCAGCTCACCCTTGATGACCACGACGATCCCGCTTTTCGACACCGCTACCCAGCTGCGGCCGCTGCGTGAACAACTGCACGAGGCCGCGATCGGCGTGCTCGACAGCGGCCGCTACATCCTCGGACCCGAGGTCACCGCGTTCGAAGCCGAGTTCGCGGCGTACGTCGGCGCCGAGCATGCGGTCGGAGTCGGCAACGGCACCGACGCGCTGATGATCGCGCTGCGCGCGGTCGGGGTCGAGCCCGGCGACGACGTAGTGGTGCCGAGCTTCAGTTTCTACGCCAGCGCCGAGGCGATCGCCGCGGTCGGCGCGCGCCCGGTGTTCTGCGACATCGATCCCGCGACCTTCAACGTCACCGCGCAAACGGTTGAGGAGGCGCTGACGCCGAACACGCGAGCCGTCGTCGCGGTGCATCTCTTCGGGCTCCCGGCGCCGATTCCGCGGCTGCGCGATCTGCTGGCGCCGCGCGGGATCAAGATCGTCGAGGACGCCGCTCAGGCGGCCGGCGCCAAGCTCGACGGCGTTCACGCCGGATCGCTCGGCGACGCGGCGACGTTCTCCTTTTTCCCGAGCAAGAACCTCGGCGCCTTCGGCGACGCCGGGATCGTCACGACCGCTGACGCCGCCACCGCCGACCTCGCCCGCCTGCTGCGCCATCACGGGACGACCAACAAACAGCACCACAGCCTGGTCGGCTATAACTCGCGGCTCGACGCGCTGCAAGCAGCGCTGCTGCGGGTGATGTTGCCGCGGCTCGATGCATGGAACGATGGTCGCCGCGCGGCGGCGCGCGCGTATCAAGCCGCCGGGATCGCCGAGTACGTCACCCCCCAGGCGACCGTGCCGGGGGCCGACCCGGTCCACCACCTCTACGTGGTGAGCCACCCCGACGCCGATCGCGTGATTGAACTGCTGGCCGCGGGCGGCGTCGAGGCCCGCGGCTACTACCGCACCCCGATCCACCTGCAACCGGCGATGTACCAATGGGCCGAAGGCGCCGATCTGCCGGGAACCGCTCAGGCGGCCGCGCGCAACATCGCGCTGCCGATCAGCCCGGTGTTGACGGCCGGCCAGGTGGATGCGGTGGTCGGCGTTTTGGCGAGCGTCCCGGCTTCGGCCTCGGCTTCGGCGTAGCGCGGTGCGGCGGGGGTTGCATCCTTGAGTTGCGCGAGGATCGGGCGATGAGGATCTGGGTCGATCTCACCAACAGTCCGCATGTTCTCGTTCTGCGTCCGATCATCGACGCGCTGCGCGCCGATCGGCACGAGGTTCAGGTGACCGCGCGCGACTTCGCCCAGACGCTTGGGCTGCTCGACCGTTACGAGATGCCGCACGAGGCGATCGGCCGGCACCGCGGCGGGCGTTACGCGACCAAGGCGATCGGGCTGTTCGACCGTTCATTCGCACTGTGGCGCTGGTCCAAGGGCCGCGACTTCGACCTCGCGATCGGCCACGGTTCCAACGACATCAGCATCGCCGCGGCCGCGCGGCGGATCCCGTCGGTGACGATGTTCGACTACGAGTGGGCGAAGATCCAGCACAACGTCAACTGCCGGCTCGCTCGCCGCGTGATCGTGCCCGACGCGATCCCGCCCGAGCGGCTCGACGCCTACGGCGCGCGCGGCAAGGTGCGCGGCTACCCCGGTCTCAAGGAGGAGTACTACCTGAGCGATTTCGAGCCCGACGACAGTGTGCTCGACGAGCTGAAGCTCGACCGCTCCAAGGTGCTGGTGCTGTTGCGCACGCCGCCCGAAGTCGCGTTGTACCACCGGCTCGAAAACAACCTCTTCGCGTCGCTGATCGACCGGTTGGCGTCCGACGACGCCGTGCAGGTCGTCGTGCTCCCGCGCACGCCGCGACAGCGCGAGGATCTCGCCAAGCTCGGCGCGCCGAATTTCGTGGTCCCCGAGCAGGCGATCGACGGCCCCTCGCTGGTCGCGCTGGTCGACGCCGTGATCGGCGCCGGTGGCACGATGAATCGCGAGGCGGTCGCGCTGGGGACGCCCGTGTGGACAACCTTCGCCGGACGACTCGGGGCCGTCGACGAGCGGCTGCTCGCGGAGGGGCGGTTGAACCGGCTGGACGATCTCAGCGTGCTGAACCTGGTCAAACGCGGCGCGGCGACCGGCGACCGCGTTCGCCGCGATCCCCGGGTTCTGACCGAGCTGATTCTCGGAGCCGCGGCCACGCGTGGATAGGCTCTCAGCGGGGAAGCCGTTGCCAAAATCAGCGAACAAAACAGCAAAGACGGCAGACACAGAAGCAGCGCAAGACGCAGCGCGGCAGTCAACTTCGACCAGAGCGAAGCTGCTGACGGCGGCGCGGTCGGCCTTTGGCGAGTTGGGCTACGTCAGCGCGCGGGTCGAGGACATCGCCAGTCGCGCCGGAACCAGCCACGGCACCTTTTACAACTATTTCGAGGACAAGGCAGACGTGATGGTTGCGATCACCGAGGATGTCGCGGCGGAGCTCTACATCATGGAAAATCCGGATGCGCCGGTCTCGGACCCACCGATGCCGGTCAGCGAGATCGTCGAAATCCGGATCGGCCGCTTTCTGTCGGCCTACGCGAGCAACTGGGACGTCGTCGGCGCCTGGGTCGCCGCCGGCGGCGCGGAGCCGCGAATCGACGCCGTTCGCAGCCGGCTTCGCGACATGTTCATCGACTCGCTGGCGGCGATCTTCAAGGCCGAACAGGAACAGCAACTCGCAAGGCCGGGCGATCCGCTCGAGTACGCGGTGGCGATGGTGGCGATGGTCGAGCAGTTCGCGTTTCTATGGCTCCAGCGGGGAGGATCGCTCGACGACGGTCAGGCCCGCCTGCTGGCCGGAATGTGGTCGCGGGCGGTCTATCCCGCCGAGCGTCTTGTTGACTGAGCGACGCGCGTAACCTGGAAAAAGCCAAGCCGGCTTCGCGCCGTTTGTCCCGGCATGCGCAACAAGAAGATCTACTTCGCCGATCCTCCGATTCACGCGCAGGCCGGTTGATCGTACGCCGGGCAGTCGTTACGACCGGGCCGTTTTCCGCCGCATAACTGACAATGACGTCAATATCAATGCTACATTGGCTCCGGTGGTTTTCACTCTCGGCAAACAGACCGGTCGGCCAGACGCGACGACGCCGCGGGCGGTCGATAGGTGACGGCCGTCGGAATGATCGGATTCGGCGCGGCGCTGCCGGCGCGGGTGCTGACCAGTGTCGAGCTCGGCGAGCCGCTCGGCCTGACCGAGGACTGGATCGTCGAGCGCACCGGCGTGCGCTCCCGCCGCGTGCTGGGTGCCACCGAATCGCTCGGCGAACTCGTCGCCGAAGCCTCCACGCGCGCGCTCGCGGCTGCGGGGCGTACCGCGGACGAGGTCGACCATTTCGTGGTCGCCACTACCACCCCTGACGATTTCATGCCCGCCCAGGCGATGTCCGCCGGCGAGCTCGCCGGTATCAATCCCGGCGCTTTGGTCGGCGACTTCGTCGCCGCCTGCAACGGATTCGCCGGCGCGGTCGTCCAGGCGGCCGCGATGATCGAGGCCGGACGAGCCCGGCTCGCCGTTGTCTGCGGCGCCGAGGCGCTGTCGCGGGCGATCGACTACGACGACCCCAAGACCGCCCCGCTGTTCGGCGACGGCGCCGGCGCTGTCGTCCTCGCCCCGGTCACGGCCACCGCCGGCATCGGCCCGGCCGTGACCGGGTTCGAATACCGCCGCGAGGCGCTGTACGCGGACCGTCCGACGTCGCTGATTCGAATGCGCGGCCGCGAGGTCTTCGTCAACGCGGTCCAGCGCATGTCCGACAGTACGATCGCCGCGCTCGAACTCGCCGGCCGGCGAGTCGACGATGTCGGCCTGCTGGTCCTGCACCAAGCCAACGCGCGCATCGTCACCGCGGTCTGTGAGCGGATCGGCCTCGACGAGTCCCGCGCCGTGGTCAACATCGAAGACGTCGGCAACACGTCGGCGGCCTCGATCCCGCTGGCGCTGGCCGCCGAGTTCGAAGCCGGCCGGCTGGCCGACGACGGATTGATGGTGATCGCCGCCTTCGGCGGAGGGTTCGCTTGGACGGCATTCACCGTCGCCTACGAGGGAGTCAGTCCGTGACCGTCGCTGAACGCACGACCGGCCGGCGGCGCGGCGAGCTTGCCAACCGGATCCCGCAAACAACATCCGCCCACCGCACCGCCCCAACGACGGGCGAGTCGCCGGAGAAAGAAACATCGGCATGGTTCTGACCGACACGCAGGTACTCGAAGGCGCGACGACGCTCGGCGACCCCGTCGGCGCCGTCCTCAAAACCGACGGCGCGACGGGCTAGCGAGATGTCGGTCGCCGTTACCGGATTAGGGGCCGTCTCGCCGGCCGGTGTCGGCGCCCGGCAGGTGTTCGCCGAACTGTGTGCCGGGCATGGCGCCCCGCCGGGCGATACCGCCACGGCGCCCGATCCAGATGCCCACCTGAGCGTTCGCGAGGCGAGGCGGCTCGACCGCTTCGCGCAGTTCGCGCTGGTCGCCGCGCGTGAGGCAGTGGCCGATAGCAAGCTCGATCTCGATCAGGTCGACCGCGATCGCGTCGGTGTGGTGGTCGGGACCGGCGTCGGTGGAATCGCCTCGATCGAACGCGGGCTGGAGACCTTCCGCGAAAAAGGGGAACGCCAGGTTCCGGCGACCTTGATCCCGATGCTGATTCCAGACGCCGCGACCGCCGCCGTGTCGATAGCCCTTGGCCTCAAGGGGCCGGGGCACTGCGTCTCGAGCGCCTGCGCGACGGGCAATCACGCGCTCGGCGAGGCCAAGCGAATGATCGAGCGCGGCGACGCCGACGTCGTGCTGGCCGGTGCGGCCGAGGCCGCGATCACGCCGCTCGCGGTCGCTGCGTTTCGCGCGATGGGGGCGCTGTCGAGCGGCGGGATTTCACGACCGTTCGACGCCGGTCGCGACGGCTTTGTGATGGGCGAAGGCGGCGGCGTGCTGGTACTCGAGTCGCTCGAACACGCGGCGAAACGCGGCGCCGATGTCTACTGCGAGCTGTCGGGTTACGGCGCCTCGCACGACGCCCACCACGTCGTTGTGCCCGACCCAACAGGCCACGGCCCCGAGCAGGCGATCCGCGCGGCGTTGGCCGACGCCGGCGTCGAGCGCGTCGACTACGTCAACGCCCACGGAACCTCGACGCCACTCAACGACAAGGCCGAGAGCGCCGTCGTCGAACGCGTCGTCGGAGCGGTCCCAATCTCCAGCTCCAAGTCGGGCATCGGCCATCTGCTGGGCGGTGCCGGCGCGGTTGAGGCCGTCGTCTGCGCGCTGTCGATCCAAGCCCAGCGCATTCACCCCACGATCAATTACGAGACGCCGGATCCAGACTGCCGGCTCGACTATGTCGTCGAAGGACCGCGCGGTCTGGAGCTCGACAGCGTCCTGTCCAACTCCTTCGGATTCGGCGGGCACAACGCCTGCCTTGTATTCAAACGGGCGAGCGTCTGAGATGGCAAATGCGACGATTGATCGCCGGACCGGCCCACCGATGGCCCACGACCGGATCGGCGTGCTGCTCGACGACGGCCGATTCGACCGGATCCGCTCGGCCGTCGTCAGTCGCGCCGAAGGCGTTGCGCCGGTCCCCGGCGACGGCGTGGTCGCGGGGTTCGGGCGAATCGACGGCCGGCCGGTCGCCGTCTACGCACAGGACGGCGCCTTCATGGCCGGCTCGCTCGGCGCGACCCACGCCGCGACGATCGTGCGTGTGCTGCGCATCGCGCGCGAACGCGGCATCCCGGTCGTCGGCATCGTCGAATCGGGCGGCGCACGCCTGCAAGAGGGCGTACTCGCGCTCGACGGATACGCCCGCGTCTTCCGTGAGATGGTCGCGGCCCGCGCCGCGATCCCCCAGATCTCACTGGTCATCGGCAGCGCCGCCGGGGGTGGCGCCTACAGCCCAGCGCTCGGCGACTTCGTGGTGATGACGTCCGAGTCGAGCATGTTTCTGACCGGCCCGTGGGTGGTCAACGAAGCGATGTCCGAGCAGGTCGACGCGGCCGATCTCGGCGGCCCGCGCGTCCACGGCGCCAACGGCGTGGCCGACCTGGTCGCGCCGGACTTCACGTCGGCCGCGCGGATGGCCCGCCACTTGCTCGCCTTCCTGCCGGCTTCGATCGGCGAAACTCCGCACAGCGAGCCTTGCGCGTCGTCGCGGCGGCGAACGACTCCCGACCCGAGTACGGGGGTGCCGGCGCGCGGGCGCGAGGTCTACGACATCCGCGAACCGATCCACCGGATCGTCGACAGCCCCGTGCGGTCAGACAGTCGTAGTGCCGGGCCGGCGTGGATGGAACTCAATCCCCGCTGGGGACGCAGCATGGTCACGGGCTTCGGCCGGGTCGAAGGCCGGGTCGTCGGGATCATCGCCAATCAGCCGCGCTGGCTGGGCGGCACGATCGACTTCGCGGCGGCCGAGAAAGGGTCCAAATTCGTTGCGACCTGCGATCGCTTCGGTGTTCCGCTCGTCGTACTGGTCGACACCCCGGGCTTTCTGCCCGGAAGCAAACAGGAGGCCGCCGGCGTGATCCGGCACGGTGCGGGGCTGGTCGCGGCGTTTGCCGCGGCGACGGTCCCGCGCATGACGGTTGTGCTGCGCAAGGCCTTCGGCGGCGCGTATATCGTGATGAACTCCCGCGGCCTCGGCGCGGACATGGTGCTTGCCTGGCCCGGGGCCGAGATCGGTGTGATGGCGCCGGTCACGGCGATCAAGCTGACGAGCCGGCGACGGCTCGCCGAGCTCGACCCGGCCGACCGGCAGGCCCTGGCCGGCCGGCTCGAAAGCGAGTATCACGAGCGCCACTGCTCGGCTGCCGCGGCGGCGTCGCTGGGTATGATCGACGAGGTGATAGAGCCGGTGGAGACCCGCGGCCGCATCGCGCGGTTCCTCGAAAGCTGCGCGCCGCCGGAACAGGGGCTCGGCCGGGTGGGCCGCCGGCCGTGAGCGCGGCCGACACGCCGAGCGAGGGGCTGGCCGAGACGACCGCGCCGGCCGCGTCCCGGCGAATGCTGGCCGAGCACCGATTAGCGACGGTCGAACATCCTCGATACAACAGTTACGTCGCGATCGGGGACTCTTTTTCGGCCGGAATCGATCCCGGCGAGAAAACCTGGTGTGATCACCTCGCAGCGTCTTTGGGCGCCGCCAATCCCCGGCTGCGATACCGCAATCTCGCAGAGGCGCGCGCGCCGGCGCCACGGGTCTTCGCGCGCCAGCTGCGGGCGGCTCTCGACCAGAAGCCCGATCTGCTGAGCGTGACCTGCGGCGTCAACGACGTGCTGTTGAGCCGCGAGTTCGACGCCGACCGGTTCGAAGGCCACATGCGACCGGCCTTTGAACGGATCGTCGGCGAGCTGCCCGGCGTCCGCCTGCTGACGCTCGAACCCGCGAGGTTCAGCATGTTCCTGCCGGTCGACGAGCGCCGGCGGGCGGCGATCGACGCGGGAATCGACCGGCTCAACGCGCGCATGCGCTCGCTCTCGGCGGAGTTCGGAGCGATCGTCGTCGACCTGGCGGCCGACAAGCGCAGCGAGGATCGCGCGTCGCGCCACGACGACGGCCTGCACCCATCCGCCAAAGCACATTCGGAGATCGCCGAGTATGTGCTCGCGGTGCTGGCCGGCTCGCGGCCGGCAAGCGGCGACTCGCGGTAAGCGATGCGCCGGCGAGCGGGGGTGGTCTCAAGCTGCCGCCGCTACGGCGGATGTCGGCGTTCTGCCGTAACGTATGCGTGACCGCGCCTGGGGGGAGGCGACGACACCGAGGCGGCCGGACGGGTCGCGCCAATCTGCCGGGAGACAAGAGTTCATGGGATTTATTGCACCTGCCAAGCCCCCGGTTGAGTACGCGGAGTGGAAGCGGCTTTCGTACCGCCTGCGCCTGAAACCGCTCGCGCAGGACTGGGCGGTCAACGGATTTGGCACGCCGGTCGCGGTCTACCTGCTGTACGTCGTCAAGCTCGTCGTCTTTTCGGTCGGAGCGGGCCTCGTGATCTCGGCCACCTCCGGGCTGGGTTCGCTCGGCGACATCTCAAGTTGGTGGACCGAGCCGATCGTCTTTCAGAAGGTCGTCGTCTGGACGATGCTCTGGGAAATTCTCGGGCTCGGCGCGGGGTCGATGCCGCTGACGTTTCGATTCCTCCCGCCGATCGGCGGCGCGCTCTACTGGCTGCGGCCGGGCACGATCCGCCTGCCGCCGTTTCCGCGGCGAGTTCCGCTGACCGCGGGATCGACCCGGACGGCCTTCGACGTCGCGCTTTACGCCGGCGTACTGGCGTCGGCGGCCTACCTGCTCGTGTCCGCCGGCGAGGCCGCCGCCGGCTCGGCCGCCGGCCGGCTCGACCCGGCCGCCGTGGCGATCCTCCTCGGCTTCTGGGGACTGCTGAGCCTGCGCGACAAGGTCGCGGGCTTGTGCGGGCGCCCGGAGGTCCACGGGTTGCTGCTGATCGTGTTTTTGTTCCCGATCGGGAATCTGATCGTCGCGTCGCAGGTCGTCTTGGTCTGTATCTGGCTCGGGGCGGCGGCGTCGAAACTGAACCGGCACTTCCCGTTCGTCGTCGCGGTGATGATCAGCAACACGCCGTGGCAGCGATCGCGCCGAGTCAAGGCGAGCCTCTGGAAGAACCACCCGGAGGATCTGCGGCCGTCGAGGGTTGCGGCGTTCGCGGCCCACTCGGGAACCGCGATCGAGTTCTCGCTGCCGCTACTGCTGTTCTTCTCGCATGGCGGGTGGCCGGGCACGGTCGCGGTCGCCGGGATGATCGTCTTCCACACCCATATCATCTCGACCTTCCCGCTGGCAGTACCGCTCGAGTGGAACCTGTTCATGATCTTCGGGATTTTGTTCCTGTTCGGCGAGTACGGATCGGTTCCGCTCGCGACGCTCGGCGATCCGCTGCTGATCGCGATCCTCATCTGCGGCGGAATCTTGATCCCGGTGTTCGGAAACTTCCGGCCGGACAAGGTCTCGTTCCTGCCGGCGATGCGGTACTACGCGGGCAACTGGGCGACCAGTCAGTGGCTCTTTCGCGCCGCCGACGACGCCGAGGCGAAGCTCGACCGGCACCTGACCAAGCCGGCGCCGGTCGTGGCCAACCAGCTCGGCCGGCTTTTCGGTCCGGATATGGCGGAGATGATGCTCGGGAAGGGGCTCGCGTTTCGCGCGATGCACTCGCACGGGCGCGCGCTCGTCGGCTTGATTCCGCGTGCGGTCGGCGACGCCGAGGAGTACGTGGCCCGCGAGGGCGAACTGATCGCCGGCGTCGCGCTGGGCTGGAACTTCGGCGATGGGCATCTGCACAACGAGCAGCTGCTGTCGGCGATCCAGGAGCGCTGCGGATTTACCGAGGGTCAGCTGCGCGTGATCATGCTCGAGTCGCAGCCGGCGCTCGACCCGCGGCAGCACTACCGAATCTGGGACGCGGCGACCGGATTGGTCGAAGAGGGGTACGTGCGGGTCGCCGACATGGTCGGGCAGCAGCCGTGGCTCGATGGTGACGACGCGATCCCCGTCGAGCCGATCGGCGCCGCCGGGTGAGCGACGCGATCGTCGTCGGCTCGGGCCCCAACGGGCTCACCGCTGCCGCCGTGCTGGCGCGGGCCGGGATGGCGGTCACGGTCTATGAAGCCGCCGACACGATCGGCGGCGGCACCCGCACGTCTGATCTGACCGGGCTGGGGGTGCTGCACGATCACTGCTCGGCGGTCCACCCGATGGGGGCGGCTTCGCCGGTCTTCGCGTCGCTGGATTTGGCGGCGCACGGTCTTGAGTGGTGCGCTCCGGAGGTTGATCTGGCGCATCCGCTCGACGGAGGATCGGCGGGGATCTTGAGGCGGTCGATCCGGGAGACGGCCGATGGACTGGGGGTCGACGGGCGCTCGTGGACCAGGCTGCTGGGCGGCTCCGCCCGGAACTTCGATCGGCTCAACGAGGACCTGGGGCTGCCGCCGGCGCACGTGCCCAGACATCCGATCCTGCTCGCCCGCTTCGGCCTGCCCGCGCTGGCGCCGGCCACCTTGATCGCGGGACGATTCAAGACCCCCGAGGCCCGCGCGCTTTTCGGCGGCACCGCCGCCCACTCGCTGGCGCCGCTGACCCGGCCGCTGAGTTCCGCGATCGCGATGGCTCTGCTGGCCGCCGGCCACCGGCACGGATGGCCGGTCGCCCGCGGCGGGTCGCGCGCGATCAGCGACGCGCTCGCCGCCGAGATAACCAGGCATGGCGGCAAGATCGAAACCGGCAGGCGCGTGACTTCACTGAAGGAACTTCCAGGCGCCGACGCGGTCATCCTCGATCTTCGCCCGCAGGGCGTGGTCGACATCGCCGGCGGTCGGCTGCCCGCCCACGTGCGGCGCGCGTACGAGCGCTACAAGCACGGGCCGGCGGCATTCAAGATCGACCTCGCCGTGGACGGGGGGGTGCCGTGGGCCAACGAGGGTTGCCGTAAGGCCGGCACCGTGCACGCGGTCGGATCGCTGGACGAACTCGTGCTCGCCGAAAAAGAGGTCAACGAAGGCCGGATGCCGGCGAAACCGTGCGTTCTGGTCGCCCAGCAGTACCTCGCCGACCCGTCGCGATCCAACGGCGATGTTCACCCGGTCTGGGCTTACGCCCACGTGCCGCACGGCTACGACGGCGACGCTACCGCAGTGCTGCTCGATCAAATCGAGCGGTTCGCCCCCGGGCTTCGTGAGCGCATCGTCGGGCAGGTCATCCGTCCGGCCAGCGAGTTCGAGGCCTACAACGCCAACTACGTCGGCGGCGACATCGTCACCGGCGCCAACACGCCGCGGCAGCTGCTGGCCCGGCCGCGCCTCACGTTCAATCCGTACTCAACCGGAATCCCCGGCGTGTTCATCTGTTCGGCGGCGGCCCCGCCGGGCGGCGGAGTGCACGGCCTCAACGGCTACAACGCGGCCCGCGCGGTTCTGCGCGAGCGGGAGGGACCCTCGCCGCCCGTCATTCCGGCGCTGCCGTGAGCTCCCGGCCGAACGCGTCGATGCAGCGCATGCCTGGCGGTGGCTCCGCCACTCCCTACCCGTAGAATCAAACCCTTGACCCGCCCGCGCCGCCTACCCCGCCGACTGCGCCGTTCAGTCGTATTGCACCGCGTCCAGCAGGTCACCGCCGACGCGATCCTCGTCGGAATCGCGTTTTACGGTGCCTTCCTGCTGCGCTTCGACAACGGCATTCCGTCGCGCTACGAGGAGCTGCTGACGACCGTCCTGCCGTTCGCGATCGCCGGCAAGCTGGCGATCTTCGCGCTGTTCGGGATGTACTCGAAGTGGTGGCGCTACACCGACGCGCACGACTTTCGCAGGATCATTCAGGCCGTCGTGCTGAGCAGTCTGATCCTGCTCGGCGGCGTGTATGTGATCAATCCGGTGGAGATCGCGATGCCGCGCGGGATCGTCGCGCTCGATTTTCTGATCACCTTGCTGCTGGTCGCCGGCTCGCGGTTTGCCGTGCGCACGCTCGTCGAGAAGCCGCTGCGCGGTTACCGCCTGACCACCGGCCGTGAGATCCTGATCATCGGCGCCGGCGACGGCGGCCAGATGGTCGCGCGCGAGATGCTGCGCAATCCCGAGCTCGGCGAGGCGCCGATCGGGTTCGTCGATGACGACCCGCGCA
The DNA here is from genome assembly GCA_049276635.1 of Solirubrobacterales bacterium. GTDB lineage: Bacteria > Actinomycetota > Thermoleophilia > Solirubrobacterales > JACPNS01 > JACPNS01. The sequence continues at coordinate 18,102 of JBASWU010000011.1, read as the reverse complement.
AGGCCGGGATCCGGCTCAACGGGCTGAAGGTGCTCGGCAACACCCGGGACCTGCCACGGATTCTCGAGGACGCCGAGCCGGACGAGGTGATCATCGCTATTCCGTCGGCGCCGGGCACGCTGCGCGAGCGCGTCGTCACCGCCTGCCGCGAGCGTGACATCGCCGTGCGCACGCTGCCGACCGTCTTCGAGCTGCTGCGCGGCGGCGTCAATCTCGTCAAGCAGCTGCGCGAGGTGCAGGTCGAGGACGTGCTCGGGCGCGATCCGGTCGTCATGCAGCTCGATCGGATGGGCGCGTACCTGGCCGGGCAGGTCGTGATGGTCACCGGCGCCGGCGGCTCGATCGGCGGCGAGCTCTGCCGTCAGATTGCGCGCGTGCGCCCGCGCAAGATCATCCTCGTCGACCACGCCGAGGACAACCTCTTCAACATCCGCCGCGAGCTCGACGAAGACCGCCACTTCGGCCAGATCGAGGCCGTGCTGGGCGACTGCAAGGAGCTGCCGCGGATGCAGGAGATCTTCCAGCAGTTCAACCCCGACATCGTCTTCCACGCCGCCGCCTACAAGCACGTGCAGCTGATGCAGGAGAACCCGGTCGAGGCGATCCGCAACAACGCGATCGCGACGCGAACGGTCTCCGAGCTCGCCGGCCAGAACGGCGTCACCCGCTTCGTGCTGGTTTCGACCGACAAGGCGGTCAAGCCGCAGACGACGATGGGCGCGAGCAAGGCGCTCGCCGAGTGGGCGATCGAGAGCGCGCAGGCGCGGCATCAGGACACGACATATGTGACGGTGCGCTTCGGCAACGTGCTCGGTTCGTCGGGCAGCGTCGTGCCGATCTTCCGCCGCCAGATTCTCGCCGGCGGACCGGTGACCATCACCCACCCCGAGATGAGCCGCTACTTCATGACGATTCCCGAGGCCGTGCAGCTGATCATCCGCGCCGGCGACCTCGGCCACGGCGGCGAGACGTTCGTGCTCGAGATGGGCGAGCCGGTCAAGATCATCGATCTCGCGCGCAACATGATCACGCTGGCCGGCCTCGAGCCCGAGGTCGACATCCCGATCGTCGTGACCGCGCCCGCCCCGGGCGAAAAACTGCACGAGGATCTCTACAACCCCGACGAACGGCCGATGCCGACCAGCGCCGAGAAGATCCTCCGCGCCGAGCGCGCGGCGATGGGACCGCAGCGCGTCGAGGAGATTTTCGACGAGGTCGAGCGGCTGATCACCAACGGAAACCCGCAGGCGCTGGCGCGGCTGGTGCAGGCGGCGGCCGGGCTAAGCGTCGGATCGACGGTCGAGCTTGAGTAGTCTGCACCGAACCTCCCTTTCGGCCATTTGGGCGAGCTAAAAGACATACTCGTAAACGTCGGTGCGATCGCCGGCGTCGCTGGCATCGTCGGCCTTGCCGTTCTTGCCATGCTCTACTTCTCGCAGGCGCGTGACGTGCGACGCCTGCGCGACTGGGCCGGACGCGAGCCAGAACGCGCCGCGGACGTCGATCTGCGCGCCCAGCAGATCGCCTCGCAGGCGATCGCCCAGGCCTACGAGTCGATGGCGTTGCGCCAGAGCGAGGCCCAAGCCGCCGCGGCCATCGCTCACGAGCACGGCTTTGAGGCCGAGGTCGCCGACGCGGTCGTGCCCGCGGTCGGCGAGGATCAGCCGATCGTTGCGGGGGTGGAGGGCGCGTCCGGAGTCGACGAACTCGCCGATGGTGAACCGGCGCCACCCGGCGAGCCCGAGCCCGAGCCGATCGTCGAAGGCATGGAAGGATCCCTAGGGGACCATCCGGCAGAGTTCGAGGCGGAAGACGCCGTCGAGCAGCCCGAACCGGCCGTCGCTGGGGCAAACGGCCACGCCGCGCCCGGCGACCCCGTGATCGCCGCGCCGCCGTTGACACCATCCGGCGATCCGGCTGCCGACCGACCGGCCGAGATCGCCGCTTCCGCGGCCCCGGCGGGTCCTACCCCGCTGGCGCCGACCCCGCCGGTCGCCGGCGATGTCCGTCCCAGTAGGCTGGCTCCGTCGACGCCGGCGGCAACCCGCGGCGGACCTCTGCCGCCGCTGCCGCCGCTGGACACCTCCGAGTTTCACGCCGTCAATCGCCCGTCGCTGCCGACGGTTCCGCCGGACTATTACCAGTCGCTCGAGAACACCGGCGCCGGGTATTACGAGACCGTCGACCGCCCGGCGGACAAGAACGGAAGCCGCGCTCCGTTTGTGATCGCGGGTTTTTTGGTCGTGGCCTTCGCGATCGTCCTGCTGGCGACGCAGCTCACCGGCAGCGAAACACCGACCGACAACACCACCGCGACGCGCGAGGCGCGCGACAAGCGCACCCAGCCGACCGGCAAGCGCGATCCGCGGATCAATCGCCCGGCGGTCGTGGTCAGCGTGCTCAACGGCACGGAGATCTCGGGGTTGGCCGGCGTTGTCATGGACCAGCTCACGCAGTCCGATTTCACGCAGGTCACGACCGGCAATCGCAATGACAACGTCAATCACGTCGAGAGCGTCGTCTACTACGCGCCCGGCAAAAAGCCCGAGGCGAAAGAGGTCGCCCAGGAGCTCGGCATCAAGATCGTCAAGGAAGCCGACGAAGAAACCGCGGTCGCCGGCGGCTCGGCGCCGGTGATCGTCGTGCTGGGCACCGACATCGAGCAGTAGGCCCGGACCCGTGCCCGGTAGCCTTGCGCCGTGAGTCGGGCGACGCTGATCTCGCGAGTGGTCTTTGCGCTGCTCGTGATTGCCACTTTCACGGCCTTCTTCGTCGCCCAGCGGCTCAAGAGCGCCGATCCGCTGGTCTACGCGGTCAACGTCAAGAAGTACGTCTCGCCCAACGACGACGATCTGCGCGATCGCGCGCGGCTGCGCTTCAGGACCAAGGAGGCCGACCTCGTCACGGTCGATTTGGTCGACCGCGCGCAGAACGTCGTGCGCACGCTGGCCGAGGACCGCGAGCTGAAGGCCGGTCCGCACCGCTTTTTCTGGAACGGCCGCGATCGGGATGGCCGGCCGGTGACCGATGGCGCTTATCGCGTCCGGATCTCGATGAGCCGCAGTGGGCGCACGTTCATACCGGACAAGTTTTTCGTCGTTGACACGGCGCCGCCGCGTTTGACCGCCGATGTCGTCGGCGACCACGTGGTCTCGGCGATCGGCGGCCGGCCGAGCCGTGTGGGCGTGAGATTCAGCGGCGTCGCGGCGACCCGGCGAGCGGAGTTCTTGGTTTACGCGGTACGGGGCCAGGGCACCGCGGCCCGCCCGGTCGCGTCGTTCGTCAGTACCCGGGGGAAGGCGGAGGGGGCATGGGACCTGACGGTCGGCGGCTTTCGCGAGCGAGCCACGCCCTGCTTCGGCCGGCTCAAGACAAGTGGCCGCCCGCGGCCGGCGCCGCCGGGCGGTTACGTGATCGCCGTGCGTTCGTGCGACGCGGCCGGCAACGTCGGGTACAGCACGCGGGTCGTGCCGCCGCGCGTCGGGTCTATACGCGGCGTCGCGGGTGTGACGCTGCGCGGAGTCGAGATCGCGCCGGCGATGGAGCCGGTGCGGCCGGGACGCCGCGCCGAGATCGTCGTCAACCCACCCCCCGGTGGATATCGCTTCCGCCTGCGCGGCGCCGACGGGTCGACCGTCGCTCGCGGCGAGAGCCGGGCCCGGACGTTGCGTTTCATGGTTCCCAATCGTCCGCAAGGCCTCTATGAACTGACGGTCATCGCCCGCCGGCCCAGTTTCGGTGTGCGCGGTATGGCGCGTGGCCCGGTGGTGATCGGCGAGCGCGCCGCCGCCGAAATGCTGATCGCCTATCCGGCGATCGCCTGGCAGGTGGCCAATCCGGTCGACGCCGACGGCGATGGCTTCGGAGACGGGTATGAGGTGTTACCGCCCGGCCGGCAGGTGCGGGTGCGGGCCGACCGCACGCTCGCAGGTGGTGCGCTACCGGCCGGCTTTTCCGAGCGCGAGCGGCCGATCGCGAGTTTTATCGCCGAGTCGCCGGCGCTCTCGGCACGTGCGGTCACCGACTATCAGCTTGCGCAGAACCCGGAGGCATTGCTGCGCGGACGCGAGGCGGTGCTGTTCGCCGGCGACGAGCGCTGGATCACGCCGCAGCTCGGCGTCGCTCTGCGCGCCTTCGTCGAAGGCGGCGGGCGGGTCGCGTTCTTCGCGCCCGACGCGTTCCGGCGCACGGTGCGGCTGGCGGCGGGGACGATCGGTGGTCCCTCTCGGCGCGCCGAACGCGACATCTTCGGCGAGTCGGTCGACGTCGGCCGCGTCGCGCCGGCGCCGCTGATCGCGTTTGCCGACTCGCTCGGGCTGTTCCGCGGGCCGACCGGCCTGTTCACGAGCTTCGAGCAGTCGCGCACGCGCGCTCGGCCGGCGACCGTCGCGACCGCAGCCGGCCGGCTGGAGGGCCGGCCGGCGGTCGTCGCATACAGGCTCGGACGGGGCATGGTGATCCGCGTCGGAGCACGCGGCTGGCAGCGGCAGATCCCGATCGATTCCAACGTCGCGTTCACGACGCGACGGATCATCGCGGAGCTGACGCGGTGAGTGTGCCGGCGACCGGGCACGCGGTCGAGACGCTCACGTCGCTGGCGCTGTCGCTGGCGGTGGCCGGGTGGCTGTTGCCGACCCAGCCGCGCCTGCGCGCCGCCTCCGGGATGGCGACGCTCGTTCTGGCCCCGCTGGCGCTGCTGGTCGTGGTGACCGGCGACAACGAGTCAAGCCTTCCGGCGATCTCGTTGCCGTTTGGAACGGCCGTCGCGGCGGCCGGTCTCGCCGCGGTCGCGGCGACGGCCGCGCTGTGCCGGCGCTTTCCGCGCGCGGTGGTCCCGGCGGCGCTCGCGGCGCTCCCGTTCAGGGTTCCGCTGGAGGTCGGCGGCGAGTCGGTCAAGCTGCTGCTGCCGTTGTATCTGGTGATCGCCGGAGCGGTGGTTGCCTACGCGTACGGGGCATGGCGGGCCGATGCCGAGCCGGGCCGCGCCCCGAAGCTGCTCGACGTCGCGTTCTCTGGTTTTCTCGTGCTCTACGCCCTGCAGGGGGCGTACTCCGGCGACGTCTCGGTCGCCAGCCAGAACGCAGCGTTCTTCTACGCGCCGTTCGCTCTGCTCTACGGAATCGTCGCCGCCAACCGCTGGGACGCGGCGCAGCTGCGGGCCTGTGCGCTGATCCTCGCCGGTCTCGCGCTGCTGCTGGTCGGGGCCGGGTTCGTCGAGTACGCGCGCGGCGAGTATCTGATTCGCCCCGGCGGTATCAAGCCGAATGATTTTGATCCGTACTTCAGGATCCAATCGCTGTTTTTCGACCCGAACATCTTCGGGCGCTTCGTCGCGCTGGTGATGGTGATGGTCGCGGCGGTGATGATCTTCACCGGCAAGTCGCGGCGGGTGCTCGGGTCGGCGCTGGTGCTGGCGGCGCTCCTGGCCGGGCTGGTGCTGACACTGTCGCAGTCGAGCTTCGCGGCGCTCCTGGCCGGGCTGGTCGCGCTTGCGGCGATGCGCTGGAATGCTCGCTGGGTGCTTGGCGCGGCAGGCGCGGCGGCGCTGGCGGGCATGATCTTCGTGCTGGCGGCGCCGTCGGTCTCGGGGGTTGATCTGACCGACTCGCGCAGCGCCGAGGCCTCGACCAGCGGCCGCTTCGACCTGATCACCGGCGGCGTCACGCTGTGGAGCGAGCGGCCGCTGTGGGGCTACGGCTCGGGCTCCTTCGCCGACGCTTTCGACCGGCGGCGACTGGCGCGCGAGTCGGCATTCGGATCGCCGACGACGACCAAATCGCACACGGCGCCGCTGACTGTCGCCGCCGAGCAGGGCCTGATCGGCTTCGCCGCTTACACGGCGCTGCTCGCGGCCGCCTTCGCCGCGGTGTTCCGGCGGGTCCGGGTTGATCGCCGTCCGGGGACGGTCGCGCGGGTCGCCGTCGCCGCCGCATTCACCGCTCTGTTCGTCCACTCACTGATCTACGCGGCATTCCTCGAGGATCCGCTGACCTGGGTGATGGCCGGGATCGCGGTCTCGCTGGCGGCGATCGGTTCCGGTGCGCCCGGCGGGCCGGATGCGCCGGGCGAGCCCAATGCGCAAAGCGCGCCCGGCGACCTCGGAGGCTCTCGCGGGCCCGGCGACGCCGCGAAGGCCGCGTCGTGATCGCCTACCTGCGCCGTCTAGCGCGCACCGGGGCGGCCTACACCGCTTCGAGCGTGATCGCGAAGCTGATCGCGATCTTCACCCTTCCGCTCTACACGCGGTACGTCGATCCAGGACAGTTCGGCCAGGTCGAGATCCTCGCGAGCTCGGTGATCGTGCTGTCGATTCTCTTTCGGCTCGGCGCGATCGAGGCACTGCTGCGGTTTTACTTCCAGCGTGACAGCTACGAGGGCGAGGCGGTCGTTCGCACGGGGTTCTGGGGACTGATGTTGACGACGACGCTGGGCGCGGCCGGTTGCCTGGCGATCGCACCGCAGCTGGCGGACTGGCTGATCGGCGGCGGCGAGGGATCGGCCGGCCTCGTGCGGATCGCGATCGGATGGTTCTGGTTCGCGACTTTCTACGAGCTGCTGCTGGCGTTGTTTCGCGTCGACGAACGCGCCGGCGCGTACGCCGCGGCGACGGTCACAAACGTCCTGATCACGGTGCCGCTGACGATCTACCTGGTCGTCGGCCGGGATCTCGCTGCCGAGGGTCTGCTGCTGGGCAACGCGGCCGGCACGGCGATCGTCACGCTCGGGCTGCTTGCCTACAACGTACGGCGGATCGGCAGACCGGCGCTGCCGCTGGTGGCGCCGATGCTGCGCTTCGGCCTGCCGACGGTGCCCGGCGAGATCTCGCTGTACGCGCTCAACTGGGTCGACCGCCTGATGCTGCTGCACCTGTCCGGTTCGAAGGCGGCGGGCCTGGCGGCGGCCGGCCTCTACTCGATCGCCTTCAAGTTCGCCCAGGGCGTGACGATCTTCGTGCGCGCCTTCCAGCTGGCGTGGCCGCCGCTGGCCTACTCGATCAAGGCCGACGCCGAGGCGCGCATCGTCTACGGACGGGTGCTGACCTACTACCTGCTCGTGACCGGCGGAGTCGTGACCGCGCTGGCGCTGGTCTCGCGCTGGCTGGCGCGGCTGCTGGTCAGCGACGCGTTTTACGAGAGCTATCGCGCGGTGCCGCTGGTGGCCACGGGCGTCGTGCTCTACGGCGCGTATCTAGTTCTGGTCTCCTCGGTGGCGCGGATGGGCAAGACTGGTTCGCTGTTCCCGGTCGCCGCGGCCGGCCTCGCCGTCAACGCGCTGCTTTGCTATCTGCTGATACCGGAGCTGGACATCGTCGGCGCCGGACTCGCGCTGATCGGTGCGTACGCGGTGCTTCTGAGCCTGATGTACCTGCGAGCGCGGGCCACGCTCGGGCTGGTGCTGGAGTGGCGCCGCCTTTCGCAGATCGCGGCCGTCGCGCTGGCCGTCGGCTTCGGCGGCGAGTATCTGTTACCCGCCGACGGCGCGGCCGGGTTGCTCGAACGCTCGGCGTGGTGGCTGGCCTACCCGCTGCTGCTGTTGGTGACCGGGTTCTTCAGTCGCGCCGAGCTGGCGCAGCTGCGTGACGCGCGCGGCCTTCTAAAGCGAGCGCGTGATTCGAAATCCCTGGGCGATCGCCCTGACCTGATGCAGCAGGTGCACGGCCCCGAGTAGCGCCAGCAGAGCCGCGCGCGTGATCAGCGAGTGGATTTCGCCGGGCGATCCTCCACCGAGCAGGCCCCCCAGCCGCGGCGCGATCGCATCGCCGGCCGCGCCGGCATCGAGGACCGAGAGCAGGGCGTCCGCCAGCACGGCCGCCGTGACGAGGTTGATGAAGCCGGGGAAGACGATCAGCTGGCCGAGATTGGTGTAGCGGCGCCACAACCAGCCGCCGCCTGCGCCGCCGGCCATCCGCTCGGCGCCGGTCGCGCCGAGGTCGAGCCGCTCGGGATCTCCGCCCATCCGCGCCAGCGACGCGCGAACCATCGCCTCGCCGGCCCGGGCCTCCGGCCGGTCGCGATAGACGCCCCACATAATGTGATCGCGGGCGCTGTAGGGCACGCGGACCAGTGACAAGATCACGATCAGCGCGGCCGCGAGCCACCACCAGTTCCCGTCGCCGGCGAATACGACCCAGCCGAGCGCCGCGGCCATAACGGCCGGAATGTAGTAGTGCCCGACCCAGTCGAGATACGCGCCGCCGGCACCTCCGGGGCCGCCCTCGATCGCACGTTCGAAGCGAGCGATCTCGCCGTCGCAGAAGTCCAGTACGAAGCTCAGCTGCAAGAGGACGATCGCCGCTAGCTGCACCCAATACTCGTTGACCGCGAGCAGCCCGGCCCCGATCAAGCCGATCGCGATCGCGAGAACGGTCGTCTGATTGGCGCTGATGCCGGTCGGCAGCAAGACGCGCGTGATCCGGATCGACAGCCGGCGCACAATGCGGGCATAGAGCCTGCGTAGGTCGCGCGGCTCGCTATCGCCGTGGGTGCCCTCCCCGCCGCAGATCGCCGCGAGCTCGCCGAGCGGCGGGAGGTTGCGTCTCGAAATCGCTTCGTTCATCGCCGAGCAGCGTATTTGGCGGCTGGGATCGATCGGCCGGCCGAGCGATCGGCGGGGCCGTCGATCATCTAACTTTTCGTCGGTGGATCCACTGCCGGTCATCTACCTCGCCGCCGGACGCGGCTCGCGACTCGGCGAACTCTGCGCCGACAGGCCGAAGGCGCTGGTTGAGGTCGGTGGGCGTCCGCTGGCCGATCGCGCCTTCGAGTACCTGCGCGCGGCCGGGTTTTCGCGGATCGTCGCGGTCACCGGTCACGCCGCCGAGCAGCTCGGCTCATACGACATCGAGACCGTCTTCAACGACCGCTGGGACAGCGAGAACAACATCACCTCGCTGTGGCAGGTTTCCGATGTCGTCGAGGAGGGCTGCGTGATCGTCAACTGCGACCTGCTGTTCGAGCCTGAGCTCGCCGTCCGGCTGGCCGTGAGCGAAGGCACGGCGATCCTTGTCGACGAGCGCTCGCCGGTCGACGAGGAATCGATGAAGGCGACGGCGCGCGGGCGTACGACCGGCGAACTTGAGCGGCTGCACAAGGAGCTTCCGGCCGATGAAGCGGTCGGCGAGTACATCGGCCTCGCCCGCGTGGACCCGCGCGACGGCGTGCGCTTCGCCGAGATCATCAACGAGTTCGTCGTCGCGGGAAATGTCCAGGTTTACTACGAGGACGCGATCGCCGCGCTCGCGTCCGAGCGGCCCGTGCGAATCGAGCGCGTCGGCGGTCTGCGCTGGGTCGAGATCGACGACCACGTCGATCTGGCGATCGCCAACCAGCGCGTCGCTCCCGCGATCGACGCGAAGGTGACCGCGTGAGCGATCTCGGGCAACTCGTCTCGGCGATGACCGCCAGCCGGCAGATCGACCTGCCGCGCTTCCTGCGTGTCGTCGAAGGACACGACGCGCTCGACGTTCAGCTACGCGACGTGATCGACGAGCTCGAGATTTCGGCGCCGCTGTTCGTTTCCGGAACCTCGCAGTCGGCCGCGGTCTGCGCCGATCTGACCGGGGTAAACGGCAATCGCGTGACCGTCGAGAACAACACCCGCGCGACCGTCGCCAGGCTGGCCGAGCGGCTCGGGCGCGATCACGACGCGGCGATCGCCGTCGGCGGCGGTCGCCCGATCGACGTCACCAAAGCCGCCTGCCTGCTCGCCGACGTTCCCGTAATCGTAATTCCGACGCAGCTGTCGACCGACGGCATCTCGTCGCCGATCGCCGTGATCGAGGAGGCCGACGGTTCGGTCGTCAGCGAAAGATCTCAGTTGCCGGTCGCGGTGATCGCCGATCTGCAGACGCTCGCCGGCGCGCCTCCGGCGTTCGCCCGCGCCGGGGTCGGCGACTTGATCAGCAATCGCAGCGCGCTGGCCGACTGGCGGCTCGCCGCCGTGTACTCCGATGAAAAGGTCGATGACTTCGCCGCGTTGCTCTCGACCTGCGCTCACCTGCTGATCGAGGGGCTCGACCTCTCGGGGCTGCGCGACGGCCGCGTTTCGATCGAGCTGGCCCGGCGGCTGCTCGATGGCCTGGTCCTCAGCGGACTGGCGATGGAGATCGCCGGATCGTCGCGGCCGTGTTCGGGCAGCGAGCACCTGATCAGCCACGCCCTCGACCGGCTTGAACCCGGCACGGCCTCGCACGGCGAACAGGTGGCTTTCGGCACGATCGTCGCTACCGCGCTGCGTGGCGGCGATGTCGACCGCGCGCGTGAGATGGTCGCGTCGGCGGGGATGACGGCAGCGGTCGCCGGTTTCGGGATCGCCCCGGCGCGTCTCGCGGAGATCGTCAAATGCGCGCCGGGCACTCGCCCCGGCCGCTTTACGATCCTCGACCACGAGCCGTTGAGCACGCGAGAACTGCGCGCCGAACTCTCGGCTCTGCTCGACCGCTGATTCCACGCGGAGACTACGGCCGGCCGGCGCTCGGCGCTAGTGCGGTTGCCCCCATACGACGCTCACCTGTGAAAAGTCGGCAATCGACATCCCGAAAACCAGGTGGTCGGGGCGACAAACCGCTTAACCATGCGCATTCGACCTATGTACTACTAAAGATCGCGCAACCTGCGGCCGACACCTTGACAGGACACAGATCCAGACCTACCGTCGAGTTGGAAGACCATACCCGTGACTCAAACCCGGGTTCGTCAAATATCCAGACCGAACGGAATCGGCGGCGATCTAGGCGGACAAAAAGACCGGCGACAAATGGATTTGTTAAGGGGACCAGGCAGGATGCGAACAGAGGCAGTTGGGCGCGCAGACGCGCGCACGGGCTTGGGGGGGCCCGAAAACGGCAACACGACAATCGAAGACCGCACACGAGGGCCGCGCGCCACGGTGGCGGCGGGGATCGCGTCCTTCGCCGTCTGCCTGCTCGCATTTCTCGCGCTGACCGTCGCCGCGGCCGAGGCGAACGTCACCTATAACGGCGCGCCGATTGTCACCCTGGGCAGCACAGTTCCCGGCGCCCACGCGAATCTCTCGCTGGACATGAACTTCAACCAGAGTCCCGGTAGCGATGACCTTCGCAAGATGATCGTCGACATGCCGAGCGGCATGATCGCCAACCCGCTGGCGGTTCCGGCGGCGTCTCGTTGCGGCATCGGCTACCCCGGAGGCGCCTACAACGGCTGCCCGGCTTCGAGCCAGATCGGCACGGTCTCGGCCAACGCCGATCATTCGCTGCTGGGCAACCTTAATCTCACCGGACAGATCTACTTGTTGCGCAACAGTCCGAGCGCGGCCCCCGAGGTCCCGGCGCACATAGCGATCAACATCGACGCCCCGCTCGGCCTCAAGGTCGACGTCACCGGCCGGATCACGCTCCGCAACTGGGACAACGGCTTCGGCATGAGGATCGAAACCTTGGAGGACATTCCGCGCAGCTTGCTCGGCTCGCTCACGATCAACCGCATGAAGCTGGATTTCAACGGCGTCGTCGGCGGCAACGACTTCATGACCAATCCGACGCGCTGCGACGCCTGGGTCACGTCGCCGAACATCAACGCCTACGACAGCAACACCAACGCCAACAACACGATCAACGGCGTGGGATACCTCAACACGACCGTTACGACGACGCCGACCGGATGCCCCGGATCGCTTGCGAGCTTCGCGCCGACTGCTGCATGGAGCACGACCAACACCCAGACGAGCGTGCCGTCCGGGCTGAGGCTGACGCTCAACAACACCACGGGCTCGCCACAACCGGCGCATGTCAAACGGCTCGATCTGACGCTTCCGGATGGGTATGAGATCAACCCGGGATTGACGCTCGACGCCACGACAGGCTGCTCGGTCGCTCAGTTCAACAGGGCGAATCCCGACGTACTCAACACCTGCCCGGGCGGCGCGAAAATCGCGGACGTGACGCTGACGGCGCCAACGCTTTCGGCGCCGCTGACCGGCGCGGTCTTCCTCGGTCAACCGGGGGGCACCCTCGCCGACAGGTACAAACTGTTCGTCGCGCTCGATACCGCTACCAACGCGGTCAAGGCCAAGCTCGAAGGCCGCGCGTTCGTCGACAACGGGAGCGGTCAGATCACAGCGGTCTTCGGCGACACGACATACGGTGACTTTCTGCCGCAGGTCCTCTGGTCGCAGTTTCGCATCGACTTCAAGGCCGGCAACCGCTCGATGATCACCAACCCGCGCACCTGCGGCACACACACTGGATCGGTTGACCTCACCCCGTGGACCTCGCCGAGCCAGGGAATCGTCACACGCAGCTCTTCGGTGACGATGAGCTACGACGGCGCCGGCGCCGCGTGCCCGGCGGCGGAGCCGTTCGATCCGGCGGTATCGATCGCGGCGGCCGACCCCGCCGCCGGAGCTCACTCCGACATCACGATCGGCGTCAAACTCCCGGAAAAGAACCAGCTGCTCGACAACGTGGTCTTCGAGCTGCCGACCGGCCTTAACGGCGCGGTCGCGCCTTTCGCCCAATGCACGCAGGCAAACGCGGCGCTTGGCAGTTGCGCTGCCTCGACACAGGTCGGAACCGTGATGACCAAGGTCGGCAACGACAGCGCCGACGCCGACGCCAGCTCCGACCTCGCGATACTTAACGGAACGCTGCACAATACCGTTCCGAACGCCGGCTCGCCGGCGCGTCTGACGGCGATTGTGCCGGCGGTGGTCGGGCCGTTCGACCTCGGCGACGTGATCGTTCCGGTCGATGTTTCGCTGCGTCCCGATCTCGGTCTGACGGCGACGACCGGCAGCATTATCGATCGGATCGAGGGCATAGAGGTCCGCATACGGCGCCTGAATTTCACGCTAAATGGCTTCGTCAGCGGTACGCCGTTCATGACCAATCCGTCGACCTGCCAGTCGAACACGCTCAATGCGACGATCACCTCGAAGCTGCCCAGCTCGGCGGCGCGCAGCGCGAGCTTCACGACCACGGGCTGCCCGGTCAACTATCCGGCCGCGCCGGGCGGGCCGTCGATCAGTTCGTCGGTTTCGACTACGTCGAGCAAGATGCCGACCGGCTTCACGTTCGGCCTCAACATCCCGGATTACCAGCCGCCGGCCCGCGACGTGCATGTCGACCTGCCGGTCGGAATGGAAATAAACCCGGTGGTCGGCAACGGACTGGCGGCGTGTTCGACCGCGGCGATCGATGCGGGGGGCGCTGCCTGTCCGGCCGGCTCGGTGCTCGGCACTGCTTCGTTCACGACACCGTTGCTGACCGGGACGTTCACCGGCGACATCTACCTGGAGACGCCCGGCGCAACGCCCGCCACGCGCTACAGGATCGCGTTCGTCGTCGATCTACCCGGCCGGCGGATCATCCAGCACGGCACTGCCAGCGTCAACGGAAACGGCAGCGGCCAGGATGCCGGAAACGGCCAGGTCTCGGTCGATTTCGCCAATCTTCCGCAGGTTTACTGGAACAGCTTCACGATGACCTTCAACCCGGGCGACCGTGCGCTTCTGACCAACCCCGAGACCTGCGGAACCAAGACCGTGACCGCCCTGATCACGCCGCACACCACGACCCCGGCCGCGGCGACGCGCAGCTCGACGTTCACGACCGACTACGACGGCTCCGGCGGCGTCTGCCCCGGCGCCGAGCCGTTCGCCCCGGCCTTCAGCGGCAGCGTATCGACGACGGTCGCCGGCGCGCACCCGGACTTGACGATGACCGTCAACCGCACGGAGAAGAACCAGCAGCTGCGTGACCTCGCGTTGCACCTGCCCGCCGGCCTGGTCGCCAACACCGGCGCCGTACCGCAGTGCTCGCAGGCCGCCGCCGCCGCCGGAACCTGTGCCGCGGCCACCCAGGTCGGAACGATCGCGACGACGGTCGGAACCGGCGCAGAGACTCTCGCGCTAAGCGGAGGCCTTTACAACGTCGTGCCCGGCGCCGGCGAGCCGGCCCGCCTGTTCGCGAGCGTCCCGGTCACGATCGGTCCGTTCGACCTGGGCAAGCTGAACATCCCGGTCGCGACGTCTTTGCGCGGCGACTTCGGTATTGACGCCACCGCTCTGCTACCGCTCCGCTACGAGGGCGTCCCGGTGCGAATCCTCTCGCTACAGATGGTGCTCGACGGCACCGTCGGCGGACAAAGCTTCATCACCAATCCCAGCAAGTGTCAGGTCAACACGCTCAGCGCCGACATGACAAGTCCGGCGTCGGCGACCGTCACCGGATCATTCAATTTCACGACCACCGGCTGCCCGCAGGCCTTCAACCCGAGTGTCACCGCCGCCGTGAGCACGACGGCGACCGCGCTGCCGGCGGGCCTCACGCTCGGCGTCAACGTGCCGGCTGACAACTCGACGGTCAAGCGCGTCCAGGTGACGCTTCCGGCCGGTATGGAGATCAATCCGGCCGTCGGCAACGGACCGCTACAGACCTGTAGTACCGCGAACATCAACGCCGGCGGCGGCGCCTGCGCGGCCACCAGCGACCAGGGCGACGTGACTTTGAACACGCCGCTGCTGCCGAACCCCGTTACCGGCGACATCTACCTCGAGGACCAGGGCGTCACTCCGGCTACGCGTTACAAGCTGGCGATTGTGCTGAGGATCCCCGGCCGCAACCTGGTGATCCACGGATCGGCTCAAGTCAATGGCTCCGGTCTCGGCGCCGACGGCGGCACCGGCCAGGTCACAGCCGACTTCGACAATATCCCCGACCTCGGGTTCACGAACTTGACCGTCACCTTCAATAGCGGCGACCGCGCGCTGCTGACCAATCCGGCTACCTGCGGTGCGCAGCCCGTCGGCGTAGACATCACGCCCAACACCACGAGCGGCGCGGTCGCGACACGGACGGCCACGTTCACCACCAGCTACGACGGCGCCGGTGCACCGTGCCCGGGCAGCGACCCGCAGACGCCAACTTTCGACGCGAGCCTTTCGACCTACGTTGCCGGGGCCAACCCCGACGTGACCCTGAACTTCTCACGTCCAGACAAGGACCAGGGCATTCGTAACGTGAAGGCGATGCTGCCCGCCGGTCTCGTCGGATCGGCGACCGCCGCTCCGGCCTGCCCACAGGCGACCGCCGACGCCGGTAGCTGCGCCGCCGACAGCAAGATCGGCGGCGTGGTGATCGACGTCGGCTCGGGCCCGGACACCTTTCAGCTCACGGGCACGATCAACAATACCGTGGCCCCGGGCAACCGTCCGGCCAAATTGACCGTGACCGCGCCGGTCGTCGTCGGGCCGTTCGACCTCGGCAAGGTGATCGTACCGGTCGATGTCGATCTCAATCCCAACGACTACAGCCTCGAGGCGACCACCGGCGACCTGCCGCAGCGCTTCGAAGGCATCCCGGTCCGTATTCGCCAACTGCAGATAGTGCTCGACGGTATCGCCGATCAGGGCACCCCGTCGACGCTTGACGACAAGCCGTTCATCAGCAACCCGCGCCGTTGCGGTTCGGCCGACGTGCGCGCCGAGATCACCGCACCCTCGGCGAGCATGGTCGCGCTGACCGCCACGTTACCGGCGCCGATCACCGGCTGCGAGACGCTGGCGCTCAACAACAGCGTCGACATCGCCAACACTCCGACCGACGCCGAGCAGCCGACCGCACTGAGCGTGCAGATCAACCAGTCGACGAATCCGACCCAGGCGACGCTCAAACAGTTCGCACTGGCGTTGCCCGGCTTCAGGCTCAACGCACCGGCCGCCGACGGCCTGGTCGCCTGCACCGCCGCGCAACTCGACGCACAGGCCTGTCCGGCCGATGACCCGTTGACCACCACGATCGCCGAACCCAACTCCGAGGTCGGCGACGCCTGGATCAACACCTCGCTGCTGCCGCTGGACTCGCCCGGCGGCCACTCGCTCGAGGGCCACGTTTATCTGGAGACCCCGGGCACCGCCGCCGACGGCTCCGATCGCTACAAGCTGGCGATCCAGCTGACGGGCAGGACGTTGATCACGATTCGTGGCACCGCCGTGGTTGACGAGACGACAGGCGAAATCACCGCGAACTTCGACAACCTGCCCGACCTCCCCTTCGAGCAGTTCCATATCGAGCTACGGGGCGCGACCGACCCGCTGCTGCTCAACCCGGAGACCTGTGGCACCGCAACGGCCTCGTCGACGATGGTCCCGTGGGCCGGCGTAAACGTGACCGCAAACGACACGCTCAACGTCACCAACTGCAACCCGAAAGGCTTCACCGCCGGCACCGCAGTTGGCCTTTCGACGACCGTCTCGGGCGGGCACCCGAACGCCGAGTTCACAATCGACCGCCCCGACGGTGACCAGGATCTCAAGAGCGTCACGATCTCACTGCCGCCGGGCTTTGTCGGCTCGGCCGCGGCCGTCCCGATGTGCACGCTGGCGAACGCCGCCGCCGGTAACTGCGCCGCGGCGAGCAAGGTCGGCTCGGTGCTGGCGAAGATCGGCTCCGGCAGCCGAGTGCTGACGCTGCCCGGAGACGCCTACCTGACCGAAGGCGTCAACGGCGAGATCGCCGGCATGTCGGTCAAGATCCCCGCGATCGCCGGGCCCTACAACCTCGGCGACTACATCACCCAGGGCCGCATAGTCCTGCGCCCGGCCGACCACGGCATCGACGTCGTCTTCGACGGCGTCCCGCGAATGTTCAAAGGAGTCCCGACGCACGTCCGGCAACTGCGCGTCAGTATCGACGGCACCGCCGCCAGCGGCAAACCGTTTCTCTACAACTCATCAACCTGCGGGCCGATGTCGATCAACGCACAGCTAGGTTCGCACGACGCTGCGGTCACCAGCTCGACGATCCCCTATCAGGCGACCGACTGTCCCACGCGCAGCTTCGGCCCGGCGATGTCGTTCACCGCCTACGGCGGTAGCGAGACGGTTGCGCCGGAATGGAACATCAAGCTCAGCCTCAACGGCGGTGACTCGGCGATGAAGTCCACAAAGGTGCTGCTGCCGTCGATCATGACGGTCAACGTTCAGGGCCTCGGTCAGGTCTGCGAGGCCGCGGAAGCCGCGGCCTGGAGCTGCCCGGCGGCGAGCCTGGTCGGCGAGGTCTCGGTGACCACACCGCTGCTGCCGGCTCCGGTGGTCGGCAAGGTCTACGTCGCGCGTGGCCAGACCACACTGCCCGATCTGATGATCTTGATCGGCGCGCCGGTCAATCTCCAGATTCGCGGCACCAACCGCTTTGTCAACGGCACGCAGATCGAGTCTTCGTTCGACAACCTGCCCGACCTGCTTTGGAGCGAGCTCGACATGAAGATCTACGGCGGCCCGAAGGGCATCCTCGGCGTCCGCGGCAACGGCGAGTGCGGTGACGCGCCGACGAGCTTCTCGAGCCACAGTGGCCAGGGCATCACGGCGATGTCGAAGATCTACGGCCTGTTCGCCTGTGAGCGCAACAGCGCGATCTGCGGCAAGCCGACCGTTGTCGCCACCTCCAAGGGCGTCAGGAAGAAGGGCAACAAAAAGCAGCGCTTCAGCGTCAGCTTCGCGCTGCCGAGCAGGTGCGCGAAGATCAAGTCATTCTCGGTCCTGCTGCCCAAAGGCACCAAGCTCAACAAGAAGCTGCTCAAGTACAAGAAGAAGAACAAGCGCCTGCGGAGGAACCTCAGGAACGTGACCGGCAAGGCCGGCGGCAAGTCGCTGCGCGTGACCGACTTTGCGGCCGCAGGCAAGAACGGCCTGAAGATCAAGACCGCGATTCCCGCAGGCACGACCTCGATCAGCTTCAGGAGCGCCAGGAGTGCGATCGTCCTGCCGCTCAAGACATTCTGCGGCGCGGTCAAGGGCAAAGGCAAGACCAAGAAGGCCAGGATCAAGAAGTGCAAGAAAAAGCAGGTCGCGTTCACCTTCGTGGTCACCCGCGACGACGGCAGCGTTCTGCGCTACGTGTACAAGGTCAAGGCCGGCGACAGGAAGTTCAAGTAAAGCTTCGCCCACGGGGGTGGGCGACGCGGCAAGGGGAGGTCAGCGGCCGCCGGAGACGGCGGCCGCTCGCGTGCGCGAGTTGAAAGCGGCGGCGGCTTCCCGCAGGCCGTCGCCAGAGGCCTCCGGCGCGACCGCCGCGCGGGCGTGAAAGACGAACCGGCCGGCGTCGTGGCGGCGCGTGACCGCGGC
>JBASWU010000010.1:0-11882 GCA_049276635.1 Solirubrobacterales bacterium | reverse complement strand
TACCAACGCGCTGCCGTAGACGGCCGGCCGGCCGGGCTTGTAGCGCTCCAGCTCGACCGGCTGGGGCAGGCCGAGCTTCGGCGCGATGAAGTTGCCGATCGGCGAGTTGACGAGTCCTGCATAACGATCGCTCATGCTTGTTTTCTCCTTGAATCGAGGGAGCGCTCAGCGCTCGAGAATGGCGGCGACGCCCTGTCCGCCGGCCGCGCAGATCGAGATCAAGCCGCGCCCGGAGCCCTTCTCGTCGAGCAGCTTCGCAAGGTTTGCGATGATCCGGCCGCCGGTCGCGGCGAACGGGTGGGCGGCGGCAAGCGAGCCGCCGCGGACGTTGAGTTTCGCGCGGTCGATCGAGCCGAGCGGCTCGTCCAGGCCCAGGCGCCGCTTACAGAAGGCCTCGTCTTCCCAGGCCTTGAGCGTGGCGAGCACCTGGGCGGCGAAGGCCTCGTGGATCTCGTAGAAATCGAAGTCCTGCAGCGTCAGGCCGTTGCGCGCCAGCAGTCGCGGAACGGCGTAGGCCGGGGCCATCAGCAGCCCCTCTTTCTTGACGATGTAGTCGACGGCCGCGGCCTCGGCGTCGACAAATCGAGCGCGCGGCGCCAAGCCGCGCTCCCGAGCCCAATCCTCGGTCGACAGCAGGACCGCCGACGCGCCGTCGGACAGCGGCGTCGAGTTGGCGGCGGTCATCGTGCCGGTATCGCGGCCACCGAAGACCGGCTTGAGTTTCGCGAGCTTTTCGATCGTCGTGTCGGCGCGCAGGTTGCCGTCGGTCTCGGCGCCGAGGTACGGGCTGATCAGATCGCCCTGCCAGCCGGCGGCGTAGGCGGCGGCGAGGTTGACGTGCGAGTTGTAGGCCAGCTCGTCCTGCGCCTCGCGCGTGATCTCCCACTCAACCGCGGTGATCGCGGTGTGCTCGCCCATCGACAGCCCGGTGCGTGCCTCGCGGTTGACCGGGATCTCGGGCGCGATCATGCCCGGGCGAACGCGCAGCAGCTGCCTGAGCCTGCCCTGCACGGTCTTCTGCCGATTGGCGTCCATCAGTATCCGGCGCAGGCTCTCGTTGATGGCGATCGGGGCGTCTGATGTGGTGTCCGACCCGCCGGCGACCGCGCTGTCGATCTGACCGACGGCGATTTTGCCGGCCATCACGATCGCCGCCTCGAGGCCGGTACCGCAGGCCTGCCCCACGTCGAACGCGGGTGTCTCGGCGGCGAGCTTCGAGCCGAGCACCACCTCGCGGCTGAGGTTCAGCTCGCGGGAGTGCTTGAGCACCGCGCCGGCGGCGAAGTCGCCGATCCGCTCGCCCTCGAGGCCGAAACGATCGGCGAGGCCGTCGACGGCCGCGGTAAGCATGTCCTGGTTGGAGGCATGCGCGTACTTGCCGTCGGACCGCTGGAACGGAATGCGGTTTCCGCCCACGACCCACACCGGGCGAATCTTGTCTGCCATCTGTATGCCTCTCTTTCGCGGAGAACTGACCGAGGGGGGAGGTTCCTCCCTCGTCACTTGAGCTCTGACGAGGACTTACCGAGCAGCTGGCGGGCGATGATCAACAGCTGGATTTGCTGGGTGCCCTCAAAGATGTCGAGGATCTTGCTGTCGCGAGACCACTTCTCAAGCAGGTCGTTCTCGGAGTACCCGACACTACCGGCGAGCTTCACGGCGCGCAGCGTGATGTCGGTGCCGCTGCGCCCGGCCTTGGCCTTGGCCATCGAGGCCTGAGTCGAGTTGGGCTTGCGGTTGTCGGCCATCCAGGCGGCCTGCATCGTCAGCAGCAGGGCGGCCTCGTAGTCGGCCTCCAGCTCGATGTACTCGGCCACCGCACCGGGCTGATGGGCGACCGGCCTGTCGTAGTCGATCGCGTATCCGGCGCCCTCGATCAGCGACTTCAGTTCGTCGAGCGCGGCCTTGGCACAGCCAAGCGCCATCGCGGCGACCAGCGGACGGGTGTTGTCGAAGGTCTGCATCACGCCACCGAAGCCTTTGTCGGTGCGGACCTCGGGATCGCCGAGCAGGTCGTCCTTGTGTACGCGGCAGTCGGTCAGGATGAAGGCGGCGGTGTCGCTGGCGCGGATTCCGAGCTTGTGCTCGAGCCGATCGAGCTTCATTCCGGGATTGTCGCGCTCGACGACGAACGATTTGATGCCGGCGCGGCCGGCGGCGGGATCGACGTTGGCCCAAACGACGACGAGGTCGGCCCGCTCGCCGGAGGTCACGTAGATCTTCTCGCCGTTGATCACGTAGTAGTCGCCGTCCTTGACGGCGGTCGTGCGGATCGCGGCCGAGTCGCTGCCGGCCTCGGGCTCGGTGATCGCCATCGCGGCCCACTTGCCCTTGAAGCGCTTGAGCTGCTCCTCGCTGGCGACGGCGGCGATCGCGCTGTTGCCGAGACCCTGGCCGGGCATCGTCAGCAGAAGGCCGGTGTCGCCCCAGCACATCTCCAGCACCGATAGCGCGGTCGAGAGGTTGGTGCCGTTCTTGGTGCGGCCGTCGCCGGCAGGCTTGTCGCCGGAGCCGGAGCCGGAATCGGAGCCGGCGTCGCCCTTACCGACACCGGCGGCGCCGGCGCCCTGTCCGACGCCGTCCTCCATGCCGTCGATCAGCGCGCGCAGCATGTCGAGCTCGACCGGGTACTCGTGCTCGGCGAGGTCGTACTTGCGCGAGTTCTTGCGCAGCAGCTCCTCGGCGACCATGTGGGCCTGGCCGACCAGCGGCCTGAACTTCTTTGGTGTTTCGAGATTGATCATTTTGAACGTTGCCTTCCTGCCGCCCTAGACGAGCAGCACGCCCTCGATCAGGCCGGCCGCGCGCAGGTCGCGGTACCAGCGTTCGACGGGGTGCTCTTTGACGTAGCCGTGACCCCCGAGCAGCTGAACCCCGTCGGAGCCGATCTGCATGCCCTTGGTGGCGGTCAGCTGGCGGGCCAGCGCGGCCTCGCGGGCGAAGCTCTCGCCCTGATCGGCGCGGCTCGCGGCGCGGTAGGTGGTCAGGCGCATGCCCTCGAGCTCGATCGCGATGTTGCTGATCATGAAGGCCACCGCCTGGCGGTGGCTGATCGGCTCGCCGAACGCAACCCGGTCGTTGACGTACGGGATCACGTAGTCGAGCACGGCTCTGCCGGTTCCGGCAGCAAGCGCCGACCAGGCGATGCGACCGAGCTGGACGCAGTCGCTGAAGACCCGTGGGTCGGCGTCGCCGAGCAGCGCTCCGGCCGGCAGCATCACGTCGGTCAGCGAGACCGTCGCGGTCGCGGCGGCGCGGATACCCATCGCCGGCTCCGGGGTGATCCCGATGCCGTTGGACTTGGATTCGACGATGAACAGCGAGGATTGCCCGTCGAGATCGGCCGCGACCACGAAGACCTCGGCCTCGGCCGCGCGCGGCACCAGCGACTTGACGCCGTTGAGCGTGAAACCGCCGTCGGGGTCGCGCGTCGCCCGGGTGCCGAGTTTGAACGGATCGAACAGCGGCCTCGGCTCCATCACCGCCAGAGCGGCGGCCGGGACGTTCTCACCGACGAACTCCGGCAGATAGGTGCCCTGCTGGTCGCCGTCGCCCCACAAACCGATCGCGGTGCTGACGGCGGCCGGTGCGAGCACGGCGACGGCGAGACCGAGATCGCCGTTGGCCAGTGCCTCGCTTATCAAGGTTGAGGTGACGGCCGAGCGCTCATCGACGGCCCCGCCGAGCGCCTCCGGCACGCCGATCATCGTTACGCCGAGTTCGGTGCTCTGTTTAAGCATCTCCGGCGGCGCGGCGCAGTCGTGATCGGCCTGCCCGGCGATCGGCAGCAGTTCGGACTTGGCGAAATCGCCGAAGGCCTCGATCAGCATTTCCTGTTCGTCGGTCGGCGTCAGGTCGAACAGCCCGTAGGACTGTGCGCTGGCCTGGCGCGCGGGCTTGTCGCGCTTATGCGACGAGCTGAACGTGCGGCCGACGGCGCCGGCGGCCTTGAAGCCGCCCTTGCTGGCGTGGTAAACCGCGCGTTCCGCCGGCCGGCGCATTTTGAGCCTGTCGATCGTGCTGGAACTCGCGAAGCGGTTCAACGCGCGCAAGCCGGCACCCATGCTTTTGTCTGCTGTGGTTTTTTTAGCCATAGGCCTTCAGGTTGTGGGCGGGTCCCGGGATGGGATGTCGAAAACCAATCGCGTTCGGCCGGAGCCGCCGGCAGAGGCGCGACCGAGCGAGGCGAACCTCGACGCGTTCGAACGAGTCAGGATCGCGGTGCGGTAAGTAACTTCTTAGTCAGTTACCGCCGGGATTAGATTAGCGGTTGCACCGTTCCGTGTCAAGCTCAACCGCCGCGCCGGGCCGGAACCACTGGGGTCACGGCCCGCCGAGCGGCGCGCCGGCCGGCCGGCAATCGATCCGGTGGTCGCTAGCGGGTAACTTGGATTCGCGCCGAGTCGCGGGCGGTTTTGCCCGCGCTCACACAGCTCATCGAGACGCGCCAGCGGCCGGCCGTGAGCGCATTGATCTTGGCCGGCGGGATCCGTACGATGCCGCCTGCGTCGGCACGCGACTCGCCCAGTCGCACACGCCGGCCGGACATCGTCGCCGAGGTGGCGCAGCGCGCTCGCGGCGCCGTGACTCCACGGACCGAGCGGCGCAGCTGGCGCGCGGCGAGGCGCTTCGGCGTCGAGATCACGAGCGAGTGGCGGCCGTGCCAGAGGCTGAACTCGAGCTGGCCGGCGGTCGAGGCCGAAGTCGCGGCGGCGGCGCGAATCCCGCGCGTTGAAACTGATTTGGTCGCCGACTTGGCGACGCTCGCCGCCTTCGCGCTAGGCGAGCCCATGCCGACGATCTCGAAGTCGATCGGCAGCTCGCCGCTCTGGCCGAGCAGTCCGTAGCTGACCCCGGCGTGCGACGTTCCAGTGCCCGTCGCACCCTCAAAGAATCCCGATCCGCCGAGGATCCTCAACTCGATGTCTGTAGGCAGTCCGACCAGTGCGATCCCCGGATCGATTGCCGTCAGCGGGCCCGACGCGTGCGCGACTCCGACCAGCACGGACTGGAACTGGTCATTCATTCGCACGCGCCAGACGCAGCTGACGCGGGCCTTGCCGCCGGCGCCAACTAAATCGACAACCGGCAGCCGAGACCCGTTCTCGGGGGGAGCAATAGAGAAATCGACGAAGCTGTCTCCGGAGACATCGCAGCTTGCGCGGAGCCGTCCGATGGCGCCCGTCGCGCCATCGACGATCGTGCCCGACAGCGGAGCGCCGTGATCTGACCACCGCCCACCCAAGCGGCAGATGATCGCGCCGGATTCATCGCCGTCGCAGTCCTGTAGCTCCGAGCGCTCGATCCAGTCGCTTACGTCCGGGTCGAAGCGGAGATCGGCGGCGAAGGCGGCCGCGTACGGCGCGTCGGCGGTCGCCGGCGCAAATGGGTTAGTCGGATCGACCGGGCCGGCCGCCAGCGCCGAGCCCGCAGGGATCGCCACCAGCAGCGCGACCGCGATCGGCAGCGCAATTTTCATTTTTGCTCTTCGCCCTTGAGTGTTGAAGAAACGTCCGCTTCGACAAGACCGCTGTCGCCTTCGGTGGCGATCCGGATCTGCCGTTGCATCAAATACATCGACGGATTGCGTGGTTTCCAAACCAATTGGCTGGATAGCCAGCTTTTAGTCCAGGGTAGGCCGGCGCAGGGCGAACTATTCGGTAGATGACGTCGCGAAAACGAGCGCTGCGGTCATCGCCGTCGCGCCGTAGCGCGAAATTCGCCGACCGCGATTAACTACAGTGTGGGACTCGCCGGCAGCGCGCCAGCCGTATTCCGGCGCCGCCGCCACGTTCCCCCATGGACGGATCTCACCTTGCTCATAAGTGCCGAACACATCTCGAAGACGATCGGCGCCCGCACGCTGTTCGACGACATCAACCTGACGCTCTACCCGGGTGACAAGGTCGGTCTGGTCGGGCGCAACGGAGTCGGCAAGACGACGTTCCTGAAGATCATCGCCGAGCCCCGGCGCGATGGCGACATGACCGTGCGCCACTGGGGCAACGTCGGCTACCTGCCCCAGGACCCGCGGATCGACGGCGACGTCGATCTCGCCAAGTCGGTGACCGACCACGTGATCTCGTCGCTGAACCTCGATACCGAGCGCGATCAACTCGCGGCGCTGCAACTGGCGATGGAGGCAGACCCGTCGGAGCAGGCGATCGAGCGGTACAGCACCGCCCAGGAGCGCTTCGCCGACAAGGGCGGCTACTCGGCCGAAGAACGCGCCCGCGACTTCGCGGCGGGGATCGGCCTGCGCGAGGAGCGGCTCGACGCGCCGCTGACCGAGCTATCCGGCGGTGAGCTGCGTCTCGCCGAGATCGCGCGGATCCTCTACGGCGCGCCCGACGCGCTGCTGCTCGACGAGCCGACCAACCACATCGACACCGATGCCCGCCTCTGGCTGCTCGACTTCATGCGCGACTACCGCGGCGGGCTGCTGGTGATCAGTCACGACCTCAAGCTGCTCGACGAATCGATCACCCGCGTCGTCCACTTGGACGAGGGCCGAACGTTCGAGTACAAGGGCAGCTACTCGCAGTATCTGCGTTCACGCGAGGCCGACGAGGCCCGCCGCGAGAAGACCGACGCCCACCGCGAGGCCGAGGTCCGGCGCATGAAGACGCTGGCCGACAAGATGCGCGGCCAGAGCGCCAAACGCGCGCGCGCCGCCAAGGCGCTCGACCAGCGCGTCGACCGCTTGCGCGACGAAGCGCCGAGTTCGATTCAGCGTCGCCGCGAGGCCTCCTACAAATTCCCCGACCCGCCGAGCTGTCATCGCACGGTGCTGGTGGCCGAGGATCTCGCCAAGTCCTACGACGACAACGAGGTCTTCTCGGACTTGTCGTTCACGCTCGATCGCGGCCAGCGGATGTGCCTGATCGGCTTCAACGGCGCCGGCAAGTCGACGCTCTTGCGGTTGATCGCCAAGCTGACCGAGCCGACCGCCGGCCGTGTCGAGTACGGCGTCGGCGTCTCGGTCGGTTACTACGACCAGGAGCACGGCGATCTCGATGCCGGCGAGACGGTGATCGAGAACGCCCGCAAGGACCTCAGCGGCTTTTCCGACCCAGACACCCGCAGCCTGCTCGCCAAGTTCCAGCTGACCGGCGACTGTGTCTACCAGAACGTCATGACGCTCTCAGGCGGCGAGAAGACCAAGCTCGCTCTGGCCAAGCTGGTCGCCGGTCGCCACAACGTCCTGCTGCTCGACGAGCCGACCAACAACCTCGACCCGGCATCGCGCGATTACGTCGCCGAGGCACTCAACTCGTGGTCGGGCACGATCATCGCCGTCAGCCACGACACCGAGTTCATCGACGCCCTCGCGCCGGATTTTTCACTGGTGCTGCCCGAAGCCGACTTCAGTCACTGGCGGGACGGAGATCTCGAGATGGTGGCGCTCGCGTAGACCGAGACCGGCGGGATCCTCAGCGCCGCGGCACCGCCTCCTCCAGAAACGCGGCGACGAGTTCGATCTCGTCGTCGAGCAGCGGGCCGCGGCGCTGAACGTGATCGGCGATCTTTTCCGGCGTGTCGACGCGCACCGCGCGAATGTCACGCGTCGGCGTGCGGTCGACGCCGTTGACATCGACAAAACAGAGTGCCGCGTTGACCGGGACATCGACGTTCGAAATCGCGGTCGCGGCGATCGGCACGAGCGCCTCGCGCAGCGCCACCGCCGCGTCGATCAGGTCGCGCCGGTTCTCGCCGTTGATCAGCAGGTTCGGCGGTGCCGAGTCCGATGCCCAGCCGACGAGCTGCTCGATCTCGACGGAGAAGTTGAAGTTCTTGACGTCGATCGCCGTCACTCCGGAGCGGCCGACGAACACGTGGTCGAGATCCAGGCCCGCCCCGGGGATCGCGCGGGCGTGCAGCACCCGCGCCGCCGAGCCTTCGGCCCGCCGGTCGAGTTCGCCGCCGACGATCAGCTCGCCGTCGAGCGGCTTCGCAGCGACTCGCGGAGCCGACGGCCGGCGCGGCCGTCCGCCGCCCGTGCTCGGAGCGCGATTGACGGCCACCCCCGAGCGGGCGATCCCGAAATCACGCAGCAGCTCCGCCGGCGGCCGGTTGGGGTCGGCGCGCACGGCGTCCCAGCAGCCGAGGCAGACGTACGCCCGCTCAACCCGAACCGAGGCCTGCCCGGCGAGCAGGGTCTTCGCGCAACGACTGCACCGTGTATCCCGGCGCACGTTCGCCCGTTTCCAATCCAGCTCCGTCAGCATCGTGTCCAGTATCGCAACGTTGGTCCGCTTCGAGCGCGCGCCGGCTGACATTCCTGATCGCAACCGGAGTCCCGTGGTGCGGCAGATACTGCACCGCGCGCCGGCGCACCTTCGCCGGCCTGCGCGCGACCGTCTCGAACTCGACGCGCCCGAGCAACACGATCATCAGTTCGCGAATCTGCATCATCGCCACGCGATCGCCGACGCAGCGGCGCACGCCGTTGCCGAACGGCAGCCAGGTGAACGACTCCGGCCGGTCGCCGATGAAGCGGTCCGGCAAGAACTCGTGGGCCCGTTCGTGGAACTCCTCCTCGTTTTGCATGTTCCAGGTGCTCGCGGCAACCGTCGACCCGACCGGCAGGTCAAATCCGCCGACAGAGAAGGGCTTCTGAACAACCCGCACGACGACCGGCAATACCGGGCGCATTCGCAGGGTCTCCTTGATCACGGCGTCGAGATACTCCTTCGAGTCGCCACGCAGAGTCTCGGCCCGCACCTTTTCCAGGACCTCGGGGTGCCGGCCCAGCAGTTCGACCGCCCAGGCGAGCGTCGTGGCACTGGACTCGTGGCCTGCGATCAGCAGCAGCACCAGCTCGTCACGCAACTTCGTTCGCGCCAACGGCGAGCCGTCTTCGTAACGAGCGGCGATCAGCAGATCGAGGATCGCCGTCGGCTGCTCGCCGGTGTCGTCGTTCTCCGCGGCGCGGCGGGCGTCTATCTCGGCGTAGAGAAAATCGTCGAGGTCGGCCTTCGACCGCTCGAAGCGCGCGATCCGCCGTCTGAAAAACACGCGCGTCGACGGGACGATCGACGCGAACGCCGGCGGGCCGTAAAGCACGCCGGCGTCGATCGCGTTGACCAATTCGATCGCCCGATCGGACCGTTTCGGATCCTTGAACCCGAAGATCGCGTCGATGATCATGCGCAACGCGCTGCGCTTGGCAAAGTCGTAGAAGCGAATCGTGGTCCCGGCGCGCAACTCGTCGATCGAGCGTTCGGCGGATTCGCGCGCCTGGCCGCGCAGCCGCGCGACCCGCTCGCTGCCCAGCGCGCCCAACAGCACGCGCCGGTTGACGAGGTGCTCATCCCCGTCGCTGGTCGAGGTCGATTGGGTGCCGAGAAGCGGTTCCAGCAGGCGGCCGTTGAACTCGCCGGCGGTCAGCACCGACGAATCGGCCTGAAACACCTCACGCAGGTGTTCCGGGCGCTGGACGAGCGTCATCAGGCCCAGATCCAGCATCCGCATCGAGCAGACGTCTCCGTAACGCCGCTTGAAAACCCGCATCAGCGAAACCGGCCGGTACAGGCACCAGGCGGTCTGCACGATGCGCGGTAAGTGGCTGACGGGCGGCTGCGTAGACAAAAATCCTCCGGCGTGCTCGGTCGTCCGCCGAGGCCGGCGGCAGGCTACTGCTCGCGAGTCTGGAAGTACCAGAGTACGAGAGCCAACACCGTACAGGAGATCATCCCCGCCCAGCCGACCGCGTTGACGGCCGAGGCGATCGAGGTGTCGTCGCGGAGCCAGCCGTGATCGCCGAGAATCCGCGCCCAGTCGTGTTCGCCGCCCCCGACCAGCGGCAGCTCCTGCGCCCGGGCGTCGGCGATGTAGCGGGCGATGTTGAGAAAGTTCTCGAAGAACCACACGCCGGCCAGCAACATCGATAGCGCCGCGCGCTGGCGCCAGAAAAGCACCGTGACGCCCAGTGGCAACAACAGCTGCGCCAGCGTCCCTCCCCACCACATCGCGCCTTCGCCGAAGATCCCGAAGAGCGGATGACCAAACTCGTGCACGACCAGGTTAAAGCTGTCGACGATCAAGAGAAACCCGTCCTTGTCAGTCGCCAGCAGCAACATCAGCCAGGCACAGCCCAGCAGGAACGCGACGAGGCCGGAGATTGAAATCGGCTGCCAGTAGGTCTCGCGGCGCGGCGGCGGCGCGGCGGCGGCGAAAACCGCGTCCGCCTGTCGCAATCGCTCGGCGCGCAGCCGGTCGGGAGATGCCATATCCGAGTTTCGGCAGTTTGCCGCGGGTGCTGGAGACCTATGCATCGCAGAGCCGGCAGGGATACCCGCCCCCGCATGCAAATATTGCGCTATGAAATCGAAACTAGCCATCTTCCTCGCGGCGACCGTGATCGCGGTCCTGCTCGCCGGCTGCGGCGACGGCGACTCGACCGGCGGCGCCGACTCGACAGCACAAACAACTGGAAGTACGACCGGGGCGACCGCCGAGGCGGGCGCCTCCGACAGCGCCGACGACGCCGGCAGCGGCAAACCCGGCAGGCCGCCGAAGGTCTCGGGGTCGCTCAAAGAAAAGCCTAAAATCGCCACCCCCGCCGGCGACCCGCCGAGCAAACTCGTGACGAAAGACATCAAGAAGGGCTCGGGCAAGGCCGCCAAGCCCGGCGACACCGTCGCCGTTCAATACGTCGGCCTCAACTGGTCTGACGGCGCCGAGTTCGACGCGTCGTGGACTCGCGGCGAGCCGTTCGAGTTCGAGCTCGGCGCCGGCGCGGTGATCGCCGGCTGGGACCAGGGAGTCGAAGGCATGCGTGCGGGTGGACGCCGGCTGCTGGTGATCCCACCCGATCTCGGATACGGCGACGCCGGGCAGGGCTCGATCCCTCCGGGCGAGACGCTGGTCTTCGTCGTCGACCTGGAGAAGGTCTCGTAAAACAACCGATTCGACTGTTTTAAGTCCCAGGTGACGGCGGGTCGGCGGTCCGGCCGGCATTTGGGGCGACGGTCGCGCCGCGCACCAGCGCGGGCAGCGCATCGGCCATGCCGCTGGCGTCGCGGTCGCCGCCGCCTAGGCGGCGCAGCGCCATCCCGCCCAGCAGCGCAACGACCGTCGGCGCGAGTTGATGCGGATTCGGGACACCGAGCGTTTCCAGCGCGGCCGCGGCGACTTCGTCGTAGGCCGCAAAGCAGCGTTTAGAAGCGTCTTGCAGGGCGGGGTCGCGCGCGGCGTGCAGGTGCAGCTCGAGCTCGGCGATCTGCTCCGGGCCGGCGGTCGCGCCGGAGACGATCCGTTCGACTTCGGCCGCGGCCTCTGCCGCCGACGGCTCGGTCGCGCGCAAAGTCGCGGCGATCGCCTCGAGCCGCTCGACCTCCTCCCGCGCGTAGAGCAGCAGACTCTCGCGCAGAAGTTCGGTCTGGCTCTGGAAGTGGTACGTCAGCGAACCGAGCGCCACCCCGGCCTCGCCGGCGAGCCGCCGATTGCTGACGGCGCCGATGCCCCGCTCGCCGATCACGCGCAGCGTCGCGCGAATGATCCGGTCGCGGGTGTCGGTGGATTCTGAGACTGTCGGAGCAGCTGCGGGCATCGGTGACGCTCGGCGAGACGATCAAATCGCTGTTAAAGTCTCGGTCGTTGGAACGACCGAGACGAGGAAATTGTATGTCATCCGCCTCCGGAGTACCGCGATCCAGCCGACTGCCGCGCGATCCGGCAGAGAGCGACTTCGCCACGCCGGCCGGGTCCGCCGGACTAGCCGAGCAGGCGAGTCAGCTCGCCGACGGCGCCGTTAGTTCAAGTGAGCTCGTCGAGCGCTCGCTCGCGCGGATCGACGCAACGCAGCCGACCCTCAACGCGTTTCGCCGCGTGCTGCACGACGGCGCGCGAGCGGCCGCGGCGGCCGCCGACCGGCGCCT
>JBASWU010000009.1:0-4581 GCA_049276635.1 Solirubrobacterales bacterium | reverse complement strand
GTGCGGGGATGAACAGGGAACACGACCGGCAGCCGGAGCGATTCGATCAGCTCGACCAGCGCCGCCAATCGCTCGGGATCGTCGACGTTCGCGGCACGGTGCGCCGTCAGCAGGATGTACTCTCCGTCGCCGATCCCGAGGCTCGCGCGCGCTGCTCCCGGCTCGAGCGCGTCGCGCATGCGCAGCACGATGTCACCCATCACGTCACCGGTCACGACCACCTCGCCGGTCACACCTTCGCGAGCGAGATTCGCCGCCGCCGACTCGCTCGGCACAAGCAGCAACGCGCCGAGCGCGTCACAAACCACGCGGTTGATCTCTTCCGGCATCGTGCGGTCGAATGACCGCAGCCCGGCCTCGACGTGCGCCAGCGGCACATTCGCCTGCGCGGCGGCCAGTGCGCCGGCAAGCGTCGAATTGGTGTCGCCGTAAACGAGGATCAGATCGGGCGCGTACTCGACGACCAGCGGCTCAAGCGCCGCCAGCATACGGCCGGTCTGTGAGCTGTTGCCGCCGCCGGAGATGCCGAGATCGACGTCCGGCGGCGGCAGCGACAGCTGGTCGAAGAAGACCCCCGAGAGCTCGCTGTCGTGATGCTGCCCGGTGTGAACCAGAGTTTCGCGGTGATCTTCGCGCAGCAGCGCGGTGACTGCCGCCAGCTTGACGAACTGTGGGCGGTTCCCGATGATCGTAAGAACGTGCATCGTCTCAGTGCCGGCGCGCAACGGGCGCGGGCGTTGAATCCTTCTTTAGATGGTTTAGATGGAGTTCGCGGGCGCCGCCGCGAGTCTTGCCTCGACCGCGTCGGCGTAAGCCTTGGTCGCGGCGGCGGTCAGCGGTCCCGGCGCCGGCAGGCGCGTCGTGTCGATCGCTCCGACGGCCTGAATCTCGCGCACACTAGAGCAGAGAAACGCCTCGGTGGCGCCGGCGAGTTCGTCGCGCTTGGTGCTCCGCTCGACGATCTCGAAGGACTCCAGCAGAACCGCGCGCGTGATCGAGGCCAGGATTCCCTCCGACAGCGGCGGGGTCACCAGCGACTGGCCGTCTGGCGACCAAAACAGCGAGGCAGTCGGCGCCTCGAGCACCGTCCCGTCGGGCGAGACGAGTAGCGACTCGTCGTATCCGCGCTCCTGAGCGACGCGATTGGCCAGCATGTTGGCGGCGTAACTGAGCGTCTTGAGGCCGTCGAGCAGAATCGACGGCCGGTACTCCACGCAGGCCAGCCGCACGGCCGGCGGATAGTCGTGAATCGGTTCGCTGATCACCAGCCGGCGGCCGGCGCGCGTGACGACGATGCGAATCCCGTAGCTGTCCTCGCCGCGCGCCGCGATCACCGCGGCGACGTCCTGCTCGATCGCGCGCGGGTCGATCTCCGGCAGCCGGATGCCCTCGGCCGAGTGCAGCAGGCGCCGGAGGTGCCGCGCCAATCCGAACGGACGCCCGCCGTAAACGCGAAAGACCTCGAACACACCGTCGCCGCGCAGGAAGCCCTCGTCCGTCGCGGGAATCACCGCCTCCGCCGCGGGAGTGACGACCCCGTCGATCGAAGCGAATTCGTGCGTCGGCTGTCGGTCCGGAGAATCCATCAATCCGCTGCCCTTCCGGCGCGCCGGCGGCCGCGGGGACCGCCAGGCGCACTCCCGAAAGACAAAATGGGCCATGAAGGAATCGAACCTTCAACCTTGGGATTAAGAGTCCCCTGCTCTGCCAATTGAGCTAATGGCCCGCGTACGCAAAGGTTAGTGAACGGAAACCGCCGACATTGACGACGCGGCGGATGCGGCGGATACGACCAACTACTGGCCGGGCGGTGCGCCACCGGCGCCACCGCCGGCAAACGGGTTCCCGGCTTGACCGCCGCCGCCCTGCTGCTGCTGGGCGGCGAACTGCTCCTGGATCTGCCGCTGAACCTCGGCGGAACGCTCCTTGCCGAGCTTGCGCAGTTCTTTGATGTTGTCGAGAACTTCCGTCATCTGATCCGGTGTGGCAAGCTCCTTGGCCTTGAGCGCCGAGGCGTCGGCGACGCGCTGGTCGCCGGCCGACAGCGCGAACTGCATCAACGCGATGTAATTGCCGGCGTTCGGCTCGGCCGCGGCGACCAAAGTCTGCGCCTTCTGCGCGCCCTTGGCGTCCTCGATCGCGACGTAGGCGTTGACCGCGTAATTCGCGGTGCCGGCGTCGGGCCGCTCCTTCAAGGCGATGTATTTCTCCCAATCGTCGATCAGCAAGCCGAGCTGCTGCCTGCCCGCCTTTTTGAACTCCTGTGTCTTTTCGTCGTACTCGGCGCCGGCGTAGATGTAGCGATTGGCGATCAGATCCTCGAGCGCGGCGACGTTTTTGGGATCGGCGGCGACCTTTTCGGCGCTCTGCTCGACTGCCTTGCGGTATTCGCCGCTACCGCCGGACTGACCGGTGAAGAGGTCGGCCAATCCGCCCTGCACGTTCGATCCGACGCCAAACAGCACGAGTCCGCCGCCCAAAAGGACCGCCAGCGCCAGGTAAACACCCTTGACGGCGGTTTTCCTTCTCCCCTGTAGGTCGAACAGCATCCGGCGCGAAAAGTTACCGTATCGGCGCACCGGAGTCGCCGGTTTGTGGCGATTCGGGCAAGCTTTCTTCGCCGGCGGACTCGTCCGGGGATTCGCCGAACCACACCGCCAGCCAGATGCTCGCCTCAAACAGCGCCAGCAGCGGGATCATCGAGATCAGCATCGTCACCGGGTCGGTGCCGGGCAGCAGCATCGCCACGACGGCGATCACCAGGAGCGCGTAGCGACGGTTCTGCCGCAGCTGGATCGGGGTGATCACCCCGATACGGGTCGCGATCAGAATCGCAAGCGGCATCTCGAACAGCAGGCCCATCGACATCGCGCTCATGCCGAAGAACGAGTAGTAGTCCTTCGCGCGCACGAGAATGTTGAACTGCTCGTCGTTGAATCCGAGTAGGAACTTGACCGCCGCCGGGATCACCACGTAGTAGGCAAAGACGACGCCGGCGAAGAACAGGACCGGCGTCATCAGCAGCAGCGGCGTGGCGACCTTGCGCTCCCGCTCGCTGAAGGCGGGGATCACGAAGGCGTAGAGATTCCAGAGGATCAGCGGCAGGGTGACGATCAGCGCCGCGTACATCGAGACCGTCAGCGTCGACATGAAGGCCTCGCCGACGCCGAAGGTCGCCGGCACCGTGCCGTCGGGCAGCGGGCGGTTGATCACGTCGAGGATGCGCTGGTTCTGCCAGAAGGCCAGCCCGAGTACGACGATGAAGACTCCGCCGACCGTCAGCAGCCGCGTGCGCAGCTCGTCGAGGTGCTCGACGACGCTGAGCTCTTCTTCGTGGCTGATCGGGCGCAGGCGTTTAGCCATGATCAGTGATTGTGGCTGGTCCCGAATACGAGCCGCGCGGCCGAAACACGGACCGCCGGGCGTGCGCCCCTACCGCGGCGCATCGGAGGTTAGGGGCCGGTCGAGGACTCGGGCTGTTTCTCGGGCTCGGCCGCGACCGGAGTGGCCGTGGAGCCGGCGCCGGTGTTTAGCTCGCGGGGCGGCTGCTCGTCATCATCGTCGTCGTGACCGGTGATCGAGCCACGGAACTCGCGGATCCCCTTGCCGAGTGAACGGCCGAGCTCGGGTAGGCGCTTGGGACCGAAGATGATCAGCACCAAGACGAGTACTACGACGATTTCGAGGGGTCCAATGTTCGGCATGTTGCGCTCCGTTCGCGTCCGTGACAGCCCCTCTCTTGCTTACGGGGTTCTCACGGGATCGTCTTGCGGGCCTTTCTGGATACTACTTGGCCTTGGCGAAGTTCAGGTGAAAGCTACTGGGCGTAGGCTCGGCCTGGCCCTGATATTTGCTGTCCATGCCGTCGCCGCCGTAGGGACGCTCGACGGGCCGGTCCATGCGCATGAACGAGATCTGGCCGATCGGCATGCCGTAGTAGATGGTGATCGGCAGGTTCGCGACGTTGGAGAGTTCGAGCGTAAGGTTGCCCGAGAAACCGCTGTCGACAAAGCCGGCCGTCGAGTGGATCAGCAGGCCGAGGCGGCCGAGCGAGCTCTTGCCCTCGAGCCGCGCGACGAGGTCGTCGGGCACGGTGACGCGTTCGAGCGTCTGACCGAGCACGAACTCTCCCGGGTGAAGGATGAACGGCTCGTCGCCGGAGACGGTGACGAGCTCGGTGAGATCGTCCATCGGCTTGCGCACGTCGATGTAGGGGTGACGTGCGTTGTGAAACACGCGAAACAGCCGGTCGACACGCAAATCGATGCTCGACGGCTGGACGTTCGCCGGCTCGAACGGGTCGATCACGATCCGCCCGGCTTCGATCTCCTGCTTGATTGTCCCGTCGCTGAGAACCATCGCGATCGCAGTCTACGCGGTCACCGAGCGGGATATTCGTGAGATCTGCGATCGACTGGCCGGTCGTTCAATAGGCGATCAGCCGACTACCCGTTTCCGCCCCTCGCATCCCGTTGGGCTAACGCGTCCGGCTGAGATGCGAGGCTCGGCCGATGCCGAGGATCAGCGCAACGGGGGTGAGGTGCCCTCGGCCTGAGCACAGAGGCTCGCGGGTCAAGCTGG
>JBASWU010000008.1:0-20171 GCA_049276635.1 Solirubrobacterales bacterium | reverse complement strand
GGTCCGGCGATCGCCGGACATCTGGCCGCCGACGGGCTTCCGGCCGAGCCGCTGACGGCGACCGGGCTGACATTCGCGGCAGCCGATGGCGGGCGGCGCCATCACTGTGAGGAGAACGGTGCGTTCGGCGATCCCCGGCCGTTCGCAAGCGTCGTGGTCTGTACCCGTAACCGGCCGGAGTCGCTGACCCGGACGATCGCCAGCGTGCTCGAGCTTGACTACCCGTCGTTCGAGCTGGTGATCGTGGACAACTCCCCAGAAGAGGCCGGAACGCTCGCCGCGGTCTCCGCAGTCGGCGATCCGCGCGTCCGGTACGTGGCGGAGCCGCGGCCGGGGCTCTCCTGCGCGCGAAACCGCGGTCTGTCGGTCGCCGAAGGCGAACTGATCGCGTTCACCGACGACGACGTAGTCGTCGATCGGCTGTGGCTGGCCTCGCTGGCTCGAGCGTTTACGCGAAGTCCCTTGATCGGCTGCGTGACCGGACTGGTCCCGACCGCCGAGCTGCGCACGGCCGAGCAGTCGCTGTTCGATCGGATCGTTTCGTGGTCGTCCTCGATGCGGCCGCGCATCGTCGACCCGCGCGAGCACCCCGCCGACGATCCGTTGTTTCCATACCGCACAGGCCGTCTCGGGACGGGAGCGAACTTCGCGCTGAGCCGCGCCGCCGCGCGCGACGTCGGTCCATTTGACGAGGCGCTCGGCGCCGGCGCACCGGCCGGCGGCGGCGAGGACCTCGACTACTTCCTGCGGGCCTTGGACCACCAGTGGTCGATCGCCGTCGAACCGGCGGCGATCGCCTGGCACTACCACCGCGCAGACAGGACCGCGCTGCAACGCCAGCTCTACACCTACGGCTCCGGCGCGATGGCGTACGGGATCAAGCACGCGCTCGTCCCGCGTCATGCAGCCCGACTGACGCGCCTGCTGGTATCGCAGTTCGCACAAGGGAACCGCCGTCCGTTCGGCGGCGTCATCGGCGGAGCGGTCGAGCCGTCGCTGGGAGAGTCGCTGACGCGCGCGCGGCGGCGCGGCCGCATCGCCGGCCCATATCTCTATGCCAAGGGACGCCTGCGCAATCGCGGGCACACGCCGTGGAGGATTAGCTGACCCGGCCGGCCGGCGAGCGGCGATTTTTCATGCGTATTATCAGCGTGACCGCGCGCGCGGCCGACGGAGTAACCGACCATGGCAACACCACGGACCCGCAATCTAGACACCCCGCCAGGTCGGCAGTGTACGGCCTACCGCCGCGCGCATGCGTGGATCGGACGTCGGATATCGTCTCCGTCGAGACCGGTGCTGCGCTGATGGCGCGAACCCGCGCGAACACCGCCGAACCGGTTTCACCGCCAAGGTCGACGGGATCGTCAGCGGACTCAGCCCCGTCGACGGACGGCTTCCGCACGGGCCGCCGGAGACGCTCGCGCCGGACTTCGACGCTCGCGCCGCGCGAGGACCGCGAGACGGCGATCTTCCGAGCTTTCCGGCGTTGATTGATACAACGTCAATAGCGATCGTCGTTCGTGAGGACCGGCGAACGCGGACTCACGCGGCGCTGGTCGCGCTGACGGCGTTCGTGTTTCTGGGCGCGGTTCTCGGGATCCACGGCGCGATCCGCGAGATCGCGGCGCTGGTCGCGTTCACGTTCACTCCGGGCGCGGCTTTCATGACGCGGCGTCGCGGCCTCGGGACGCTGATGACCCTCGGTATGGCGACCGCGTTCAGCCTGGCGACTCTCACGGTTGGCTCATGGGCGCTACTGAGTTTGTCGCTGTTTTATCCATGGCTGTTGCTGACCGCCTTGATGGGATGGGCAGTCGTGGTCTTGTGTCGCGAGATCGCGCGCTCCGCGGCCGAGCACGCGGCGTCCGGTGACCGGGGAAAACGACCGTCCGCACGCTCCCCGCGCGTCGTCATCGGCGAGTTCGCTCGCAATAACGGACCTGAATTGAAGGCCACGCTGCCGATCGTCTTCGGGCTCGGTTTATGGATGGTCTCGTTGACGGCGATCGACACCGGAGCGATGACCGACATCGGCCTCCCCTCGGTACTCCCGCTGACCTGGTGGGCCGGCTTGATCGCGGTTCTCTGCGGCGGTGGCGTTTACATCTGCTCCAAGCGGCCCAATCGCTGGGTGATCAGCGCATACGTGGCCTCGGTCGCCGTCATCCTCTACGCGACGCTGCCACTCGTCGACGGCGTGGCGCATTATCCGGCGGCCTACAAACACGTCGGCGTCGTACGGCTGTTGCTCGAAGAGGGTCACGTCGTGCCCTCGGTCGACATCTACAACCGCTGGCCGGGGTTCTTCGCGATGGTGGGGGTCTTCACCAGATTCGCCGGGTCCGCGAACCCGGTTCACTACATCGGCTGGGCCGAGCTGTATTTCGCTCTGCTACAGGCAACGCTGGTCGCGGCAATCGCCCTGCGCGAGAGCCGCCGCGCCGCGGTCGCCGGCTGCGCGGCGCTGCTGTTCATATTGATCAATTGGATCGGTCAGGGCTACTACTCGCCACAGGCGCTCGTTTTCACCCTCGCACTGGCGACACTGGCGATCGTGCTCAGCCAACTCAGCGACTCCGGCAACCGCATCGGGGACATCGCAAAAAAGATCGTCGGAATGATCGCGCGTGCTCCGGTCCCCATAACTCGCCGCCGCACAAGCCAATGGAGTCCGCGTTCGGTGATCTCATTTGTCTTGTTGATGGAGGTGGCGATCACCATCAGCCACCAGCTCACCCCTTACGCCCTCGCCCTGCAGGTCGGCGTCCTGATCGCCTGCGGCTTCGCGCGGCCGCGCTGGCTGTTGGTCGCGACGGCCGTGATCCCGGTCATTTACCTGCTTCCGAATCTGGCGTGGGTAAACGACCACTTCGGCGTCTTCACCGCCCTCGACCCGTTCAGCAATGCCAAGGTCAACGATCCGATCGCCGTCAAATGCGGCGGCTGCGCGACGGTCGGCAACATGGCCACACTCAGCAGCGCGTTCGCGTGGCTTGCCGCAATCGCGGCGATCTTCGTTCTCGCGCGGCGCGCGAAGTCGTTCCGGGTCACGGCCTTCGGGCTGATGCTGCTGGCGCCATTTGGATTCCTGGTCGGGCAGAACTATGGCGGTGAGGCCCCACTGCGCGTCGTGCTGTTCACCTCGCCGTTATCCGCCTGCCTGATCGCGGCGGCGATCGCGACGCTCAAGCCGATGCTTCGCCTGATCTCGACACTGGCGGCCGTCGGGCTGCTCGCCGTGACCTTTGTGTTCGCCTTCTACGGCGGTGAGCCGTTCTCGTCGGTGATCGAGTCCGATATACGTGCCAGCGAGTACATCTACGAGAACGGAAGGCCGGGATCGATCGTGATGTCCGCCGCGCCAACGTTTCCGGACCTCGTCAACCCGCGATATCCGAAGTTCACCCATCTCAGCGGCGGCGGATCGATCATTCTCTTCGACCGACCCGGCGAGCAGGCCGGCCGGCTCGGCGGCGGGCGCAAGGGCGTCGAGTTCGTCGTCACGCAGATGCGCGGTTGGGGGCCGCGCGGTTACATCGTGTTCTCTCCGTCGATGACGCGCTATAACGCCTTCAACGGACTCGCGACGCCGGCCGAGACCGCGCTGTTGCAGATCGCGATGGTGCGCTCGGGACGGTTCAAGCTCTGGCACAAAGACGGCGAGACGCGCGTCTACGAACTGATTCGCTGACCAGGCCGGGCGCGACGCGCGAGCGTGCTCAGACGCGACGCGCGACCTCTCCCGGGCGCGACCGGCGGTTCAGGGCCGAGCCGGGTCGGTCAACGGCTCGGCGAGATCGCGGGCGAGCACGGCCGGCCGGCGGATGAACCGCAACAGTCCCGGCAGGACGACGGCCGCGATCACGCCGTGCGTGATCAGCCAGCCGACGGCGATCCCGTCGATGCCGTGCTCGGGCGCCCAGAGCAGGGCGAAACCAAGTACGCCGGCGGTATTGGCGACCTGAGCGGCCATCAAGCGCGGGCCGTGGCCCTGCAACCGGGCCGATGCCTCGTAGAACAAGACGACCGCGCGCATCGCGCTGGTCAAGGCAAGAAGCCTCAGCACCGTCGTGCCGTTCTCGGCGTACTCGGCCGGGAACGGGAGCAGGATCAACGGCGCCGCGACCGCGATCGCCAGCGACACGGGAAGCTGAAAGTGCGTCAGCCTGCGGACGGCGAGGTCGGTGAGCTGGCCGACGCGCCGTGGGTCGCGCGCCGCCTCGGTGGTCAGCGCGACGGTCACCGCGTAATACATCATGTCCAGAGCGGCGATCAACATGAATGGAACCGAGAAGTAAGCCGTCTCGGTCGCCGTCAACAGCGAGATCACCAGCAGGGGCATCGCGACGACGACGATCTCACCGACCGCCGAGCCGATGAAATCCTGTGCCGAGAAGATGAAAAGACGGCGCCATCCGAAGACCGAAACCACACCGCCGGCTCCGGTCTGCGCGGCGGCGGCACGCGGCACCGCGCGCTTGAAGATCATCCAGTTGATCACCGGCAACACGACCAGCGCCGGGACGAAATACGCCATGAACACGCCGTGGTCGTCTCCGATCCAGAAGAACACCGGCAGCGCCGCGATCTTCAGCACGCTGAACGTCGCGTTCTCGGGCACCATCCATGCGGCCTTGCCGAGCGCGACCAGCGCTGCATCCTGCATCACCCAGATCGACCACAGCGCGCAGATCAGCGCGAAACCAACCACCCACAATGGATCGTCGCCCAGGAACTCGAGGTCGTCGCTGAAGGATCCGGCCGTCAGCGCGAAAACCAGCGCGACCACGAAACTGCACCCCGCCGAGATCGCGTAGGCCTGCGCGACGCGGCGGCCGACGTGCTCGCTGATCTGCGGCAGGAAGCGCATCAGCACGTTGTTGAGATTGAGCAGACAAACCGTGGCGATCAGCATCATCGCCGAAACCAAGGCGTTGTCACGCCCAACGGTCTGCGGCTCGAAGATCAGCGCCGCGACCAGCCAAAAGCCGAATCCGAGCGCCGAGGTCATCAAAGTGCTGACGATCACGGCCATCGCCGTGCGGTTGAGCGGCTCGGCGAGATGCTCGCGCACGCGGGTGATCAGACCCGCGATCATGCGCCGGTGGCCGCGGTCGGCGACGGGCCGTGCGGATGCGTCACCAACGGCTTGCCGAGCCGGCCGCGCAGGTATCCGGCCGTCGTGATCAGCAGTCCCGCGATGACCGCGGCGGCGCGACCGAGGCCGGACACGCGCCCCCGCGACACGTCGCCGAGCCCGCGCAGCACCCCGAGCGGCAACACCCGCGTGGCATAACTGCGTTCGCTACTGAGCGCTTGGCCGGCGCCGGCCATTCGCACCACCTGAGCCTTGGAGACCCCTTCCATGTAGCAGCGCTCGCGAAAGTAACGCCAGGTCGCACGCTCGGCGGTGACCTTGTGCGTCACACGGGCCGCCGGGTCGTAAAGAATCCGGCCGTCCTCGAAGGACGCCAGGGCGCGGATGCAGAGCTCGGTCTCTTCGCAGCCGACCGGCTTCTTGCCGACGCGCCCGACTTCGGTGCTGAACCCGCCGACGCGGTCGAATACCTCGCGGCGCAGCGACATGTTGGCGCCGATCATGTTGCGCACCTCGGCCACTCGGTCGGGCATCCCCGTGTAGCTACAGCCGACGACCCAGTCGAACTCCCTCGGGAACCACGCCGGGCGCGATGTCGCCCACTGTGCTTCGATGTAGCCGCCGGCGCCGATCACGGCGGGGTCCGAATAGTGGGACACGATCCGCTCGGCCCACGCGGCGTCGGCCTCGGCGTCGTCGTCGAGAAATGCGATCACATCGGTTCCGATCGCCTTCACCCCTGTATTGCGGGCGCCGGAGAGGCCCTGTTTGGCGGCGTTGGCGACCGCCGTGACGTAAGGAAAAGCGCGGGCGACGATCGCGAGCAACTCGTCGTTATGATCGATCACGATCACGATCTCGTCGACCGGGCGGCGCTGGCCGCGCAGCGACCCGATCGCGGCGGCGAGATCGTCGAGACGCTCGAGCGTGTACGCACACACGATCACGCCGAACGTGAGGCCGGCGGAGGGCACGGCGAGGATCAGTTGGTCTTGGCCGGCTCGGCTGCGCCGTCGGCCATCGACTCGGCCGTCGCGGCCGGTTCGGCCTCGGGCTTCTTCTGCGGGATGATTTTGGCGGGAATACCCACAGCGATGTGATCGGCCGGAACGTCCTTCATGACAACGGCGTTAGCGCCGACGATCGAACGATCTCCGATCGTGATCGCGCCGAGCAACTTGGCGCCGGTACCGAGCGATACATCGTCACCGATCACGGGAAACTCGACCAGCCAGTCGCCGTCGCGCACTCCGAGTACGACGTCGGAATGCAGGGCGACGCGCTCGCCGAGCCTGGATTTGGGTGAGACGACCAACCCGTTGGGGTGATACACGCGCAGGCCGACGCCGATGTCCGACTCGCCCGGCAACTGGGCGCCGGTGAGAAATTCGGTCCAGCGATCAACAATGCGCGAAAGTGTGAGAAACGCGGGTCCTTTCAGGTAGATCACCCGGGCCACACGGTGCCAGAACACAGCGCTTACGCCGGGATTGAGCACCAGTAGCCCCAGCACCTTGATCCAGAAGTGCTTTGAAGAGGTGATCGTGAACCCATTCTCGACGAACCAATATTCCATGTCTTTCTTGAAGAGTCGCATTGTGGGCCTAGCCTAACGTAGGGGGTGATGTCCGTCGGTCACACCGAACGGCGCCGGACGAGACCGGAAATTGCAGCAAGCAGTGGGCATTATCCCGAACTTGCGATGGCTCATCGCTCCGACCCGATCTCGAGTTTGCCGTTGCGAAAGATGTTGCCGCTCATGCGCGGGCGGAAGTCGGCAAAACCCCCGTCCCCTTCGATGTCAAAAACGTTGTCCGTGAAAGTCGCGACCTCCGGGCCGCACCCGCCCGAACACACAAAGCCGATGCTGCCGCGACCGGTCATCGTAAGCCGGTTTCTTTCGAACTTCGTGTCGAGCACCGGGCCAAATTGCTCGTCGGGGCCGCGGGTGATGAGACCGTATTGACCTGGGCGGTTCGAGGTGATCGTGTTGCGGGACACGACGTTCCCGGCGGTACCGGCAAGGCCGAGTTCGACGAACGCTTGATTGTTCGACGCGCGATTGTGATGGATTCGGCTGTCCTTGGCGCCGTAAAGCTCGACCGCGGAACCGTCACGACCGAAGTCGAAGCTGGCGGCGCTGTGACCGTCGATCGTGTTGTATGCGACTTCCGCTCCGACACCGTGCAGTAGCACCCCGAACGCACCCGCGTCGTCGCTCTTGGGCTCGCGCGTGTTGGTGAACATGATGTTGTTGCGCGCTATGTAGTTGCGCCAAATGTCCGCACCGCGTGACGATGCCGTCGCGTAGACGCCGATCGCCGAACGCGTCAAGCGACTGTGGCGCACGCTATCGCGGTAGCCGCTGAGCGTGAAGGCGGCGTTTCCACAGCGATCGACGACGAGTCCACTGACCCGGACGTTGTCGCCGGAGATGACGACGCAGTCGCGGCTGCCGGTGATTCTCGGGCGCTCGCCTTTTCCGTACCGGCCGATCGCGATCGGCCGGCCGTCGGTACCGCTGCCGGTGACGCGCAGCTGCTCGCGCCAGACCGAGCCGGAGCGAAGCTTGACCACATCGCCGGGTCCAAGGCGCACCGACATCAGACGCGCGAACGATCTCCACGGCGATTTCGGTGTCGGCCATTCGACTGTGTCGTCTCCATTCCTGGAGTCGAGGTAGTACGTCTGCGCACCGGCCTCCGGAGAATCGCCGGCCATCCGCAAGGCGAAAACGAGCGCGACGACGAAGACCGCCAAAATCAACGGCCTCGGCAAACGCGAGGTGCGATTGGAAATAGTCACGAATGAATGATCGGGGAAGACGGTCAAGACCACGCCGGCGGACTGCCGGTGTGCCGAGAGGCGGAAACGATACCGAGGCGTTTCCGCATCACAAATTTAGTCGTTTTCGGGCGAGCCGGCCACCGTTCGGCGAAAATCGGGCCCAAGCGCGATGTGCCCGGACCCGGCCTGCTCGCTGAACTACTCCTCTTCGGCCGGCGCATCGCCGGGCGACGGCGCGTCATCACCGGGGCCGGTCTTGGGCTCGACGTCCTTGAGCGCCTCATCGAGCTGCGCGTCGAGCGCGGCGACATCGGTCGGCTTGTCGGCGGGGTCGGCCTTGCTCGCGGCGCCGATGGCGACCGGCTGCTTCTTCTTGGCGCGCGGTTTTTTTGGTTTGACGACCTTGACCTCGACCTCAAGGCCGTCGTTTGGACCGCCCTTGATCTCCTCCGGCAGCCGCTCGACGACGATCGTCGAGCCGGGCTCGATCTTCTCCGAGAGCACCTTGTCGGAGACCGGGTCCTCGACGTACCGCTGAATCGCACGGCGTAGCGGACGAGCGCCCATCGACGGATCCCAGCCCTTGTCGACGAGCAGGTCCTTCATGCCCTCCGACAGATCGAGCTGGAGATTCAACTCCTTCATGCTCACACGTACGCGGGCGATCATCAGATCGACGATCGACTTGATCTCGTCGCGCGACAGTTTGTGGAAGACCACGATCTCGTCGATGCGGTTGATCATCTCGGGGCGAAAGACCTTTTTGAGTTCGCCCATGATGCGGCCCTTCATGTCGTCATAGGAGATCCCGGTCTCGTCCTCGGTTAGCGCAAACCCGAAGCTCGCGTTCTTGGCGATCTCGGCGGCGCCGATGTTCGAAGTCATGATGATGATCGCGTGACGGAAGTCAACGGTGCGACCCTGCGCATCGGTCAACCGGCCGTCCTCGAGGATCTGCAACAGGATGTTGAAGACATCTGGGTGCGCCTTTTCGATCTCGTCGAGCAGCAGCACGCTGTAGGGCTTGCGCCGAACGGCCTCGGTCAGCTGGCCGCCCTCGTCGTAACCGACGTATCCGGGAGGCGATCCGACCAGGCGGCTGACCGAGTGCTTCTCCATGTACTCGGACATGTCGATCCGGACCATCGTGTCGGGGTCACCGAAGAGAAAATCGGCCAGCGTGCGTGCAAGTTCGGTCTTGCCGACCCCCGAGGGGCCGAGGAAGATGAACGAGCCGGTCGGGCGCGTCATGTCCTTGAGACCGGCGCGCGAACGGCGGATCGCCTTGCTGACGGCGGTGATCGCGGGATCCTGGCCAATCACGCGCTTGTGCATTTCTTCCTCCATGCGCAGGAGCTTCTGGGTCTCGCCCTCGGTCAGCTTGAACAGCGGAATACCCGTCCACATGCTGACGACATCGGCGATCTCCTCCTCGCCGATGACCGGGCGCTCGCCGGACTCGCCGGACTCCCACCGCTCGTCGAGTTCACGCTTCTTGTTGGT
Organism: Solirubrobacterales bacterium; assembly: GCA_049276635.1. GTDB lineage: Bacteria > Actinomycetota > Thermoleophilia > Solirubrobacterales > JACPNS01 > JACPNS01. The sequence goes on along the minus strand of JBASWU010000008.1, from coordinate 10,780 downwards.
GACACCGCGCTCGCGGTCGCGCAGGCTGGCGGCCTTCTCGAACTCCTGGTTCTCGATCGCGGCTTCCTTCTCGCGGCGCACCTGCTCGATCTCTTCTTCGAGCTCGCGGTACACGGGGGGCGCCGTCATCGACTTGATGCGCATGCGGCTCGCCGCCTCGTCGATCAAGTCGATCGCCTTGTCGGGCAGAAAGCGATCGCTGATGTAGCGATCGGCGAGATCGGCCGCGGCGTGCAGCGCGTCGTCGCTGATGCTGACCTTGTGGTGAACCTCGTAACGGTCGCGCAGGCCCTGGAGTATCTGGACCGTCTCGTCGATGCTCGGCGGCTCGACGAGGATCTTCTGGAAACGGCGTTCGAGCGCACTGTCGCGCTCGAGGTACTTGCGGTACTCGTCGAGCGTGGTCGCGCCGACGGTCTGCAGCTCGCCACGTGCCAGCGCCGGCTTGAGAATCGAGGCCGCGTCGATCGCGCCCTCGGCCGCGCCGGCTCCGACGAGGTTGTGCAGCTCGTCGATGAAAAGGATGATGTCGCCGCGCTGGATGATCTCTTTCATGACCTTCTTGAGGCGCTCTTCGAACTCGCCGCGGTACTTAGACCCCGCAACCAGAGCAGCCAGATCGAGTGTGTAGATTTGCTTGTCGCGCAGTAGCTCGTGCACCTCGCCGTTGCTGATCTTCTGGGCGAGGCCCTCGACGACCGCGGTCTTGCCGACGCCGGGCTCGCCGACGAGCACCGGGTTGTTCTTGGTGCGGCGACTGAGGATCTGCATCAGCCGTTCGATCTCCTGCTCGCGTCCGACGACCGGATCGAGCTTGCCCTCGGAGGCCAGCTTGGTCAGATTGCGGCCGAACTGGTCGAGCAGCTTGGAGTTCTTCTTGCCCTCGGAACTGCCGGCCGCGGCGCCGGAACCACTACCCGAGCTCGCACCGCCACGGCGTCCGCCGGGACCGGAGAGCATACGCACGACCTCGTTGCGGATCTTTTCGGAGTCGGCGTCGAAGTCGAGCAGGATGCGGGCGGCGACGCCCTCGTTCTCGCGCACCAGGCCGAGCAGGATGTGCTCGGTGCCGATGTAGTTGTGACCGAGACTCAGCGCCTCGCGCAGCGCTAGCTCGAGCACCTTCTTGGCGCGCGGCGTAAAGGGAATCTGACCGGAGGTGACCTCTTCACCGGAGCCGACGATGCGCACGACCTGGGCGCGCACGCGCTCGACGGTGATGTCGAGGGACTCGAGGACGCGCGCGGCGAGGCCCTCTTCCTCGCGCAGTAGTCCGAGCAGGATGTGCTCGGTGCCGATGTAGTTGTGTTTGAGAGTGCGAGCCTCTTCTTGTGCGAGGACAACCACTTGGCGGGCGCGCTCTGTGAACCGTTCAAACATCTTCTGACTCCTAATCGCCATCCATAAATGGAATCTGTGCCGAGTCTCGCGCCGGACCTCTCGCGACGGCTCTCTTATGGCTTTCTATCGGTCTAATTCCCGCCGGCCCTGAACAGACCTTCAGGCTCTCCCCAAACGAAAATGCCTAGACCGCAATTGGCTTGCCGGTTCGCTGGAACATTACCACCGGAGCCGGGGGCGGCACCCCGTTCCCGATTGCCGCTCGGCGCCTGTGCCCGATGCCGGGACTCCGGCGCGAAGCTCGCGTTTTCACGCGCCCGCGCCGCCGGTCACCGCTCTTTCACAATTGGCCGATACACGCCGGGCTAAGTTGCGGGAGATGCGCTCCGCGTTGCTTATGATCGCCAGGCGATCCGGCCGACTCCATCGACTGATGGTGAATTCAGAGTTCCGCCGACTTCTCGGCGCGGAACGCTGTGCCCAGGCGTGGCGATCTCTCGGCGCGAACATCGACCGGTCCGCAAGCCTGAGCGCCGGTGTGACGATACGCAAACCCGCGAACGTCACGATCGGTCCCGGTTGCCGGCTCGCCGGTGAAGTCCTGTTGGAGTCGTGGGATCAGATCACGCTCGCCTCGAACGTGATGGTCAACAGCGCGAAGCTCTACACCGGCGGTCACGATCCCGACAGCCCGAGTCTCGCCGGCACGAGCGGGCCTATTTTTGTCGGTGACCATGCCTGGATCATCAACGACGTGATCGTCCTGCCCGGCGTGACGATCGGTGACGGCGCCGTGGTCGGCACGGGCTCGGTGGTGACGCGCGATGTCGACCAATACACGGTCGTCGCGGGTAATCCGGCTAGGTGGATAAAAGACCGCGAGCGCCAGACTTACTCCTACGTTCCCTCCTCGAACAACTGGGAGCTCTAGCACCGCCAGCCGGCATCGATATCGTCCTGCCGACCGCTCGCGCCGAGTTGGCACGGCGCGCCGTCGCGCATGCGGCGCGAGCCGGCGGATCGGCCGCGCGACTCAGTCGCGCATCGCCGGGAACAGCACGACCTCGCGGATCCCGTGGTGCCCGCTGAGCAGCATCACCAGGCGGTCGATGCCGATGCCGAGGCCGCCGGTCGGCGGCATGCCCTGCTCTAGGGCTTGCAAATATGCTTCGTCGAAGGGCTGGGTCTCCTCGTCGCCGGCGGCGGCCAGGCGGGCCTGAGCCTCAAAACGTTCGCGCTGAACCTCGGGGTCGTTGAGCTCGGAGAACGCGTTGCCGAACTCCATGCCCGAAGCGAAGACCTCGAAACGCTCGACGAGGCCGGGCTTTTTGCGGTGTTCCTTGGCGAACGGCGAGAGTTCGACCGGGTAATCGGTGATGAAGGTCGGGTTGATGAGCTTCGGCTCGACGTGCTTGCTGAGCAGTTCGTCGACCAACTGCGGCCACGAGCCGTCGGGCGGATCGTCGTGGAAGTTTTTCTCGACCATCGCGGCGGCCAGGGCTGTGCGGTCACGCAGCCGAAGAACGTCCAGACCGGTTTCGTTCTCGATCGCCTCGGCGAGCGGAATCCGCGGCCACGGCGCGGTGAACCGAAGCTCTCCGTCGTAACCGATCTCGTTCGCCAGCCACGAGACCAGCGTCTCGACGTCGTCCATCACCTTGTTGTAGTCGGCGTAGGCCTCATACCACTCGATCATCGTGAACTCGGGGTTGTGTTTGTGGCTGATTCCCTCGTTGCGGAAGTCCTTGCCCAGTTCGTAAACCTTTTCCAGCCCGCCGACGATCAGGCGCTTGAGGTACAGCTCGGTCGCGATCCGCAGATAGAACTCACGGTCGAGCTGGTTGTGGTGCGTCGTGAACGGCCGGGCCAGCGCGCCGCCGTAGATCGGCTGCAGCACGGGAGTCTCGACCTCGATGAAGCCACGCTCGTCGAGCCAGCGGCGCACCAGCGCGATCACGCGCGAACGCAGGATGAACAACCGGCGGGTGTCGGCGTTGGCGATCAGGTCGAGCTCGCGGTGGCGATAGCGGGTCTCGACGTCGGCCAGCCCGTGGTGCTTGTCCGGCGGTGGGCGCAGCGACTTGGCCAACAGCGTCCATCCGGTCGCGGCGAGCGAAAGTTCGCCGCGTTTGGTCACGAAGGCCGTGCCGTCGACGCCGACGAGGTCGCCGAGATCGAGTGAGGTCAGCAGCTCGAACTGCCGCTCGCCGAGCAGGTCCTCGCGAGCGTGCACCTGCATCTTGCCGCTGCGGTCGTTGATGTCGAGAAACGCGGCCTTCCCGTGACCGCGGCGGCCGGCCAATCGCCCGGCGACGCGATAGGAGACGTTGGTCTCGTCGCCCGGCTGAAGATCAGTGTGCTGCCCGCGGATCTCCGCGGCGGCCAACACGCCGGGAAACTCGTGTGGATACGGCTCGATCCCCGAGGCGCGAAGGCGCTCGAGCTTGGCCTTGCGCTCGGCGATCAGCTCGTGTTCGGCCGCGCCGTCGACCGGGGCGGATCCATCGGGAGTTTTCTCGTCTGTCGTCATCGCGGACTGGAGCCTACTGCGCAAGAGGCCCGAAAACCCGGCGATTCAAGGATGTGCGCGGCGCGTAGCCCGCCGAACGCGATCGAGCCATTGTGGGCGCCGGCGCGCGCCGGATTGCCGGGGGCCTATGTGTCGATCTTGGTGATCTTCAGCTGCCGCGCGGCACCGCGCGGCACCGGGATCTTGACGATCTCGTTGCGCTTGCGGCCGATCAGGGCCTTGCCGATCGGCGACTCGTTGGAGAGTTTGCCGTTGGAAGGGTCGGCCTCTGACGAGCCGACGATCTTGTACTTGGAGGATTTGTCGGTCTTCTGGTCCTTGATGTGGACGGTGGAGCCGACTCCGACCACGTCGCTCTCGAGCTTTGACTCGTCGACGATCACGGCCGAGCGGATCTTCTCTTCGAGATTCGCGATCCGCGCCTCGAGCATCGCCTGGTCGTTCTTGGCGGCGTCGTACTCGGCGTTTTCGGAGATGTCTCCGAAGTCGCGCGCTTCCTTGATTCGCTCGGCGACCTCACGGCGGCCGCGGATCGAGAGATCCTCGATCTCGCCCTTGAGCTTTTCGAAGCCCTCTTTTGTGACAATAGTTTCTCTAGCCATTTCGAGCGGCGGAGTATAACCGGCGATCCGGCCGGCGTGGTCCGTGACGCGACCGGCGTGGTCCGCGCTACACGGCGAGCGGAATTTCGAGCGCCGCGAGCGCCTCGCGCGCCGCCGCGAGCGACTCGGTCTGCTGCAACGACTGGTTGAGATCGTTGAGCCTCGCGCGGGTGTAGTGACCAGCGTCGAATTCTTTGAAACGCTCCAAATACCAGGGATAGAACTTGCGCAGGTAGCGCGCCGCCCGCGCGTCGTCGAAGTGCTCGCCGGCGCGGTCGATCACCCAGTTGAGTTCCTTGACGACCTCGGCCGGCGCCGGAGGCGCGTCCCGCCCGCCGAGGATCCGCTCGAACAGCCACGGGTTGCCCAGCGATCCGCGAGCGAGCATGATCGCGGCGGCGCCGGTGCGCTCGATCACCATCGTCGCCTTTTCGGCGCTGAGCAGGCCACCGCTGACGATCACCGGGACCGAAAGCTCGCCGACGACGTCTCGCGCGAGGTCGTAGTCGGGCAGACCCTTGTGCTGCTGGCTGGCGTGGCGCGGGTGAAAGGTGATTCCGGTGACGCCGGCCTCATCGACCAGCCGCCTGGCGAGCGCCACGCCCTCACGGTCGCCGGGTTTTTCGCCCGGCCGCAGCTTGACGGTCACCGGCAGGCCGCTCCCCTCGCCGGCGGCGCGCGCGACCTCGACGGCGGTGTCGGGATCCTTGAGCATCGCGCTGCCGGCGCCGGTGCGGCAGACCTTCTTGACCGGGCAGCCCATGTTCAGGTCGATCAACTTGGCGCCGGTCTCGGCGACCTGGGCCGCGGCCTCGCGCATGATCGCCGGGTCGGCGCCGAACAACTGGATGCTGGTCGGGCCTTCGTCGGGGTGCATGCGCAGAAACTCGTTCTGGGTGCGAGCGTCGCCGTAGGCCAAGCCGTGGCTGGAAACCATCTCGCTGACCGTCAGCCCGGCGCCGAAGCGTTTGGCCTGTAGACGCACGAACCAGTTGCCGATTCCGGCCAAAGGGGCCAGCAGCACGCGGTTTTCTACCGGCACACCGCCGAGCGACCAGCTCTCTTTCAAACGCTCCATCGTGTCCTTGAGGGTACCGGCGCGATCGACCCGCCGGCGGTCGAGCGTTTGAAAGTCCGCGTTTCGGGTAAGGAACCCTCCCGAGTACTTAACCGTTGCAAGAAAACATTCAAGTAGTTGCAATCGACTGCCGAAACCTATTAGGTGGCGACTGTGACGCGGTCCGTTCGCACGCCTCGCATGAGATTCACCCAGGCTTCGGCATGATGCACATTTCACCACCAGGAATCCAGTCGTGTATCCGCGCCCGCGGAACCCTGGTCGCGATTGCGGCCATCGCGGTCGCCGTAAGTGCCGGCGCCGGAGCGCCGAGTGCCGCCGCCGCGGGATGCCCGAACGCCGATCTCGCCCCCGGTGACGCCGCGCAGGCAGCACTCGCGCAGACCGCCGCGCGCTGCCTGGTCAACCGCGAACGCCGCAAGCGTGGACGCCGATCGCTGCGATTCAACGGCAACCTGCTTGAAAGCTCAACCTGGCAGGCGCAGGACATGGTCGACCACGCATACTTCGACCACCAGCGCTCCGGCGGCCCGAGCTTCACCGCTCGGATCACGCGGTTTGGCTACGGCGAGAACTCCAACGGTTTTTCGCTTGGCGAAAACATCGCCTGGGCCAGCGCCAGCACGGCCAGCGCACGCGAGATCGTGCGCATGTGGATGCACTCCCCCGGCCACAAGGCGAACATCCTGCGCGGGCCGTTCCGCGAGCAGGCGATCGCGGCGGTGTGGGTGAACGGTGACGAGGTCGGCGGCGAGTACGCAGGCGCCGGCCCGGTGGTCATCTACGTCAATCAGTTCGGCACGCGCTACTAGCTGCGCGACCACCCTCGATCAGCGCGCGTTGCGCTGGTAGATCAGATGTAGTCCGACCAGCGTGAGCATGTCGTCGAGCAGTTCGACGGTCTCGCAGAACGGCACGATGTGAGTAGATAGCCCGCCGGTGGCGATCACCTGGGTCTCGTCGCCGAGTTCCTCGCGCAGCCGCTCGACGATGCCGTCGATCTGTGCGGCGAAGCCGTAGATCACTCCCGACTGGATCGCCTCGAGAGTCGTTCTGCCGATCAACCGCTCGGGTTCTGTCAGCTCGACCTGCGGGAGTTTCGCCGCGCGCTCGGTGAGCGCGTTGAGCGAGATCTCGATGCCCGGCGCGATGATGCCGCCGAGGTACTCGCCGTCGGCGCTGACGGCGTCGTAAGTGATCGCGGTGCCGAAGTCCACGACCACGCAGGGGCCGCCCAGGCGGTCGTAGGCGGCAACCGCGTTGACAAGCCGGTCAGCGCCCAGCTCACGCGGATTTTCCGTGCGGATCGGCATGCCGGTCTTCAGGCCGGGACCGACGACGACACACTCCTCGCCGAGGTAGCGCTCGGACATCTCGACGTACTCGGGCACGACCTTGGGAACGGTCGAACTGACGATCACGTCGTCGAGATCGGTGAACGACAGTCCGCGCAGCGCCAAAAGGTTGGTGTAGCTGGAGGCGATCTCGTCGGCGGTGGCATCGCGGTCGGTCGCGTGACGCCAGTGTTCGAGCAGCTTTCCGTGCTGGAAGGCGCCGAGGTGCGTTTGGGTGTTGCCGATGTCTACAGCTAGCAGCAAAGCGGGCCGGCCCCCCGGTGATGATGTAGCGGTGTCGCGCGACATGTGCCAAGCGCTTGATCCCCGATCACAGGTGAGATGACTGTAACCGTTGCGGCGGCGAACGCGGACGGGAGCTGCGCCAAACACCGCGCGCCACGGCGGCCGGTCGACCGCAGCGGTAGGATGACCGCCAGAGTGTCGGCCAAGATCTATTACATCCCCGGATCAGCGCCCTGTAACGCCGTTTTCAAGGCGGCCGACCTTAAGGGGATAGACTACAAGAAGGTCGTCGTCTTGCCGCCGGTTCACCGTCTGCAGATGATCTTGATGTTCGGTGGCCGCACGGTGCCCGCGATGAAGCTCGCCGACGCATCCGAGGCCGTCGAAAAGGTTCAGGGTTCGCGCGCGATCATCCGCACTCTCGATTCGCTCAAGCCCGAACCGCCGCTCTTCCCCGGCGATCCCGATCAGCGCGGGCGCGTGACCGCCGCCGAGACCTGGGCCGACGGCGATTTCCAGGACATCGGTCGCCGTCTGATCTGGGCGCACCTGACGCGTTCGCCCGACTCGATGCTCAGCTACGGCGCCAACGACCGCATGCCGTTGCCGGCGTTCATGCTGAAGGCCGGGGCCAAGCCCGTCGCCTGGGTCCAGAGCAAGCTCAATAACGCCGACGACGCCAGCGTCAAGGCCGACCTGGCGAAGCTCCCGGATCTGCTCGACCAGGTTGATCGATACATCGCCGACGGAGTGATCGGCGGCGAAGCGCCCAACGCGGCCGACCTGCAGATCTGCTCGTCGCTGGCCCTCTTGCTGACGATGGACGATCTGCGCCCGGCGATCGAGGACCGCCCGTGCGGTGAGTTGACGGCACGGTTGTTCCCGCCCGGCAGCGGCCGGATCGAAGGCGATGTCCTGCCGGCCGACTGGCTCGCCCCGCTGCGCGGCGAAGAGCCCGTCGCGGTCTAAAACGCTTGAACCCGTCGAACGGGCTGGTCGGCGACCGCGCCGAGCAGCGTGGATACCCGCGTGCCGTCGGGCAGCGTGAGCAGCGGGTCGAGCTCGAGGAGGGGCTCGAGGACGAAACGGCGCGTCGCGATCTCTGGATGCGGAAGCTTAAGTCGCCGGTGGTCGAGAGTTCGGTCGCCAACGAGCAGCACGTCGATGTCGATCGGCCGCGGGCCATGACGGACGCCGCGCGGGTCGCGGCCCTGGTCGCGCTCGATCTGTTTACAGAGGTCGAGCAGTTCGAGCGGGGCGAGCGCGGTTTCCACCTTCAGCGCCGAGTTGAGAAAGTCGGGCTGGTCGAGCAGGCCGCCTTGCGGAGCGGTTACGTACAGCGACGCGCGCGCGAGGATCTCGACTCCCGCCGCCGTCAACGCGTCGGCGGCGGCGCGCAGATTGGCGGCGCTGTCACCGATGTTCGAGCCGAGACCGAGGTAGGCAACCCGCGGCGTCGCCATCGACTACCGCTCTTTCCAGACCTCGACTGACACGTCGCCGACCGGAAGCGGAATCGGCGGCTGGGGCTTGGTCGCCCGGACCATCACCGAGTCGACGTTGAAATGCTCCATCAACCGGTCGCAGATCGCCGACCCGAGCCGTTCGAGGGTCTTGTAGGAGCGGTCCTGGGCCGCGAGCCAAACCTGTTCGCAGACCGCGCCGTAATCGACCGTGTCGTCGATCTCGTCGGTGACGGTCGCGTCACAGGCCTCGAGTTCGATGCTGACGTCGATCAGCAGCCGCTGCCCGATCTCGCGTTCGGCGGCGGAGACTCCGTGGTGGGTGTAGACCGAAAGCGCGGTGATGTCGATGCTGACGGCGGTTTCAAGCGACTCGTCGACGTCGTAGAGATCGGGGAGGTCGTCGTCGGCGTCGTCGGCGTCGTCGGCGTCGTTGTCGACCGCGTCGGCTTCATTCGCGTCGCCGCTTACGGACGGGTCGGACTCGCTGCCGTCGCGCGGCTTGTCGTCATCCTCGATCATCGCGTCCAGACTAGACAAGTTGGAACCGGAGCGCTGTTCGTAGTGCCGGGCGAGCGGCTCCCGGCCGGCTGATCGATTTCACGGCGCCGGCGCCGGGCGTTCGATCAGCTCGTCGGCGGCAGCGCACGTTACGACGCCGGCGCAGGCGTTCCGGCTCCGGCGATCGCTGCGGCCACCGCCAGCGACTGGGCCGCCTCGGCGACGTCGTGCACGCGGAATATCTCGGCTCCGCGTAGCAGCGCGACGACGTTGGCGGCGGTCGTGCCCGGCAGGCGGTCGGTGACCTCCACCCCGGTTGTGTCAGCGTTCCGCGCGATCCGTGCCAGAAATGACTTGCGGCTGGCGCCGATCACGACCGGCCGGCCGAGCGCGACGATCTCGTCGAGCCGGTGGAGCAGCTCGAGATTGTGTTCGAGAGTCTTGCCGAAGCCGATCCCGGGATCGAGCTGAATGCGACGCTCGGGGACTCCTTCGGCGATCGCAAAACTCATCCGTCGCTCCAGAAACGCGCGGACGTCGTCAACGACGTTGTCGTACCGCGGGTCGGCCTGCATCGTGCGCGGCTCCCCCTGCATGTGCATCAGGCAGCAGTCGACGCCGGCGTCGGCCACGAATCCCGCGAGCTCGGGATCGCCGGTGAATGCCGAGACGTCGTTGACGTATGTGGCGCCGGCACGCACGGCGGCCTCGGCGACGCCGAGTTTCATCGTGTCGACCGAGATCCGCGCCCGCGGGCGCGCCACGCGGACCCGCTCGATCACTGGGACGACGCGACCGGTCTCGACGACGGCATCGACTGGATCGGCGCCCGGCCGCGTCGATTCGCCGCCGATATCGACGATCGCCGCCCCGGCGTCGATCAGCGTCGCGGCGTGTGCGGCCGCCGCGTCTGCGCCATCATGGCGTCCACCGTCGAAGAACGAGTCCGGCGTGACGTTGACCACGCCCATGATCTGGAATTCGCGCACGGACATAGCCGGAACCCTAATAGCCGCCCTGGTCGCGAGTTGGGTGTGCGTTGGTGGTGGCGCCGGCCGGGCCAAGTCAAGCGATCGTCACGCCGGCCGTGCTCAGGTCAAGCCGAACCCGTGGCCCCTCGGGTTGCCGGTGCATGCCACTAGCGTCGAGCCATCGCTGTAAACGAAGAGGGGGTCGTCGGGCGCAAAATAGGCCAGGTACGGGATCGCGATCGCCGGGAACGAGGCCCCGTGGCCGTTGCAACCGTCGTCCCAGCCACCCGTAAACGGCATCGAAACGCTGAATCCAAACGCCAGACAGGCGGCGAAGGTCAGCCATGTGACTCGCGGCGGCGGGCGGCGGCGAACCGAGTTACCGATCAGCTTCGAGATCGCCCAGATGAAGATCGCGGCTCCGGCGGCGGGGACCGTCACCAACCCAAAAGCGAGTAGACCCGGCCAGCCCGGTCTGAGGTTGTCGGCCTCCTGTACAAACCAGCGAACCACCTGAACAACGGTTACGAGGTAAACCAGCGCGATGCTCGCCCAGGCAATTCGCCTTCGCGTGATGAGCTTGCCTGTGATCTCGGTCGGTTGCATTGCGTTCCGGTGCCGCGAACGGGCGCTCAGGCCGTGGCGACACCGCCGGCCGCGGTCCGGCGACGCGCGGTCGAACGCTCGCTACTCGGCGCCGCCGCCGGCCAGGCC
>JBASWU010000007.1:0-24797 GCA_049276635.1 Solirubrobacterales bacterium | reverse complement strand
GCGGCGAGCGCGGTCAGCAGGATCGCCGTCGCGCCGGCCGCGCCGAAGATCGCGTACTTCGACTCCGGTCGCGGGTGCTGGTCCTGCTCGTCGATCAACCGCTGCACACCGGCGGGGCGTTGGGGGCCGGCGATCGCCGCCGACTGTCCGGTGGGCGTCGCGGCATCACCGGCGAGGGGAGTGACGTGGACGCGATCGAGCCACTCAAGCCGTTCGGTAGCCGCCGCCGTCGGCTCGCCGCACTCGAGGCAGTAACGCTGGCCGGCCGCAACGGTCGCCGCGCAGCTGCGGCAACGCTCTAGCCGCTCGTGCTTGACGGGGCTGATATCGGCCGATGGCTGAGTTGCTGTATCCATGCCGGACTCCTTGATCGCTTGCTGGCGCGGCGTCTACGAAACCGCGGTCGGGGGGATGAAGTAGCTGACGTCGGCCCCGGAGGGGTCGCCGACAAAGAACATCTGGAAGCGCGCGCGCCGGCCGACCGCCAGCTTTTCGAGCTGGGCGGTGCCGGCGGCGACGATCTTGCCGCGCTTGCGCGCGAGCCCGTAGATCACCAGCTTTCGCTGGGTCTGCTTGTGATCGCCGGCGATCGTGCCGGCCATCAGGACACCGTCGGCGTCGCTCTCGAGCTCGGTGCGGCTGATCTCGAACTCGGGTAGCGGGCCCTTGACGAACGGTTCGCCCTTGCCGACTTCGGCCTTCGCCTCGCCCGGCTTGCCGGTCAGTGTCAATTGGTCGTAGACCCAAAACGCCTCGCCCTTGGCCGGCAGCGCCGCCGGGCCGGTCAGCGCGGAGTCGAGACCGGGTGTGTCGTTCTTGAACATCTGTGCGCCCGCGGAGTCCTCGATCGTCAACTCGATTGGTACGTTCAGCGACGGCCTGTCCGCGTCGACCTCGACCACCACCACCGCGGCCTGACCGAAGTCGTCGGTCAGGACCTTCGCCTCGGTCACCTTGACGTCGCGGTTCTTGCGCGTGACGTTGACGCTCTCTTCGTCGGCGAGCTGAAATTTGTTCTCTTTGGCCAGCCGGGCGCTGCGTTCACGGGTGGTCTCGCAGCCGATCAGGACGGCGGCCGGGATCAGAGCCAGGGCGAGCAGGATCACGGCACGCGGTGGGCGCGCAACGATCATCCAAACGCCCCCGCGAGGTAGTCGCGCGTGCGCTTGCGGCCCGGCTCGCCGAAGATCTGTTCGGTCTCGCCGTACTCGACGAGCTCGCCGAGGTACATGAAAGCCGTATGGTCGGCCACACGGTAGGCCTGCTGCATGTTGTGGGTGACGATCACGACCGCGAGCTCGTTTTTCAGTGAGACGATCAGCTCTTCGATCACCGCGGTCGACTTTGGGTCGAGCGCCGAGCACGGTTCGTCGAGCAGGATCACCTCGGGACTGGCGGCCAGCGCGCGGGCGATGCAAAGGCGTTGCTGTTGCCCACCCGAAAGGCGCAGCGCCGGATGGTTGAGATCGTCCTTGACCTCGTCGATCAGGCCGGCGCGTTCGAGCGCGTGGACGACCTGCGGATGTAACTCGTCGCGCGACGGACGCCGTGCGCCCTGCTCGCGCAGCGCGTAGGCGACGTTGTCGAACACGCTCATCGGGAAGGGGTTGGGCTGTTGGAAGACCATGCTGACCTTGCGCCGCAGTTCGTTGGCGTTGAGCTCGAAGATGTCTTGATCGTCGAGCAGGATGCGCCCGTCGTGGGTCGCGGTCGACGTCAGTTCGGTGAGCCGGTTTAGCGAGCGCAGCAGTGTCGTTTTTCCACACCCCGACGGTCCGATCAGAGCCAGAACCTCGCCCTGGCGAATCGGCAGGTTCACGTCGGTGACGGCGGGTTTCCCGGCGTAGGCGACGCCGAACTGTTCGGTGCGCATACGCTCACGCCCGCCGGCCCGCACCTCGCCGTCGCGGTGGCGCAGCATCCCCGCGGCGAACTGCCCGAACGGCTGCGCGGTCGCCTGTCCGTTGCCGTTGGCCGACGGCGCGGCGATCACGTCGTGGCTGTCGACGACGCGCGGTTGTTCGGCGATCTCGATCTTCTGCAACGGCGGCGGCGACGGCTGCTCGTTCATGTGGCCTCCTCTTGTTGTCCGACGCGGGTGAGTCGTTCAACGACGATGTTCAGCACGAGCACGATCAGCAGCAGCATGAACGCCGCGGCGAAGGCCTTCTGCGGGCTGTTTCCTTCGCCGGCGGGCGATGCGCCGTACACGTAGGTCGTCAGCGTCGACCCGGTTCCCTGTAGCGATTCGAACCAGTTGCCGGGCTGCCAGTACCGCTCGACGCTCATCGTCAGCGATCCGCCCAGCAGCACCAGCACGATCGCCGTGTCGCCGATGATGCGGCCCATGCCCAGCGCGCCGCCGGTCACGATTCCCGGGCGGCACATCGGCAACAGCACGCGGCGAATGGTTGACGAACGCGTTTTGCCGAGGGCGTAGGAGGCCTCGCGAACATGGCCGGGGACCGACTGCAGCGATTCGCGCACCGAACCGACGACCAGCGGCAGCGCGAGCAGCGACATGATCGCGCCCGAGGTCAGGAACGAGCGTCCGAAGACGGCGCCGCCCTCGTCGGTGAACGACAGGAACCCGAAGATCGTCTGTGAGAAGACCGCCAGCCCGAAGATCGCCAGCACGATGCTCGGTGTGCCCGCCACGACCTCGACGGCCGACTCGACGGCGCGCGCGAGACTCGCGGGTTTGCCATATTCGGTCAGCCAAACCGCGATCGCGACGCCCAGCGGCAGGGCGATCGCGATGCCGATCAGCGAGAGCAGGATCGTCCCGACGATCGGTGTGGCGATGCCGCCGGAGTTGATCTGGTCGAAGTTCGGCAGTGGATCGGTCGTCAGGAGCTTGACGCTGAGTTCGCCGACGCCGTTGACGAACAGCCACAGCACGATCCCCGCCGATATCGCCACCAGCGAGATACCGGCCAGCCAGCAGGCGCCGAGCCCGAAGCGATCGCGGCGCGGCCACGACTTGTCGAACAGCTCATCGGGCAGTGCGCGGCGGGCCAACCGCGCGGCGACGCTCGCGTCAGCCACGGGTCAGATACCTCCGCATCGACTGCTTCGCGTAGTAGCTGCCCAGCGAGAGGACCATCGTCGAGAACAGCAGCACGGCCGCCATCGCGTAGATCATCTGCCCGTACGACTCGACCGAAAGGCCCTCGGCGTTGTCGACGATCGTCGCCGCGAGCGGGCGCAGCGGTTCGAGGAAGAACAGGGTCCCGTCGAGCACGTTGGGCGAAAACGCCACCGATCCCGAGACCATCGACAGCGCGATTGCTTCACCGATCGCGCGTCCGAAAGCGAGCACCAGCGCCGCGAGGATCGCCGGGCGCGCCGCGCGCACGGTGATCTTGAGGGCGGTGCGCCAGCGATTGACGCCCAGTGCGGTCGAGCCCTCCTGCCACGACGCCGGCACCGAGCGCAGAGCATCGGTGATTATCGCGATCATTATCGGTGTGATCATCACGGTCAAAATGACCACGGCCACCAGCAGGCTGGCGCCGTTGAGCTGGACGACGTAAGCGACCGACTCGCGGTCCGCGTCACTGATCAGCGTGTCGTTGACCAGCGGGACCAGAACCAGCAGCCCGAACAGCCCGTAGACGACCGACGGAACGGCCGCGAGCAGCCGAACCGTCGGTTCGAGGATCCGCACCAGCCGTAACGGCGCGAACTCGACGATGAAGATCGCTGAGAGCAGCGCGAAGGTCAACCCGAGAATCGCCGCCCCGCCTCCGGTCAAGAACGTGGCGTAGATCATCGGCCAGGCGTTGATCTTGTCGACCGGGTTGTCGGCCGGGGCTTCGAAGATCGCGGCCATCTGCTGGTCGGCGGTCGTATCGGCCGGAGGCGCGGCGAACCAGCCGAGCCCATTGGCCGAGAACGAGGGCCATGCCTCCTTGAACACGTAGAAGATCATCGCGGCGATCAGGCCAAACAGCGAGCAGGCGACGATTCGCAGCGCCCCCGAGACGAATCGATCGTCGGCCAGCGCATCCGGCCTGCCGGTGATTCGCGCGAGCAAACCACCGGCCCCGCGCCGGGCGCGGGCCGCGGCGAGCGGTGTGTCCGTTACGCCGCCGTGGCCGCTCGCGCCGCCGACGCCCTGTGCCGTCATAACCGGTCTCCATTCATTGCATCCCGCTCGGGCCGGGCGGACGCGCTAGAGCGCGACCCACTCCGAGTTGACGATCTTGCGGGCCTTCTTGTCCTTGCGGGCCCACTTGAGGAATTTCTTGGCGTCGCCCTTGGCCTTGCCGCGAGAGACCATCCAGAAGTTGCGCGAGCCGCCGTAGCGACCGGATTTGGCGTTGCGCAGTGTGCAGGCGACACCGTTGTAGGGGGTCGCGGCGATGCCTTTGGTAAAGGCGATCGACACGTAGCCGATGCCGTTGGGATCGCTTTTGATCGACTGTTGCACGACTCCGTTGCTGGCCTTCTGGCTGGCCGAGCCGGTCACCGAGGTGTTGCCCATGAAGATCTCGCGGAAGGCGTCTTGCGTACCGGAGGCGGGCGTACGCACGTAGAGGTTGATCGGACCGGTGACCTGCGCTCCGGGCACGTCGTTCCAGCGCTTGATCTGACCGGCGAAGATCGCCTCGATCTGGGCCTGCGAGAGGTTTGCCAGCGCGTTGGACTTGTTGGTCGCCACGCACAGCGCGTCGCGCGCGATCTTGTTGAAGACGATCCCACCTGGGTCGCCGGCCTGCGGATCGCGCGAGGCGTTGCCGAGCACGACGCGGCCGCGGGCGGAGTCCTCGATGCCGATATCGCTGCCGCCTTGGGCGATCTTGAACTTGGTCTTGCCCTTGGTCTTCTTGTTGTATGCCTTCGCGAGCTTGACCGCAAGTGGGTAAACCGACGTCGAGCCACTCATCGTGATCGTTTTGGCCGACGCCGCGACCGGCAAAGTCAGTGACAGCATGGCTGTTGTCCAGACCGCAAGAAAAAGCTTTCGCCTGCGAAAGTTCATGTGTTTCAATCTCCTTAGTGATGCGCGGGGGTGCGCGTACCATCGAAATGCCGATTAAGGGGCCGATTAAGGGGCCGATTAAGGGGCCGATTTAAGGGTCCGTCCGCGAAGCTACGGCGGGCGGGTTACCAGCGCGTGAAAACCTCGTGTTGACATGGAGACAATCTGGTAACAAAATGGTGAAGTTGCGGTCCTTTGCCACTCGCGCCCGGAAAAGCGGGCGGGCGATGACTATCCGATGGATGCAACCTCGGCCGAGCTCTGCGGCCAGAAGCGGTAGCCGATCCCGAAATGCGTGTGGATGTACACGATCTCGGGAGTGAGCGAACGAAGCTTTTCGCGAACGCGCCGGACGTAGACATCGACGGCGCGATCGCGGTAGGGCATCTGGCCGCCCCAGACCTGCCGGTAGATCGAGTCGCGTGTTACGACCCGGTCCGGCTGTTCGACGAGGATCATCAAGACGTCGAGCTCGCGCCCGGTTAGCTGAACGCGGCCGTCACCGTTGAGCAGCTGGCGCGAGGTCGGCCGGATCTCGAGATCCGCGACGCGAACCGAGGCTTCGCCGCCGTCCAGCGCGCCGATACCGGGCGTCGCGGCGGTTGCCGAGTGATGAAGCCCTGATTCCACGCCCAAAGCATCTACGGCGCAGGCGAACATGAAGTGAAAATGTCGTGAAAGGGTGGTGAAAGCCTGGCGGGTCGGCGCTAGGCAACCGCGGGGTTCTCAATCAGCACTGCCAGCCCCTGTCCGACCCCGACGCAAAGCGTCGCGATTCCGCGCTTGACGCCGCGGCGCCGCATCTCATACGCGAGTGTCCCGACGATCCTCGTTCCGGTGCAGCCGAGCGGGTGGCCGAGCGCGATCCCACCACCGTTGACGTTGAGTTGCTCGTGGTCGATGCCGATCGCGCGAGCGCTGGCGATTACCTGTGAGGCGAAGGCTTCGTTGAGTTCCCAGAGGTCGATGTCGGCGGCCGACAGGCCGGTGCGGGCCAGCAGCTTGCCGACCGCGTCGATCGGGCCGACGCCCATGATCGCCGGGTCGACGCCCGCGGCCGCGCTGGCGACGACGCGGGCCAGCGGCTCGCGGCCGAGCGATTGAGCGCGAGCGGCCGTCGCGATCACCATGCACGCCGCGCCGTCGCTCAGCTGCGAGGCGTTGCCGGCGGTCACCGTGCCGCCCTCGCGGAACGCGGCGCGCAGCCGCCCGAGCGACTCGGCGGTGCTGTCGGGTCGAAGCCCCTCGTCACGCGTGACCGTCACGGCGTCGCCCTTACGCCGCGGTGCGTCGATCGCGACGACCTCGTGGTCGAAGACGCCGCTATCCCAGGCCGCCGCCGCGCGCCGGTGCGAGGCGGCGGCAAACTCGTCCTGATCCTCGCGACCGATCCCGTAACGCTCGGCGACGTTCTCGGCGGTCTCGCCCATGCTCTCGGTCGAATGGGGAAAGGCCGGGTTGACGAAGCGCCAGCCGATCGTCGAGTCGAAGACCTCGATCGGCCCGCGCGACCACGGTTTGTCGTGTTTGCCGAAGACGAACGGCGCCCGGGTCATCGACTCAACTCCGCCGGCGAGAAACAGATCGCCCTCGCCGACAGCGGCCGCGCGAGACGCCTCGGCGACGGCTTCGAGCCCGCTTGCGCAGAGCCGGTTGACGGTCGCGCCCGGCACACTGACCGGCAGACCGGCCAGCAACGCGGCCATGCGCGCGACGTCGCGGTTGTCCTCGCCGGCCTGATTGGCGGAGCCGAAGTAGACATCCTCGATCTCGTCCGCCGGCAATCCGGCGCGATCGACGGCGGCGCGGATCACGTGCGCGGCGAGGTCGTCGGTACGCACCGTCGACAGTGCGCCGCCGAACTTGCCGATCGGCGTGCGCAGCGCATCGATGATGTAGACGTCTCCGTAATCGACCGGCACGGGGCGCAGGGTAGACGCTCAGCGGTGCCGGAGCCCGGACGGCGACGCGCGTCGCCGATCCCATCCCAACCGCGTACGATCCCATCCCGAAGCTCGGAGAAAACTATGGCAAGGGTGTTGATCGTCGATCGCAGCGGCCGAGCGGGTGCCGTCACGCAAGCGCTAGCCGCGCGCGATTTTGCTGTGCGCACGGTCGATGACGATCCGCTGCTGCCCGGTCATGTCGTCGACGCGCTCGATGCCGTGACGGTGGTCTGCTGGCTGATGGGCGCCGGAGCGGGGCGGAGCCTCGAGGCCAACGGCGAGCAGCTGCAAACCGTTCTGCTGAAGATCGTCGACACCGGCGTGCGCGGGGTCGTGTTCGAGCGCCCCGGCGATGCCCCGAACGAGCACGTCGAACACGCTCGCGACACGTGGCACATCCCGATCGCCGAGGTCGATGCGGACCCGGCCGGCGGCGAAGACTGGCTCGCGGCGATTTGCAGCGCCGTCGGCGAGACGCTCGGGGTCACGTCCTGAACGATCGACGGGTACGCTGAGCCGAGATGTTCTGCCCCAACTGCATGTCGCCCTACGTCCAGCCGTTCGAACCCGAGGGCGAAGATGCCGACGCCGGGATCAAGAGCGACGAACCGCTGTTCGAGTGCACCGAGTGCGAGTGGGTCGGGCCGGTCACCGAGTTCGTGCCCGAAAACTTCCGTTGACCGATCGGCGCGAGTCATTCGCCGTCGCCCTACCATTAAACCCGATCGGATTTAGGGTATTTTGCTATTACAATCTGTAGCGGTGCCGCATCCATCCGCACTCTCAGTCTCCGCAAACCGCCAGCCAGGAGGACCAAGATGAGCGACTACGCAAACGACGTACTGGTCACCACCCAGTGGGTCGAAGACCACCTAACCGACGACAACATCCGCATCGTCGAAGTCGACGAGAACCCCGCCCTCTACGCCGAGAGCCACATCCCCGGCGCGATCGGCTTCGACTGGAAGGCCGATCTACAAGACGCCACGCGGCGCGATTTCCTCTCGGCCGAAGACTTCGGCAAGCTGCTCGGCGAGCACGGCATCGGCAACGATCACACGATCGTCCTCTACGGCGATCGCAACAACTGGTTCGCCGCCTACACCTACTGGTACCTCAAGTACTACGGTCACGACAACGTCAAGCTGATCAACGGCCCGCGCGAGTTGTGGATCGAAGAGGGCCGCGCGACGACCGGCGAGGTGCCGTCATACGACGCGACGACCTTTAGGGCACGGGCCGGCGACGACACGATCCGCGCCTACCGCGACGACGTATTCGCGGCGCTCGAAGGCGCGACCAAGCTTGTCGACGTGCGCAGCCCGCAGGAGTACAGCGGCGAGTTGCTCGCCGCTCCCGGCTACGAGCACGAGGCCGCCAGCGTCGGCGGGCACATCCCCGGCGCGGCGTCGATTCCGTGGGCGACCGCCGTCAATGAGAACGGCACCTTCAAGTCGCGCGACGAGCTGAAGGACATCTACGGCGGCAAGGGCGTCTACAGCGAGACCGGCGGCGAGACGATCGCCTACTGCCGGATCGGCGAGCGCTCGGCCCACACTTGGTTCGTGCTTCACGAGCTGCTCGGGCAGGACGCGGTCAGGAACTACGACGGTTCGTGGACCGAGTGGGGCAACCTCGTAAACGTTCCAGTCGAGAAAGGCGCGCCGACGTCCTAAGGGTCTATACCGCCGCGCGCGGAGGCCCGGTCTTCGCGAGAAGGCCGGGCCCCGCTACCGAGTCAGGCAGGGCTCGATGCGGTCCAGCAACCGGCCGAGAATGCGGCCGGTCACGCCCCAGACCAGACCGCCGTCGGTCTCGAAGGCCTCGGTTGTGAAGGTCAGGCCGGCGCGGCGGATCTCACGCTTTTCGCGCATCGCGTGCAGCGCGTGCAGGTCGACGTCAAACACCGTGTCGACCTCGCCGGGGTGCGGAACCAGCTTCAGCTCGGCCGGCACGAGTCCGACGACCGGGTAAACCGCGTGGTCGCTGATCAAAGCCGACATCGGCTCGACCGCGCCGATCACGTCGACGGCGCCGGTCGGGATTTCCAGCTCTTCGAACGACTCGCGCAACGCTGTTGCGACCAGGTCGGCGTCGTCGCTCTCGGCACGCCCGCCGGGAAACGAGATCTGGCCGGCGTGGGTCGGCAGATCGTCGCGCCGTTTCGTGAACACGACCTTGATCGACTCGTCGGGCTGAACCACAAGGGGAATCAAAACGGCCGCGTCGCGCCCCTGCGCGCTCATCGCCAGCGATTCGGTCGTCGTGAGCAGCTTGCCGGCTATGCAGTCGATCAGTCGACCGCGGCCGCCGCCGGTCACTGAATCGTCAGGGACTCGTTGAAGATGACTTCGCCTTCGAGCGTGCGGTGCACGGGGCACTTGGTCGCGATCTCCTCGATCCGCCGCAGTTGTTCGTCCGACAATCCGGATGGAACGCACAATGCGACGTTGAACGTGGTCGGGGCTCCGCGCTTGGCCGGCTCGTACTCGACGCGAACTTTGAGATCGCCGACCTCCCAGCCCTTGTGCGCGGCGTACATCTCGATCGTGGTCGCCGTGCAGGATGCGAGGCTCGCCGCCAGCAGCTCCTGGGGCGACGGCCCGGCGTTACCGCCGCCGAGATCGTGCGGCTCGTCGGTCACTATGCGGTGGTCGCCGACCACCACGAGATGTTCGTAACCGGCGGTTCGCTTGGCGAGTGCCTTCTTGACGTTGACCTTGACTTCCGTTGCCATCCGGCCTCCCTTGGACGCTGTATGTCATTTATAGCCGAGTCCCGCCGGAAGCGCGACCGCTTATTTCGGTAGTCGCGCGCCGGCCGAGAATCGACCAATCTAACCCTTGCCGCGCCCCTCGAATACGACCGGACCGGTTTCGTCGGCGAAACGCGCCATCACGAAAAGCAGATCGGAGGCGCGATTGAGGTAACGCAGGACCGTCTCGTCGGCGAGTCCGCCGCCGATTTTTAACGCGACGACCGAACGCTCGGCCCGGCGCACGACGGTGCGCGCGACGTCGAGTGTCGCCGATAGTTGGGTGCCGCCGGGGATGATGAATTTCGGCGGCAGGTCGACGCGCTCCTTGTACCAGTCGATCCGCTGCTCGAGCGCCGCGACCATCGGCTCGGTCAGCAGCGTGATACCGGGTTCGAGCCGCCCGTGGTGCTTGGGGTCGGTCGCCAGCTGCGAGCAGCCGATAAACATGCACCGTTGCATCTCGAGCAGGTCGGCGTGCAGCGTCGGGAACGGCTCGCGCGAGCCGGCGCGCGCCACGGCGATAGCGGCGATCGCCTCGTCGACGTCACCATAGGCGGAGGTGCGCGGATCGTTCTTGGCGACGCGGCCGCCGTACCAGAGACCGGTCGTGCCGTCGTCGCCCTTACGCGTGTAGATCTTGATCTTGGCCATCCCGGTGACCGATCCTAGTCGGGACACAGCGGTCCTCGTTGCGCCGGTGCGGCGAAGTCGTTCGTCGTGCGACGAGCGACGATTTTATGCGTGTTCGCCGCACTTGTCGCGGCGGCTACGTCTGGGCATTCAATACTCTGGGTGGTAGCCAGCCCCGGTGGCCGAGTGGATTAGGCGCGGGCCTTCTAATCCCGTTTACGCAGGTTCGAATCCTGCCCGGGGCTCTAGACAAGAGAGCGCGGATAGCGGGGGTGGGCGGGCCTGCTGGGACCGCTTCGCTTCGCTCGCTTTGGCTGGGGCGGGCGCCGCCGTTGGCCGTGATGTCCCGCGGTCGCGGGACGGGCATCCGCCGGTTGGTGGCCGGCACCGGCGGCTTTGGCCTGCGCGAAGTCACGCGGTCGGCGGTTCGACCGCGGCGGGATTCCGGCAAAGCCCGTTGCCGCTGAGCAAACCAGCCGGCGGAGAGCATCTAAAGTATCCCGATGGGCGCGGCCTGCCGCGCTTGACATGGTGGGCGTAGCTCAGCTGGTAGAGCTCCGCGTTGTGGTCGCGGCGGTCGCCGGTTCGAATCCGGTCGCTCACCCTCTCAAGGCGCTCGCGCCTAGTCCAGCCAATCGGCGGCGCGCTGCGCGACCGCTTGGGGGCGGTCATTGCCGCGCTCGGACTGGATGCGCGCGTGTTCGATCAGGAGGACGGCGCTGTAGGCGCTTCCGAGACGCAACGCGAAGCGGCGCATGCCGGCCTGGAGTTCGCCGGGATCGGCGTGGTGCCAGGCGGCGACTTCACGGCCGAGTTTCTCGCATTCATAGCTGGCGTCGCCGGCCGGTGTGTTCGATTCACCGCCGACGATCAGGCGATGCTCCATGTCGTCCAGCAGGGCGGAGACGGCCCCGTCTTTGACCTCCGCGCGCAGTAGGTCGAGGCTCAAGATATTGGTCGTCCCCTCCCAGATCGGCAGCACCTGGGCGTCACGCAGCAGTCCGGGGAGGCCGGTGTCTTCCACGTAGCCGGCGCCGCCGAAACACTCGAGCGTTTCGCTGGCGTGCGCGACCGCCTGTTTGGCGGTGAAGAGTTTCGTGACGGGGACCAGCGCCCGTAACGCGCTCTGTTCCCGCGCGGTCGCCGTTCCCGCCTCGGCTCGGCCGTAAAGGCGCATCGCGTGGAAGGTCAGCGCGAACGAGGCCTCGGCAGAGGCGTTCATCTCGGCGAGAGTTTCGGCGTGCAGCGGCAGGTCGGCCAGCTTCGCCCCGAACGCCTGGCGACGCTGGGCGTAGTCCTCGGCGAGCTGCTGTCCGCGGCGCATCAGGCCGCCGGCGGCTACCGAGTTGTGCAGGCGGCAGACGGTCAGCATGTCGGCGATCTTGCGCAGCCCGTGCGTGGTGTCGCCGATCGGCGTCGCGACGGCGCCGTCGAGCGTCAGCTCGGCGGTCGGCAGCGCCTTGGTCCCGAGCTTGTCCTTGAGGCGGTTGACGAGGATCGTCCGGCCGGTCTGGGCTTCACCGGTCAACGGGTCGGTGAGCTCGACCAGAAACAGCGCGAGTCCGCGACTGCCGGCCTCCGCGCCGGCCGGGCGCGCCAGCGTCAGAGCGCATTCGGCGGTCGTCGCGGAAGTGAACCACTTGACTCCATGCAACCGCCAGCGTCCGTCGGCGCCCTCGCGCGCGACGGTTTCGGTCGGCCCGACGTCGGAGCCGCCGGATCGCTCGGTCATCCACTGTCCCGACGTCCAGGCCAGCTGCGGGTCGCGCGACGTCAGCCTCGGCACGACACGGTCGCGCAGCGCGTCCGGCGCGTGCAGCGTGAGCGTGCGCGCGGCGGCGTCGGTCATCGAGACCGGGCAGCTGTAGATCGCCGAGGAAGGCCCGTACAGATGAAGCAGCGCGTGCTGGATCAAGCGCGAAAACTCGCCGTGGTGGCGCTCTGCGGGGATCGCGCATAGGCCGGCGCGGGCCTGTATCGCGTGTAGTTCGGTCCAGGCCGGCGACACCTCGATCCGGTCGACGCGATTTCCCCAGGCGTCGTACTGGATGAGCCGCGGAGGATTCGATTCGGCGACGCGCGCGAGTTCGCGCATCTCGCCCGCGGCCAGCTCACCGAGCTCGGCGAGCGCGGGGGAGACTTCGTCGAAGACGCGCTCGGGAAGCGCCGCGCTCAGATATTCCCGCAGCGCGGCGTCGCCCAGATACGTGTTGGCCAGCCGCGGTGGCGCCTGTGCGAACGAGCCGGGTCCGGCGGCAGGCGGCCAATCACTCCCGGCGACCGGGGTCGTCGTCGCGACGGTGCGGCCGCCGGCCGTCTTCGACTCGGCTGTCGGGGGTTTCATGGCGTTGGCTCCTCTGGTGGTCAGCCTACTTGAACACCGGTGCCGGTCGACTCGCGCCGGGTGGATCTCGCATGCCAATCGGACTATCGTGCTAACGGGTGGAGACCGAGATTGACAGCGACCCGTTATTGCCCGGCACGCCGGATTGCGACGACCTGCCGGTAATCGGCGGGGTTCCGGCCGAGCGAATCGACGCTCAGCGAAACCGTCGCAAGATTCTTGCCGCGGCCGAGGAGTTGTTCGAACGCTACGGCACCGAAAACGTTTCGATGGATGCGGTCGCCGAGGCCGCGGGGGTCGGTAAAGGGACGCTGTATCGCCGTTTTGGCGACCGCCGCGGCCTGGCGTACGCGATCCTCGACTCACGCGAGCGCGATTTTCAGGAAGCGATGATCCGCGGTGAACCACCGCTGGGCCCGGCCGCTCCGCCGGCCGACCGGCTGGTCGCGTTCGGCCGCGGGGTGCTGGAGCGGCTGCGGATCCACGGCGATCTGATCCTCGCCGCGCAGACCGGTGTGCCGATGGCGCGCTTCCAGGGCCCGATCTACACCACCTACCGCACCCACGTCCGCGCGCTCTTGTCGGACCTCGACGCCGGTCTCGATCTCGACTACTTCACCGATGTCCTGCTGTCGGCGCTTTCGGCCGAACTGGTCAACTACTGGCGCGGCGCCCTGATGATCGACGACCGGCGCGTGGCCGACGGCTACGTGCGCCTCGTCGAGCTTATCTCCGCGCGCTAGCCGCGCGGGATCCTCCAGCCCGGCCGCGCCGACACAGTGGCGCGGCGACCTGCTGCCGCTCGTCTCGCCGACCCCATCCAAGCTGGGTGGTGATCACTCCGCGACAAAACGGACGGCGGTCCGCTACGATATCCCTATTAAACGGACGTTAGTCCGTTTGGAGTTTAGGGGATTCGGCGTTCGCGGATCCCACGACATCAGAACCAAGCCAGAGGAGCGAATCATGTCAGTTACAGAGCCGGCCCGGGCAACAGGCACATGGGTGATCGACAAGACCCACTCAAGCATCGGTTACGCGATCGAGCACAATGGCGAAAGCAAGTTCCGCGGATCGTTCCGTGACGTCGACGCCAAGCTCGAGTACGGCGAGTCGGGCGTGAAAATCTCCGGCTCGGTCAACGTCGAAAGTGTCGATCTCACCGATGAGACCCGCCGTGGGCACGTGTTCTCGCCGGACTTCTTCGACACCGAGCGTTTCCCGACGGTCGACTTCGAGTCGAGCGAGGTCAGGTACGAAAACGGCGAGGTCGTCATCGACGGCAAGCTCACGCTGCGTGGCGAGACCAAGCCTGTGACGGTGAGGGGCACGATCGGCGAGTCGTTCGAGAACATCGCCGGCGGCAAGAGTCTCGTGGTACGACTGCACACCACGATCGACCGTACGCAGTACGGCCTCGACTGGCAGATGCAGATGCCCGACGGCCGTGACGTGCTCGGCAACGAAGTCCACATCGAGGCCGACCTAGAGCTGGTCGACGCCTAAGGCAATGAAGGTCCTTGGTATCTCCGGCAGCCTGCGGCGCGATTCGTACAACACGCGTTTGCTTCAGGTCGCGTCGCGGGCGTTGCCCGTCGACGCGAGCCTGGAGGTCTGGAGCGGGTTGGCGGAGCTTCCCAACTACAACGAGGACGTCGACGTACCCGGCGGCGAGCCCGCCGCCGCCGGCGACCTGCGACTGGCGATCGCCGAGGCCGACACCGTTCTGCTGGTCACACCGGAATACAACGGCACGATCTCCGGCGCGATGAAAAACGCGATCGACTGGGCCTCGCGCCCCCGCTCGGAAGCCGCGCTCAAGGGTAAGCCGGTCGCCGTGATCGGCGCCGGAACCGGTCAGTACGGCGGCGTCTGGGCGCAGGCCGACGCACGCAAGGCGGCCGGCATCGCCGGGGCCCGTGTGGTCGGCATCGAGTTCGCGGTGGCCAACGCCGCGCAGGCGTTCGGCGAAGACGGCGGACTCGTCGACGATCATGCGCTACCGCGCCTGGCCGAACTGCTCGAAGCACTGGTCGACGAGGGACGTAAGAACGCCGCGGCCCGCGGGCGGACTGATGCGGCGGCTCACGGGCGGACCGACGCCACGGCCGACGGACACACCGACGCCGCCGCAGCCTAGGTCAGCGGCGGCGGACTGCCCGCGCGATCCGCCGGCGTGCCCACCAGAACGCGATCTTGCCGAGACCGATCGTCGACGCGATCGTGTGGCCGACCCGGTCGGTCAGCAGGAATGCGCGCACGCGCCGCAGCGGGTGCGGTTTGTACGGCGGTCGCGAAGGCCGGTCGGCTGGCGCGGGCGAGTCCACGGGCGCTGAGCCTATAGGCGATAATGTCACCGCCTGTGACCCCGATAACCGTTTCCACCACAGAACTTCCCGAGGCGAAGGCCAAGCTTGAGATCGAGGTTTCGCCCGACCTCGTAGAACACAGCATCAAGCACGCGGCCGAGCACATGGCCGAACAGGTCAAACTCCCCGGCTTCCGTAAGGGCAAGGTTCCGCCCGAGCTCGCGCTTCAGCGGCTTGGCAACGAGGCCGTATTCGAGCACGCCTTCGATGAGTCGGTCGGCGGCTGGTACGCCGACGCGCTCGCCGAGACCGACATCGCGCCGATCGGCTCGCCATCGCTCTCGGCCGCCCCCGAGTACAGAGCCGGCGAGCCGCTCAAGTTCGAGCTTGAGGTCCCGGTTCGGCCCGATGCCGAACTCGGCGACTACCGCGGCATCGAGGTCGGCCGCCGCGAGCCGGATCCCGACGTGGCGGCCGTCGAGAGCGAACTGCAGGTCATGCGCGACCGATTCTCGACACTTGCCCCGGTCGAGCGCGCCGCCCGGGGTGGCGACTTCGTCGACATCGACTTCACCGGCAGCATCGACGGCGAAGAGTTTGAGGGCGGCGCCGGCAGCGACTACGTGCTCGAAATCGGCTCCGGCCAGTTCATCCCCGGATTCGAAGAGCAGATCGTCGGCGGTTCCGCCGGCGATGAACTCGACGTCAACGTCAAATTCCCCGATGACTACGGCGCCGAGCACCTCGCCGGCGCCGACGCGCTGTTCAAGGTCAAGATCAATGCCGTCCAAGAGAAGCTGCTGGCTGAACTGACCGACGAGTTCGCGGCGGAAAACCTCGGCTACGACACGATCGAGGAACTGCGTAACGAAATCCTCAGCCGCATTCAGGACGAGACCCAGCAGGAGGTCGACCGCGAGTACCGCTGGGCGGTGGTCGACGCCGTCGCCAAGCAGGCCAAGGTCGAGATTCCCCACGGTCACATTCACTCGCGCGCCCACGAACTCTGGCGCGAGTTGGCGACATCGCTGGCGCGCCGCGGCATCGATCCGCGAATGTTCCTGCAGGCGCAGGGCAAGTCCGAGCATGAGTTCATCGACAGCGCCGAGGGCGACGCCGAACTGACGATCCGCCGTGAGGCCGTGATCGCGAGGCTCGTCGACGATCTCGGCATCGAGGTTTCCGACGACGAGATGGTCGACGCGATCGCCGAGGACATGGGCGAGGAGCGCGAGAAGGCTCAAGAGCAGTTCGATTTGATCAAAGAGGCCGGCGGCATCGACCAGCTCGCCGCCGAGCTCAAGTCGCGCAAGGCGATCGACCACTTGGTCGAGGTCGCCAAGCCGATTCCGATCGAGCAGGCCGAGGCCCGCGAGGCAATCTGGACGCCCGACAAGGAGGCGGCCGAAGGCGCCGCCAAGCCGGCCGGCGGCGAAGGCCTCTGGACGCCGGGTTCCTAACCGGTTGATCCCGCGCCGGTAGCGCGCCGGTACGACCACGACGGCCGGCTCGCACCTCCGCGACAACCGGCGCGCACGGCGACGACGACCCGGGTATGCGGCCAGGTCCTGATCGTGCCGCCGGGTCCGGGCACACCGGCATCCCGGCGGATTAGACTCGCGCACGAGGGGTTGGATTCGCGGACGACGACTGAAACTCCGCAGCCGGATGCCCGCCCGAAACATTCGTTTTTAAAGGACATCAAGCCAGAGAGGAAAAAACAAGGGCCATGACACCACTTGTTCCCATGGTCGTAGAGCAGACTTCCCGCGGGGAGCGCGCCTTCGACATCTACAGCCGCTTGCTCGACGAGCGAATCATCTTCCTCGGCACCCCCGTGACCGATGAAATATCCAACCTGATCGTTGCCCAGCTGATCCACCTCGAGGCATCGGACCCGGACAAAGACATCTCCCTGTACATCAACAGCCCGGGCGGTTCGGTCTACGCCGGGCTCGCGATCTACGACACGATGCAGTACATCAAGCCCGACGTGCAGACGATCTGCTGCGGTATCGCCATGAGCATGGGCGCCGTGATCCTCGCCGGCGGCGAGAAGGGCAAGCGGCTCTCGCTGCCCAACTCGAAAATCCTGATCCACCAGGTCAGCTCCAGCTTCCAGGGCCAGGCGACCGACATCGAAATCCACGCTCGTGAGATCATCGACGTACGCAAGCGTCTCGATGAAATTCTCGCGCATCACACGGGCCAGGACATCGAGAAGGTCTCCAAGGACACCGAGCGCGACTACTTCATGAGCGCAGAGGAATCCAAGGAATACGGCTTGATTGACTCGATCCTCGCGAAGCGATAACGACTTGGGCGGCGGCTGGACACCCGGCGGGAATCGCTGGACCCGCGCCGGCCGCCTGCCGATACGTGCGGTACCGGGCCGACGCATTTGGTTTATCTTGAAGCGAGCCTCCGAACTGCACTCCTAAATGGCGCGACCAACTGACAATAACGAGCAGCTGCTCTGCTCCTTCTGCGGCAAGTCGCAGCGGCAGGTCAAGAAATTGATCGCCGGTCCGGGCGTCTACATCTGCGACGAGTGCATCGATCTCTGCAACGAGATCATCGACGAAGAGCTCGCCACGCCGGCGGTGCTCGACGTCGCCAACATTCCCAAGCCGCGCGAGATCAACGAGGCGCTCGAGGAGTATGTGATCGGCCAGGAGACCGCCAAGCGTACGCTCGCCGTCGCCGTTTACAACCACTACAAGCGCGTCCAGATGATGCAGTCCGCCGAGGGCGAGGTCGAGGTCGCCAAGAGCAACATCCTGATGCTCGGGCCGACCGGCTGCGGCAAGACGCTCCTGGCCCAGACTCTGGCCCGGGTCCTAAACGTTCCGTTCGCGATCGCCGACGCCACCGCGCTGACCGAGGCCGGTTACGTCGGCGAGGACGTCGAGAACATCCTTCTGAAGCTGATTCAGGCCGCCGACTACGACGTCAAGCGCGCCGAAACCGGCATCGTCTACATCGACGAGGTCGACAAGATCGCCCGCAAGGCCGACAACCCCTCGATCACCCGCGACGTTTCGGGAGAGGGCGTCCAGCAGGCCTTGCTGAAGATTTTGGAGGGGACCGTCGCCAGTGTTCCGCCGCAGGGCGGCCGCAAGCATCCGCACCAGGAGCTGTTGACGATCGACACCTCGAACGTGCTGTTCATCTGTGGTGGCGCGTTCGCCGGGCTCGACAAGGTGATCGGCAAGCGCATCGGCTACAAGGGTCTCGGCTTCGGCGCCGACGTCAAGAGCCGCGCCGAGCAGGACGTCGGCGAGGTCTTCGAGAAGTGCCTGCCCGAGGACTTGATCAACTACGGCCTGATCCCCGAGTTCATCGGCCGGCTGCCGGTGGTTACGGCGATCCGTCAGCTGCAGGAAGACGACCTCGTGACGATCCTGACCGAGCCCAAGAACGCTCTGGTAAAACAGTTCCAGCGCTTCTTCAGCTTCGACAACATCGACCTCGTTTTCGCCGACGACGCGTTGCGCTCGATCGCGAAACGCGCCATCGAGCGCGAGACCGGGGCCCGCGGACTGCGCTCGATCCTCGAAGAGACCTTGCTCGACGTGCAGTTCGAGTTGCCAAGTCGTACCGACGTCACCAAGTGTGTGGTCACCAAGGAGACGATCGACAAGGGCCTCAACCCGACGCTCGTCACCGAGGCTGCCAAGGTCGAACCCGGCGGGGCCAAGCGCATCGGCCGTCCGCCGGACGCGCTTACTCAAGAATCCGCCTAGCGGCGCGAAGCGCCTTGGGCGTACTCGCCGTAAAGCTCGCCTTCGCGCCGGCGCTCGTAGTCGGTTCGACTGTCCTTGCCCGTCACTACGGACCGCGACTCGGTGGACTGGCCGCGGCGTTGCCCGCGGTCGCGGGCCCCGTGCTGTTGGTGTTCGCGCTGGAGCAGGGGGCGGGGTTTGCGTCGGACGCGTCCGCGGCGGCACTGCTGGGGGTTGTGGCGTTGTGTGGGTTTATCGCTTGCTTCTGCCGCATGGCGTTCCGGCGAGGGTGGATGGCGAGCCTGTTGGCCGGGTGGTGCGCGTATGCGATCGCGGTCGTCTTGTTGTCGCTGGTGGACGTCGCGGACGAGGTCGCTCTGGTGTCGTCGTGGCTGGCGATCGCGGTGACGTTCTTCTCGTTGCCGAAGGCCGCCGATGGCGCGATATCTCTCGAGCCGCCTGGCTGGGATCTGCCGATGCGCGCGCTGGCGACGGTTACGTTGATCTTGTGCTTAGCCGTGACCGCCGAGCGCTTCGGCCCGGAGCTCAGTGGCTTGCTGACACCGTTTCCGGTAATCGCGAGCGTGCTGGCCGCCTTCACGCTCGGACAGGCCGGCGCCGACGAGACCGTGCGCGTGATGGGCGGGCTACTACTCGGCCTCTTCGCCTTCGCGACTTTCTTCTACGTGCTCGCCGTTTCGCTCGATTCGGCGAGTATCGCATCGGCGTTCACCGTCGCGCTCGTCGCCTGTCTCGCGATCCAACTCGTAATGCTGTACACGACCGCTTCGCGGGGCCGGAGGGCGCGGCGTTGAAAGCGTACGTCCGGGCATGCAAAAGGCCACCCTGTTCAGAGGTGGCCTTTTGCAGACAGGAGCAGCTATAGCCCCGGGGAAACTCGGCGGTCAGTGGACGTTCTCTGGTGCTGTGACCTTTTTGCACATCTTGACTTTGGTCTTGCCGTCCTTCAACTTCACGACTTTGCACTTGCGCTTGGTGTGCGAGGCCGAGACGGTCTTGTCGACCTCGTAGGCGGTGACGAGACTGCTCGTTTTCAGGACCGCCGCGGCGGCGCGGCTGACCGTGAGCGTGACAAACGGGAGCACGCCGGGCCGGTTGACGACTGTGTATGAGCCCGCGGGCAAGGTAGCGAGCAGCGCATCGGCGGTCTGAGCGATTGTCGCCGACTGATCGGCGCCGGCCGGAGCGGTCGGAACGGCGAGCGTGACGATCACCTGGGTCTTGGCCGCGACGGTCGCGGCCGAGGCGCCGGAGGCAGGAAACAACCCACACGTGGCGAGTGCCGTTACTGCCAGAAGAAGTGTTTTGCGAGTGCGGGTCAAATGAATCACAAGCCGTCCTTGGCTTGGAGCCAATGTAGGGGAGAACTCCCGGTTTGGCAAGTTCGGGCGGCGAATCGCGACGCCGGCGATCGGCCGGGAGGGCACATAAACTCCTTCGCCATGGACGACGACCGCCTCCAAGTTCTAAACGAGCGCACCCGGTATGAGCCGGGCGAGGCCGAACAGCGGATCTTCGACCGGTGGATTGAGTCGGGGATCTTTCACCCCGAGGACGACGGCACGCCGGCCGAGAACTACTCGATCGTGATCCCGCCGCCGAACGTGACCGGCGCGCTGCACATGGGTCACGCGCTCAACGGCTCGATCCAGGACACTTTGATCCGCCTGCGGCGGATGCAGGGCCGTCGCGCCAAGTGGGTTCTGGGGACCGATCATGCCGGCATAGCCACCCAGGCGCAGGTCGAGAAGCTGCTCGCGAAAGAGGGCACCAGCCGCCGGGAGCTGGGCCGGGAGGCCTTCGAGCGACGCGTCTGGGAGTGGCGCGAGCAGTATGGCGCGACGATCATCGGTCAGTTCAAGCGACTCGGCGCGAGCTGCGACTACGGCGAAGAGCACTTCACGATGGATCCGGAATACGCCAAGGCCGTCGTCAAGGTGTTCGTCGCGCTTTACGAGAAGGGCCTGATCTACCGCGACAACTACATGATCAACTGGGATCCGGGCATCGGCTCGGCGATCAGCGACCTCGAGGTCGAGGACATAGAGGTTGAGGGTGCGATCTACGACATCAAGTACCCGCTCGAAGGCGGCGGTGAGCTGACGGTCGCGACCACTCGCCCGGAGACGATGCTCGCCGACACCGCCGTCGCGGTCAACCCCGGCGACGAGCGCTACGGGCATCTGGTCGGATCGTTCGTGATTTTGCCGATCGTCGGGCGCAGGCTGCCGGTCATCGCCGACCAACACGTCGATCTCGAATTCGGCACCGGGGTTCTGAAGATCACGCCGGGTCACGACCCCAACGACTTCGAGATCGGGCGCAGGCACGGGCTCGATGAGCTCACGGTGATCGGTTTCGACGGCCTGATGAACGAGGCCGCCGGTGAGTTCGCTGGCCTCGAAGTGCTCGACGCCCGCGAACGGATCGTCGAAAGGCTGCGCGAACTCGGGGCGCTCGGCGAGGTCAAACCGCACACCCACGTCGTACCGCATTCGCAGCGCTCCGGCGCGCGCATCGAACCGCTGATCTCGCTGCAGTGGTTCTGCGATATGCGACAGCTCGCCGGCCCGGCGATCGAAGCCGTCGAGACCGGGAAAGTCAGGTTCGTGCCCGACCGCTGGGGCCGCGTCTATCTCAACTGGATGAACGAGATTCGGCCGTGGTGTGTGTCGCGGCAGCTGTGGTGGGGCCACCGGCTGCCGGTCTGGTATCGCGGCGAGGAACTGTACGTCGGGGAAACCGAGCCCGATGGCGACGGCTGGACGCGCGAGGAGGATGTGCTCGACACCTGGTTTTCGAGCGCGCTGTGGCCGTTCGCGACGATGGGCTGGCCCGGCGACACCGGGCAGCTCAAGGCCTACTACCCGACCGACGTGCTTTCGACGGCGCGCGACATCATCTTTCTCTGGGTCGCGCGGATGATCATGATGGGGATCGAGTTTCTCGGCGAGGTTCCGTTCGACGACGTCTACATCCACTCGGTGATCCAAGCTCCCGACGGCCGCCGGATGAGTAAGTCTTTGGGTACGGGGATCGATCCGCTCGAACAGATCGACGAGTACGGCGCCGACGCGACGCGCTTCGGCCTGCTGGCGATGAGCTCGGCACAGGACGTTCGCTACTCCGTCGAAAAGGTCAAACAGGGATCCGACCTCGCCAACAAACTCTGGAACGCGTCGCGGCTGATCTTGCTGAAGGTCGCCGATGTCCCGGCACGGCCATGTCCTGAGACGCCGGAGGACAGATGGATATTGTCGCGTCTCCAGGGGACGATCGCCGCGACCACAGATCGCATCGAGGCGTACGACTTCTCACACGCCGCGCTCGGTCTCTACGACTTCTTCTACAACGAGCTCTGCGACTGGTATCTCGAGTTCGCCAAGCCGCGCCTCTGGGCCGAGGGCGAGAACGACGCCGTCAGCTCGAACCTGCTGTTTGTGCTCGAGCGAACGCTCGCCCTGATGCATCCGATAATGCCGTTCGTAACCGAGGAGATCTGGGCTCTCCTGCCCGGAGGGCGTCGCGGGCTGCTGGCGTCCTCGGCCTTTCCTACGGTTGACGACGCGCTGGTCGACGCCGGCGCCGAGGGCGCGATCGACCGCCTGATCGAGGCGATCACCTCCGTGCGCCGCTATCGCGACGAACTCGGCATCGCGCCGAGGATCTCACTGCGCGGCCGCCTGCTGGCCGAGGGCTACGAAGACGGGGTGACCGACCACCTTGAGCGCCTGGCCCGGATCGAGCTGGTTACCGCGGACGAGCCGACCGTCGGCAGTCTCGCGATACCCGGCGGGGCGATCGAGATGCTCCAAAGCGAGGCCTTCGACCCGGTGGCGGCCGAGGCAAAAAAGGCCGGGCATGCGCGACGGCTCGAGGGCGAGATCGAGCGGGTCGAGCGGAAGCTCGGCAACGAACAGTTTGTCGCCAAGGCACCGCCGGCGGTCGTCGACGCCGAGCGCGAGAAGCTCGAGCGCTTTCGCCGCGAGCTCGCCGCGCTGGTCCAGCCGGCGTCGTAGGTGGCCGTGGCGTGAACGACACCCTGACCGAGAAAGCGATCGACAATCGCCCGGACGCGGACGCGGACGCGGACGCGCTTGCGGTCGAGCGATTCCTGCTCACGCGTGAGCGCTTCGGGATGCGGTTTGGCCTTGACCGCATGCGGCGCCTACTCGCTGTTCTCGGCGATCCACAGGACGAGTACCCGGCCGTGCACGTGGTCGGCACCAACGGCAAGTCCTCGACGACCCTGATGATCGGTGCCGCCATGACGGCGCAGCGATTGAAGGTCGGGTGCTTCACATCGCCGCATCTGCGCTGCTTCCGCGAACGGATCGCGCTGGGCGACTCAATCGCCGGCGCAGAAGCCTTTGCCGAGGCCGGGACGCGAGTTCGAGCGGCGATCGAGTCGCTCGACGCGTGTTCTGACGCGGACGATCGCGTCACCCAGTTCGAGGCGATCGCCGCGATCGCCTTTCGGGTTTTCGCCGAGGAGCGGGTTGAGCTTGCGGTCGTCGAGGCCGGACTCGGTGGCCGGCTAGACGCCACCAACGTGCTCGGCGATTCGCGGGTGCAGGTGCTGACCGGCATCGGCGTCGATCACACCGAGTACCTCGGCGAGACGATCGAGGAGATCGCCCACGAGAAGCTGGCGGTCGTGCGTAGCCGCGGCACACTGGTTTGCGGCCGGCTCGGCGCGGCGGCCGAGCGGCAGGCCAACAACATCGCCGACGAGCGCGACGCGCGGCTCGTGCATGTCCGAGAGGAGGACTCGGCCTTCGCCGGGTTGCCGGGGGCGTTTGTCCGGCGCAACGCATCGCTGGCGATCGCGGCGGCCGAGGTCGCCGCCCACCGGCTTAGACCGGGGCTCACGTTTGACATCACCCGTGGCGCCGGAGCAATCGCCGACGTTGTCGTCGCGACGCGGCTCGAAGGCCGGTTGCAGGTGACCAACGTCGAGCCGTTCGAGTTGCGCGACGCCGCGCACAACGAGGAGGCCGCCGAGGCGCTGATCGAGTCGCTGCCCGACGTAGTCGGCGAGCGGACCGTTACTTTGCTTGTCGCGATGATGAGCGATAAACGCATCGGGCCGACATTGTCGGTCCTGCTCGGCGCGGTCGGGGCCGACGACGTCGTCGTCTGCACGCAGTCGTCGAACCCGCGATCGGTGACGGCGGACCGGATCGCGGCCGAAGCCCGCTCGCAGGTGCCGGCCGGAGTGAGAATCGAGGTGGAGCCATCGCCTTTTGCCGCGCTCGATCGTGCACGCGAGATTGCCGGACGCGACGGAGCGTTGCTGGTGACCGGGTCCAACTACCTGCTGGCCGACCTCGCGCGTGGACCGGCGACGTCCGGCGGAGCGACGCTTTAGGCCACGTCATGGCGATCGTTCAGGCCCCGACACCCCCGACCGAGCCACCCGAGCAGCCCTCGCTGATCGCGATGGTCGCGGTCGTCGCGCTGATCGTCGCCCTGGTGATTCTGGTCTTTTCCGGGATCGGCTACGCGCTCGGCAAGTTTATCTTCTGATCGCGCCGATACACTCGCCGCGAGCTATGGGTAGCGCCACCAAACGTAAACCTCCGGCCGCGCTGGGCGTGGTCCCGGTGGCGATCTTCGGGATTGACAACGACGGCGTCGGCATGGTCGCGAACCTGCTGTTGGTCTTCTTGATCGCGATCTGGTTCGCGTTGGTCTACTGGACGCTTGCCGACGCGCGCCGCCGGCTCGAAGATCCGGTGCTGATCGGCTCGGCCACGCTTGCGGCGCTGATCTTTCCCTTTGCCGGCGCGCTGATCTACGCGATCGTGCGGCCGCCCGAGACACTCGAAGACGCCTACGAGCGCGATCTCGACATTCGCGCCGCCGAGCTACGCGTGCGCTTGCTCGAGCAGTCGGTCAAGACCGGTTCCGGCGGGTCGAGTTTCGCGGCCACCGTGGCCGGTGAGCTGTCGGGCGAGCCCGGCGCTCGCCGCGGCGGCGAGCAGCCGGTGCGCCGGCCGGCCCAGCCGTCGGTTCCGGCCGCTCCTCAACCAACTTCACGACCGCAGCCCGGCGCCGCTCCGACTCGTCCCAGC
>JBASWU010000006.1:0-23357 GCA_049276635.1 Solirubrobacterales bacterium | reverse complement strand
CCGCGGGCGCGCCGGCCCGCGCGGCCGCGAACGGCCCTCGCCACGCCGGATCGCGAGCAGGTCGAAGACGCGATCATGGGAGGAGCCGCTGCGGGCGCTGATCGACACGCCGTCGCCGCACGCGGTGGGCGCCCCGCTGGCGATCGAGTTGGCGTTGCGCGGCGTCGCGAACCAAAGCGAGCCGCGGCTGATGGCGCGACTGATGCGCCCCGGCGCGCGCGGGGGATGGATAAACGGATCGTTGGCGTGGAGCGGGTTGGACTCGTGGCACGCCCAGGGCGGCGACCTTCGCCCCGATCACCTGGCGCTGGTCCGCGAGCTGTACGCCATGCACCGCGCGCGCGCGGGACTGCCCTCCTACTACTACGGCTACAGCGGCGACAAGGCGCTCGATCTCGGGTGCTGCGACAGCCCGCAGCTATGGCCGCTGCTGGAAGAAGCGGGCCGGCTGGGAATACCGTTCGTCCACGCGCGCCCGGAGCTCGGCACGGTGCCTGGCCACCGGCAGGGCGAGCTGCTGATCGACGTCACGCGCGAGAGCGACCAGGCATCGCTTTTGACCGCAGTGATTCGCGTCGAGGGCGACGACGCGGACGACCTCCAGCCGCTGCTGTTCATTGGTTCGAGCGGACACGGCATCGTCTGCGTCGAGCGCTCCGACATCGCCGCCGGTCGCGCGCTCGAGAGATGGCGGTTGCGGCTGGTGCGCCTCGCCAGGCCGGCGGCGCCGAAGCTGCGGCCGATGGTGCTCGACGGCGAGCGGTTGCGGATCCCCGCGAGCGAGCTCGACCACTTCGCCGGCGAGCTCTATCCCACGCTGCGCAACGTCGCCACGGTGGTGTCGTCGGACGGATCGTTCACCCCGCCCGAGATCTCCGAGCCCGCCCTCGTGCTGCGCGCGGACTACGGTGCCGACCACGCCGTCGATGTCGGATGGGAGTGGGCATATCGGATCGGCGCCACCGTGCGGCGCGCGGCGATCGGCGCCGGCGAGATTGGGCCTGGGTTTCGCGATCTCGACGCCGAGCGCGCGATCCTCGCCGACACCGTGCTCACCGGGATGGATCTCGAGTCGTTCGGCCTGCTCGACAGCGCCGGACGGGCGACCGACGCGCCGGCGGTCACGCTGACCGGCGTCGACAGCATGCGGCTCACGACCGAACAGCTGCCGCGACTGGCGCGGCGGCCGGGCATCACCGTCGACATCGCCGGACAGCCCGCGGACTACCGCGACGTCGGCGACTCGCTGATGATCGGCGTATCGACCGCCGACATCGCCGGAGAGCGCGACTGGTTCGACCTCGGGGTGACGATCCGCGTCGAGGATCGCGATCTGCCGTTCGCCGACGTGTTCACGGCGCTCGCGAGCGGTGAGACGCACATGCTGCTTGAGGACGGCGCTCACTTCTCACTGCTCGCACCCCGCCTACAGTCGCTGCGACAGTTGATCGATGAGGCCGGGGCGCTGACGGATTCGCCGTCGGCGTCGCCGCGGATCAGCCGCTACCAGGCGGGGCTCTGGGCCGAGCTGGCCGCGCTCGGTGTTGTGACCGAGCAGGCGCGGGCGTGGCGGCGGCAGGTCGGCGCGCTGCTCGAGCTGGACGCGGTCGCCGAGCACAACCCGCCCGCGACGCTGTCGGCGCGGCTGCGTCCCTACCAGCGCGATGGGTTCGCCTGGCTGGCGTCACTGTGGGAGCACGAACTCGGCGGGATCCTCGCCGACGACATGGGGCTCGGCAAGACACTACAAGCGCTCGCCATGATCAGCCACGCCCGCGCCGTCAACCCGGACGTCGGCCCGTTCCTGGTGGTCGCGCCGACCAGCGTCGTGTCCAACTGGGTGACGGAGTCGGCGCGCTTCGCCCCTGACCTCAACGTCGAAGCGGTGACCGACACGCTGGCGCGATCGGGTCGCGCGATCGACGAGGTCGCCGCCACCGACATCGTGGTCACGACGTACACGCTGTTCCGTCTCGAAGCCGACGCGTACGGCACGGTGGAGTGGGCCGGGATGATCCTTGACGAAGCCCAGTTCGTCAAGAACCACCAGTCCAAGACGCACCGGTGCGTTCGTCAGCTGGCCGCGCCGTTCAAGCTGGCGATCACCGGCACGCCGATGGAGAACAACCTGATGGAGCTGTGGTCGCTGCTTTCGATCACGTCGCCCGGCCTGTTTTCCGATCCGAAGCGGTTTGCCGAGCAGTACGCTCGCCCGATCGAGCGCGGCGGCGACGACGAGCAGCTCGCGCGGCTACGGCGCAGAATCAAGCCGTTGCTCAAGCGCCGCACGAAAGAGATGGTCGCCCGCGACCTTCCGAAAAAGCAAGAGCAGATCTTGACCGTGGATCTGCATCCGCGCCACCGCAAGCTGTACGACACCCACCTCCAGCGTGAGCGTCAGAAGATTCTCGGGCTGATCGACGATTTCGGCCGCAACCGCTTCACGATCCTGCGCTCGATCACGCTGCTGCGCCAGCTCAGCCTGCACGCCGGTCTCGTGGACAAGAGCCACGGCTCCGTGCCCTGCGCCAAGCTCGGCGCGCTCGTCGAGCAGCTTGACGATGTCGTCGGCGGCGGCCACCGCGCGCTTGTGTTCAGTCAGTTCACGGGATTCCTCGCCCAGGCCCGCGACCGCCTCGATCACGAGGGCATCGGCTACTGCTATCTCGACGGCCGCACTCGCCGGCGCGATAGCGTGCTCAAGCGCTTCAAGGACGGCGACGACCCGGTGTTCCTGATCAGCCTCAAGGCCGGCGGGTTTGGCTTGAACCTCACCGAAGCCGACTACTGCTTTCTCCTGGACCCGTGGTGGAACCCCGCCACCGAGGCCCAGGCGATCGACCGCACCCACCGCATCGGCCAGACCCGTCCCGTGATGGTCTACCGAAT
This sequence comes from Solirubrobacterales bacterium, assembly GCA_049276635.1. GTDB lineage: Bacteria > Actinomycetota > Thermoleophilia > Solirubrobacterales > JACPNS01 > JACPNS01. The sequence continues at coordinate 20,468 of JBASWU010000006.1, read as the reverse complement.
GATCGCGCGTGACACGATCGAGGAGAAGGTCGTCGCCCTCGCGCGGCGCAAGGCCGCGCTGTTCAGCGGGGTCATGGACGAGGGCGACCTGTTCGCGAGCAGCCTCACCGCGGAAGACATCCGCGGCCTGCTCGAGTGAGCCGTCCACCCAACGGTCGCGCGCGGCCGTGACGCATCGACGGCGAGGTCTGAACCACCCCGGGAAAGGTCGAGACTGTCTGCTCTGTCAGATTACCGCCGCTACGCGGTGCGCTACGCCTACCGACTCGCGGCCGACGGATCCGCTCGGCGGCGGCATCCAACGCGTCCCGCGCCCCCGAGAGCGACTCCCGGATGCGGACGCTGGCCGCCGCGATCGCCTCGATGACGATGTGGGCCCGAGCAGCCAAAAGCGATGCTCCCGGTGACCGCGATGCGAAGCGGATCTACCGGGCACGCTACGAGAACGCCCGCGGCGACACCCGGGAGACCCGCAACCCGGGCGATCGCTCGGCTCGTCTCGACATACGACACGCCTGTACCCCGGGCGGCGCGAACGGTTACACAACCTGCCGAGAGACGTAGCGCGCTTGAGCGGAGCATTTTCGAACCAAGACCAACTTGCAGTCGTTCGGAAAGCCGTTGAAGCACGCTCTCAGTTAACCATTGACCCAACGGCACTGTCAAATCGGCCAAAGCTTCCACTGCGCCTAGGCGCGATCCAGGATGAGGTGGTTGCTGTTTTGGCAGAATCGGATGGACCGCTTGCACCGCGCGAAATCAAGGCATTGGTAGCCGAGCCGCTCCAGCGCGACGTTTCCAGTCACACGGTGCGCGGCGACGAGAGACGGAATCGACTACGCGAATCTCGACCTGGATCCGGTCCGGTTTTCTTATGCGAGCATCGAACACGACCTTGCGATCACGGAGTTCGTCGTGGCATGCGAAGCAGAGGGTTATGCAACGCTCGCTGAACGCGAACGCGCAGTCGAGGCACGCGCAGCCGACGGACAGCGGTTCTCAGTTCCCTGTTCGGCGCGCCAAGGGATCTCGAGACACCTGCCGGATGCTGCGTTCCTCACGAACAAGTCGGACGAATACATCGCGATTGAGATCGAGCTTTCGAACAAGTCGGTCTTCCGCACGAAAGCGATCTTGAATGGCTTCAGCTCCCGAATGGACAATTTCGGTCTTCGAGGGGTCCTCTACCTGGTCGGCGGAAGGTGTTCTGTGGCGAGAATGACGAAGTTCGTCGACTATCTCGCGCTCGACGACTGCGTGGAGGTGGCGCTTTGCGAACACCGGATTTCGGCAGCCACCCTTTGGCGTCTCGTCAACAAATCGCGGAATCGTGAACGGCGTGGGTGTGATCCAACTGGCGTGGTTGCTCGAACCGGGCTTTGAGCGCTATCCGGATCGCCGCGTAACCTGCGAACCTATGGGCGCTGCCGCGAACATCGATCGACGACTCGACATGCTTTCCACAGACGAGACTTCGGACCTCGCTGCCATTGGCGTCTTCGGGCCGAACAAGTCCGCTCCGCTGCATCGGTGGGTGAGTTTCACGGAAGGTTTCAGCGCTCAACTCGTTGTTTCGGAGCTGGCAACTACGTCGCCAGATTCGTTGGTTCTGGACCCCTTCGGGGGCACGGGCACGACCCCGCTTGTTGCCGCGCAGCTCGGCTTTCGCAGCGTTTGGACCGAGGTCAATCCTTATCTACGCGAAGCCGCAGAGACAAAAATTGCCGCAGCCTGCGCATCGCCCAATCTTCGTCGCACTGTCGTGCGTTGCCTCCGGGAAGCGGCTTTGGCCGGGCCGAAATTGCCTGAAGTGGACTTCGCGAATCCGCTGCTGGCGGCGAACCGCAAGCGAGACTACTTCACTTCGGACGCCGCCCGAGAACTCGTTGGCTGGATCGAGCGCTTTAATGATGTCGACAACGAGTTGGCTCGGCGGATCGGCAGGCTGGCAGTTGCTAGTTCCGCAATTTCGACCTCCAATATGAAACGCGCGGTCGATTTGCGTCGCCGAACGGAACGCGAGCTTCTACGTGCACGGCCGACCGTACTTCAAACGGTTCGCGAGCGAGTTTCCGACTTCATTGAAGATCTCGAGACGTCATCGATCGCGCCCGGACATGCGTCGTGGATTGGGGCTGACGCGCGGTCGGTCGGTGACGATACGCGTGACGTGGACTTGATTGTCACCTCGCCTCCGTATCTAAACGGGACGAACTACTGCCGCAATACCAAGCTCGAACTATTACTGCTGGGGCTGATCGACTCAGAGGAAGGCCTGTCGCAGCTCAGGACTCGATCGCTCACGGCGGGAATAAACAACGTGTCACGGAGGATTGGCGAACCAACGACCCTCGACTTCGTCGAACCAGTCGCCGCCGCTCTTGACCAGGTTGCATACGACTCACGAATCCCAACGATGGTGCGCGCGTACTTCTCGGATATGCATCGAGTATTCGCAGAACTCCTCGGCGTTACTCGCGCAGGCGGTCGGCTCGCACTTGATATCGGCGACAGTCGATTCGCAGGCGTCCACGTCGATACTCCCACGCTCCTTACGGAAACAGCAGAGTCGGCCGGCTGGATCCACTCTGGTGAAACAATGTTGCGCGATCGGATCTCGAAGGATGGGAGTCCGCTGTGTCAGAAGCTCATCTACTTCAAGCGCCCATAGTCCCGACTGTAAGCCGGTCGATCGGAGTAGGCCTTTCGTCTGACGCCGATGTTCGAGACCTGGCCGAGCAGTTCTGCGGCGAACTGCCGCACAAGCAACCACCATACGCAAGCCGGAATTGGGGTGGCGTTCTCCATTCGCTTTGCTCGTATCAAGGCAAACTGAAGCCGTCGATCGCTCACTTCCTCCTGAAGTGGTTTACGCGACCTGGTGATGTCGTGCTTGATCCGATGTCCGGAGTTGGAACGATTCCGTTGGAAGCGAGGCGGCAAAATCGAGTTGCCGTTGCCGGCGATCTAAGTGAACTGGCGGTGATCGTGAGTCGAGCGAAACTCGAGCGGTTCTCCGTGGAGGGCGTCGGCCAATTAGTGAGGAGTCTCGAGTCCTCCATTGGTAGCTCCGTCCTTTCCTTGGATGTATTGAGACGTGAAGAACATGCGGATTTCGGACTAAATGGTCGCATCGACGAATATTTTGAGGAGCGGACGCTTCGCGAAATACTCCTAGCTCGCCGATTCTTCAAGAATCGCGTTGCTGGCGCCACTCCAGAGGAGTCGGTCTTGCTGACGAACCTGCTTCACATTCTGCATGGTAATCGACCGTATGCCTTGTCGCGACGCTCGCATCCGGTCACCCCGTTGAAGCCAACAGGACCGTATGACTATCGCTCGCTGATCGAACGGCTAGAGACGCGGCTATCGCGGATTCTCGACCCGTTGTCTGAGCTCGAATCGGAAGGAACTGCGTACCTATCGGATTTCGCGGGTTTGCCCGTCGGCGAGAGCTCAGTCGACGCTGTCATTACGTCACCGCCGTTCTCGAATTCGTTGCGCTTCTTCACGACCAATTGGATGAGGCTATGGCTCTGCGGATGGGGCCCTGAAGAATTTGCCGACAAGCCTGAGCGATTCTTGGAACGTAGGCAACGAGCGGCTTTCGAAACCGAGTACGCGGGCTTCCTCAAGGACATGAGGAAAGTGCTTCGTCCAGGCGGCTTGCTTGTAATGCATTTGGGTAAGACGCGCAACCATGACATGGCATCACGAATCGAGCAAATTCTTCCAGGGTGCGGATACGTGCATATTCACACCGGTTATGAGTCGGTTGCCAATGGCGAATCACACGGCCTCACCGACAAAGGCGCCACGGTCGAGCACGGATTTCTCTTTGCGCGTGCATCCGACGATGTGCAGCAAAGGAGCTTCAACTGAGTTGGCGAACGCTGTGGCGTGGATGAAAGCGCCCATGGCGATCCGAGTCGTAAACGACCGGGCAAGCGAGAGTGGGCGGGGCGACGTCGTCCCGTTACTCGGCGGGCGGGCTTTCATTCCCATCCCGAGGTAACCGGCGGTGAGTACGAAGTTGACGGTGTTGGTGGGTGGCTGCTCGGCAAGGGCGCTTCTGTAACAGTCGAGTTTCGGTTGCCACAGACTCCCGAGGGCACTCTGCTCGGATTTGGTGGCTGGTATCGAGCGCCGGATACGGCATCGGTCGACATCGACGGCTTAAATGAACCGGAAATATTGACGTCTCCTGCGGCCCCTGACTGGAGCAAGTTCGGCAGTCAGTGGTACTCAGATGGGTCGCGGTCGCCGACAATTTTGTTTCGCATCTCCGCGACGGAGGACTCCTCGATTGTCGCGATCTACTCGCTTGGGGCTGGTGTGGCACGTCACAAGTACTACGACCAAGCTGAGAGCGACCCGCGAAACTTGATGAAAAACAAGCACCGGATTGCACCGGAGGGCAACTTCTACAGTCCGGAAATCCACGCGGATATTTCCGAACCGATTCTGAACGGGCCGGTCGAGCCTTTGAAAATGGGTGGCGAGATCTACTTGAAAGGCTGCAACCGCTGCGGCCGATTTTTGCCGATCAACGTCCACGACGAGCGAAAGCATCTGAGTTTCTCGAATCACTGCACCGCGGCGCACCGAGTTCCTTGCAGCCATCCGTTGTTCAGTAGGTTGCGCAACCGCGTCAATGACGAAACGATTCAACTCAAATACGGGTTTCAGCTCGAATGTCGGTTCTGCAAGAAGTTCGAAGTCAACGCGGCACTCAATCCCCTTCGGACAGTCAGTCAACACAAAGAAGATGCTGCGAGGCGTCGAGCAATCGAAGAACTGTTGTCTGAGCTCTACGGCGGTAGCACAAGCCTCCTGTTTCGTGAGCAAACTGGTCGGGAGCTTACTGAAGATGTCTTGGAGCGGTTCGAGCACCGGTGTTTCAAATGCGGAACGCAGTTCCCCCAGGCGAGAGACATGCACCTGGATCACACTCGGCCGCTTGCACTCCTTTGGCCTCTTGATCAAACGGCGACGGCTTTGTGCGCCACTCACAACAGCGAGAAGCGCGATCGGCCACCCGTGGAGTATTACGACGACGACGAATTGACGCGGCTCGCCGCATTGACTGGCATCTCTGACAATGAGTTACGTGACCCAGCACCAAATCGCGAAGCGATTGCGTTGCTTGAGAATCGCCTCGAATGGTTCTTTGACGAGTTCTTGCAGCAACCTTGGCTGCAGGAGCCACGTGATGGCAAGGTGCCAGCGGATTTGTTGGTCAAGGCGGTTCAGAAGGCGATGAACCGAGACCCCGACGGCCCTCGTTTTGACATCGAAGCAATGCATGAGGAGCGACTAAAGCGCTGAAGTTGTCAGCGCCGCCTGAATTCTGTACCACCTACGCCGGTTGAAAACTGTCGCACCTGAGCGGCCTCGCGGTCGTCCGCGTGGACCCGGACCATGACTTGGTCAGCAGGACCAAGGAGGGGAGATATGTAGGTGATTGAAGTGCATGAATGGGCTGAAATACGGCGACTGAAGTTCGTCGAGAATCTTCCGATCAGAGAGATCTCAAGGCGCACAGGCCGCCATAGAGACACGATTCGAAGGGCAATCGAGTCAGCGGATCCGCCGAGCTATCAGCGGCCGCAGAAGGAGTCAAAGCTCGAACCGTTCAAGCACGAGATCCGCCGGTCGCTGACCTGCGACCCGGCAATCAAGTCCGCTGGACAACACAACCACGGGCGACGGGAAGGGCCGCTACTTCGTCTGCGCGGCACGTGCAGGGAAAGGTTGACGAGTGCCGATTATGGCTATCACCGTCGCAGAAGATAAAACCCGAGAACTGCAACGAACGCTTTACCGGGCGGCCAAGGCCGACCCGCAACGACGGTTCCACGCGCTCTATGACAAAGTCCACCGCAGGGACGTCTTGGAGCGGGCGTGCGGGCAGGTGCGTCGCAATCGCGGCGCATCGGGCATCGACCAAATCACCATCGCCGATGTCGAGCGCTGCGGCGTTGATCGCTTGCTCAACGAGTTGGAAGCGGACCTCAAAGCCGGAACGTACCGCGCCTTGCCGGCCCGTCGGGTCTTTATCCCGAAGCCCGACAGCTAGCACAGGCCATTGTCGATTCCGGCTGTCCGAGACCGCATCGTGCAGACGGCAGCGAAGATCGCGATAGAGCCGATCTTCGAGGCCGACTTCATGCCGTGCTCATTTGGGTTTCGGCCCAGGAGGACGGCACACGACGCTCTGCAAGTACTCCCAGACGAGTCCTTTCGGGGAGCGCGGTGGGTTGTCGAGACGGACATCGCCTCGTGTTTTGAGACGATCCCGCACGATCGGTTGATGCACGCGTGCGAGGAACGAGTCACCGATCGCCGCCTGCTGAAACTCCTGCGAGCGATGCTGTGCGCAGGAGTGATGGAGCAGGGGTCGATCAGGCGCAGCGTCACCGTCACGCCGCAGGGCGGTGCGATCTCGCCGTTGCTCTGCAACGTCTACCTCAACCGGCTCGACCGGCAGTGGCAGGCGCGCGGAGTTGGCGCATTGTGTCGCTACGCCGACGATCTCGTAGTGATGTGCAAGACGCGGAGCCAAGCGGAGCGCGCTTTGAATGCGCTCAAGCAGCTCCTCGTCGAGATGGGCCTTGAACTCAAGCAGTCCAAGACGCGGATCGTGCACCTGCGAGAAGGCGGAGAGGGTTTTGACTTTCTCGGCTTTCATCATCGCTGGGTGCGTGGCCGCAGCCCCGGCAACAAACACGTCACGTTCCTTGCTCGCTGGCCCTCACGCGAGGCGATGCAGCACGCTCGCAAGCGCATCCGTGAACTCACGACGCGCAAGCGATTCCTGCTGCCAGTCGAACAAGTTTGTGAGGGAACTCAATCAGTTCCTGCGTGGCTGGGTCGGATATTTCCGCTACGGAAACTCGACCAAGGCGTTCGACAAGATCAGGCTCCATGCGGTCAACCGCCTGGCGTTGTTCGTGGCCAAGCGTCGCGGACGTTCGGTGCGGTGGGGTTGGGCGATCGTCGTCCATCAGTCCCCGGACTGCATCGGGCTGTTTAACCCCAACGGAACAGTCGTCGCCCCGAGACCGATCTGGGGCTGGCGGGAGAAACCGAATGCCATCGGTGAAAGACGTCGGTGAGCCGTGTGCGGGAGAACCGCACGCACGGTTCGATGGGGGGCGGGAGGAATCCGGTGTCAATGGTCGAAGGCCGGCCGGCGCCTCCCGTCTACCCGACCAATCTCTCATGGTCCGGCTTTCAAAGCATGCGGCCACCCTTGCCTTGACGGCAATCCCGCTGGCCGCCGCGCTCGCCGGTGAAGTGACGATCGAAGGTAACGGCGCCACGATCGCACGCTCAGCAGCCGCCGGCGATGGCGTCGTCGTGTGCCTGTCGCTCGGCTCGTCGCCGCGGCCCGATCAGGTTACGCCGGATGTCGTCGACACGCTGCGTGGTCACTGGTCGCGTCGCGAGTCTCGATAGCTCTCGAGACTCGCGTCGCGCCAAAGACTCGGTCGGTTACGACGCGTCGAAATCGCGCACGCGCGCTCCGAGCCGAGCCGCATGATCGGCGGCTGCCGGCAAGCTCCCAGCGTCGGTCGCGCCTCGCAGATCGCGCAATCGCTGGTTGATCTCGGCCCGGTCGGCGGCGTCGAGCACCGGCGCTATTCGGTCTCGAATCCACTCCAGGACCGCGACGCAAGCGGTTACACCGACGGCGTCATCGGCCGCCGCATCGACGCGCAGCTGTTGCGTCCAGAGATGAAAGCGGCCGCCGTCGATCGCGACCGGCGACCGATAGCGCAGCTGGAGATCGAGGACCGATTGGGCAGTGTCGATCGCGCCTTGCGAGATCCCTGCGACCGACCGTGATTTCACACTGCGCGCCAGCGTCGCCAAAGTGCTGTTCATTCGATCCCGCACCATCGACGGCTGATTGCCTGCACGCAGAGCTTTCCAGTCTCGACTCATCAGCGCGTACGTCGTTGATACGGCCTCCCAATCGCGCAAACGTGCCGACTCAAGAATCCCTTCGGCGCCAGTGGCAAGAGATCCGAACTCGGCTGGCTCGGATCCCGAGTCGGCATCGGTTGACACAGCGACCGCCAGTGCCTCGACGTTGCCGCCTCCCGCGGTCGAAAACTCACCGTAGCCCGGTGCGAAAACCTTGCGTTCGCTGGTCCCGTCGAGATGCAGTTCCTCGGTGACGATCGCGCCTGCTACGGGGCCGAGCGGCCCATCAACCTTCCGATCGACCTGTTTGACCGTGACCTCTTCGAAGACGATTCCGGGCGTGTTCTCGGGCCGATAAATGTCACCTACCTTCGGCTTCGCGGGCATGATCATCGCTGCCGGTCCCTCGCGGCCGGCAAGCCACGTGCCCTCGGTCACGGCGACGGTTCCTCGGCGGTAATCAAAGACGTCTTCACCCAGATACCAGACCGATCCGTCGTCGGCTTGGGCGTAGCGGTCGATCGCTACCTCCTCTAGCCGTCCGCCGAGGTACGCGGCGTACTGGGATACCAGCACGCGGATCCGCTGGCCGTGCCAGACGACCGTCTTGGTGTCCGGCAGAAGTGTGGTCTCGGTTCGAAATGACTGCCCGTCCACGCGACCGAGGAGCACCGCGGACTTGAGCTTGCCGATCGGAAAAAGTGGGTTCGTGATCTCGGTCGGATTCGAGAACTTCGGCGGTTCAAGATCGACTCGTTCGGCTGCGGGCGCGCAGCCACGACCGTTGTACGTGCCACATTCAGTCGCGGCGCGTTCGGCCGAGGCATTTTCGATCGGCGCGGTGCTCGAAGAGTCGGCGCCGCAGCCACCGACGACGATCACGGCCGCCAGCACGGCGGTCAGCGACGCGGTCGTCGAGCGCCGCCACGAGCGACAAGTCTTACTTGAGCGGACGGTGTGTGGGTCGAACATTCGGAGTTCCTTCGGTCGCTGATTGCCGGACTCAGCCAAAGCTAGGGAGCGATGCTGAGCGGCGCCTGAGAGTCGTTCTTCTCAGCTGGCTCTCAGATTCGTCGTCACAATGAATGGGTGTGCGAGTGCTTGTCGTAGAAGACGACGTTCGAATGGCCGCGGCGATCGGTCGCGGACTGCGTTACGAAGACATCGTGGTAGATGTTGCGCGAGACGGTGAGTCGGCGCTGCTCAAAGCCGGCGCGGTCGACTACGACGCGATCGTTCTCGACGTGATGCTCCCTGGGCGGGACGGGTTCGATATCTGCCGAGCGTTGCGCGACGACGGAATCTGGATCCCGGTGATCATGCTGACCGCGCGCGACGCGGTGGAAGACCGTGTGCGTGGGCTCGACGGCGGGGCCGACGATTACCTCACCAAACCATTCTCACTGGCGGAGTTGCTCGCACGGCTGCGCGCCCTGGTGCGCCGAGGCGCCGACCCGCGCCCATCCGTGCTCGAGGTCGGCGAGCTGCGACTCGACCCCGCCGACCGTGAAGTCTGGCGCGGCGACCGGCCGATCGAACTTTCCGCGCGCGAGTTCGCGCTGCTCGAAACATTCATGCGCCGGCCGGGGCAGGTGTTCAGCCAGTCACAGTTGCTCGACGCGGCTTGGGATCTCGGCTACGAACAGAAATCTAACGTCGTCGAGGTTTACGTGCGATACCTGCGCGAGAAGATCGACCGGCCGTTCAATCTGAGATCGCTCGAGACCGTACGCGGCGCGGGCTACCGCCTGCGCAAGGACGGCGGTTCATGAACCGTTTACCGATTCGCGTGCGTTTGACTGCGGCTTTCGCGCTCGCGATGGTCGTGGTTCTGGCGGGAGCCGCTGCATTCGTCTACGTGCAGTTGCGGATTGATCTCGACGACGCGATCGACGCGGATCTGCAGGCGCGGATCGCAGCCGGTCCGTCTCGTGCCGCGGGCGATCCGGACGAGCAGGTCACTCAGTTACTACGCGGGGACGGCAAGTTGGTCGAGCAGACCGGTGTTGCACGTGGGCCGGTGCTCGCTGCTTCCGAAGCTCGCCAGATCGCCGCCGACACGACTCCGATTGAGCGTCACGTGGATGGATACGACGCGAACCTGCGCTTGGCCGTTCAAGTTGTGACCAATGCGGGTGGAGGCGAGATCTTCATAGTCGGACTGTCGTTGGAAGACCGCGACGAAGCGCTGTCGAGCCTGATCACATCGTTCGCCGTCGGCGGAGGTGTCGCAGTCGTACTGGCGTCGATCCTCGGATATCTGCTGGCAGCTTCTGCCTTGCGCCCGGTCGAGAACATGCGCCGCCGAGCTGCTGGAATTTCTCTGGAACGCGGCGTCGAAGAACTTCCGCTGCCGGCCGCCAACGATGAGATTCGCCGGCTCGGCGAGACGCTCAACGAAATGCTCGAACGCCTACGCCGGTCCTTCGAACGCGAGAGACAGTTCGTCGGCGACGCAAGTCACGAGCTGCGCACGCCGATCGCTGTGATCAAGGCTGAGCTGGAGGCATCGCTGCGCAGCGGCGACCTTGGACCCAACGCTCGCGAGTCGCTGGTTGCGGCGATCGAGGAGTGTGACCACCTCGCGCAGCTTGCCGAGGATCTCCTGGGGATCGCACGCTCGGCCGATGGAAAGCTGCCGCTGCGTGTCGAGACGGTCGACGTGAAGGCGCTACTCGAAGGCGTGCGCGACCGCTTCACCGATCGGGCGGCGGCGCACAACCGCACGATCGACGTCTCCACGCCCGAAGAGCTGCGGATTCAAGCCGATCCGACGCACCTTCGTCGCGCACTGTCCAATCTCGTCGACAACGCTCTGCGGTATGGCGACGGTGATGTCGTGCTCAGCGCACAACATGCCGGCCACGGGACGGCGCTCGCCGTCACCGACGACGGCGACGGGTTCTCACCCGCGTTCGCAGCCCATGCGTTCGAGCGCTTCAGCCGCGGTGACCAGGCGCGTACGCGCGGCGGCACCGGACTCGGTCTCGCGATCGTTTCGGCGATCGCCGAGGCGCACGGCGGTAGCGTCGAGATCGTTCCCGCTTCCGGCGCGACGGTGCGCCTACACCTGCCGTGACGCCGCCTGGCGAGGCGATCGCTGTCTCAGGAGCATCTAAGGGTGGCTCCTTAGATTGGGTCGTGTCAGTCAACCAACCAACGAAGGGACGACGATGACCGACTCGTTGAAGCACAAACTGAAGGGCATGCTGTTCGCCGTGGCGGCGATGGCTGCGCTCGCGATCGGCGGCACGGCGATCGCCGGGGCGGCCGGCGGCGAAGACGCCAACGAAGGTACCGACAAGGCGATCTCTGGTGCGGCGCTGGTGCAGGCCAAGGCCGCTGCACTAAAGGTCACCGGTGGTGGCCAGGTCACCGAGACCGAGGTCGGCGATGAGGAGAGCTACTACGAGGTCGAGGTGACCCGTGGCGGCAGCGAGATCGACGTGCAGCTCGATCGCGACTTCAAGGTCGTGGGGCAGAAGAGCGAGCCCAAGGGCGCCGGCGACGAGTGATCCGGCGGGTGATTTTGCGAGATGGGGCGGCGGTGCGCGCCGCCGCCGCCCCATCATCGCCACCCCGGCATCGCCGCCCGGCTCGCATCGCGGTTCGCCAGTGGGCTAGGGCACCCGCGCACGGCCAGAAAAGAATTTGCAAAAATCCCTAAAGTTTTCTGCGTAAGCTGCCGATAATCCTTGGACACGTTCGAAATTCGCAGTCTCTGCGGGTTCCGGGCGTCTTTTTTTTCCCGCACCGCCCGGCCACGCCACACTATCTCCAATGGAAACGACGCGAATCGACCGTTGGCTGGTTGCTGTGCGGCTGTTCAAAACGCGCACCGCGGCCGCCGCCGCATGCGCGGGCGGAAAGGTTCGGATCAACGGGTCGTCGATCAAGGCGTCTTCTCGCGTCAACGTCGGTGATCGCATCGAAGCGCGCATCGCCAAGCGCGAACGCATCGTCGAGGTGCTGAAGATCATCGACAAGCGAGTCGCCGCGCCGATCACCGCAGAGTGTTACGTCGACCACAGCCCGCCGGTCGAGCGAACCGCTCACGAGATCGCGACGGCCGTTCGCGAGCGCGGCACGGGTCGCCCGACCAAGCGCGACCGGCGCAAGCTCGACGACCTTCGGCGTAGGTGATCCGACGTCGCCGGAGGCGGTCGAACACCAATGAAGCGGAGGATCGCGATCCTTCGACTTCGTCGCCCGCCCGCCATCGACCGCCGACCGGGTGGCATCCGTAGTCTCCCCGCTCGACGCGTAGATACCGCGTACACATCGGCGGCCGTTAAGACGTAGTGTCGATCGTGTTGGGTCATCTAGTGGTGGGAGTCATCCGTGGAATTCGCCGATCGCACCGATGCCGGGCGCAGGCTCGGCGCGCGGGTCTCGGAGTTGGACTATGAGACGCCGGTCGTGGTCGGTATGCCGCGCGGCGGCGTGCCGGTCGCGGTGGAGGTCGCGCGTTCGATCAACGCCCCGCTGGACATCGTCGTCGTCCGCAAGATCGGGGTGCCGCGGCAGCCCGAATACGCCGTCGGCGCGGTAGCCGAAGGCGGCGTGGTACTGGTCAACCGCTCCGGCCAGGCACTCGCCGGCGTCAGTGACGAGGCGCTGGCGCAGGTGATCGACCGCGAGCGCGACGAACTGCTGCGGCGCGCGAGCGTGTATCGCGCCGAGTGCCCGCCGCTCGAGCTGGCCAACCGCACGGTGATCCTCGTCGACGACGGTCTGGCGACTGGCTTGACGGCCGCCGCGGCCGCCCGCCAGATGCGCGAGCGCGGCGCGGCCAGGGTGGTGCTCGCGGTTCCGGTCTGCTCCGAGGAGAGCCTGCGCCGACCCCCGGACGCCGCGATCGACGAAGTTGTCTGCCTGACGGCGCCACACGATTTTTATGGCGTCGGGATGTGGTACCGGGACTTCTCCCAGGTGCGCGACGACGAGGTTCTCGCGCTGCTGCGCGAGGCCCGCGCGTTCGGCCGCGAGCCGTCGCCGGGCGGCGCGACCGGCGAGTCGGAGATCGAGATCAACGCCGGTTCCGGCATCCGTCTTCAGGGCACGCTGGCGGTGCCGGCGGACGCGCGCGGCGTGGTCGTCTTCGCCCACGGCAGCGGCAGCAGCCGGACCAGTCCCCGCAACCGGATGGTCGCGGAGTTGCTCAACGCCAGCGGATTCGCGACGCTGCTCTTTGACCTGCTTGATCCGTTGGAGGCCGCGGACCGCGGCAACGTTTTCGATATCCCCCTGCTCGGAAGCCGCCTTGTGGCCGCGACCGATGCGTTGGGCGAGCGCTCCGAGCTGCAGGGCCTGCCGATCGCGTACTTCGGCGCCAGCACCGGAGCCGCCGCCGCGCTGTGGGCCGCCGCCGAGCTGGGGCCGCGGATCGCGGCGGTCGTCTCACGCGGTGGCCGGCCCGATCTGGCCGGTCCGCGCCTGGAGCGGGTGGTGGCGCCCACGCTGCTGATCGTCGGCGGTGACGACCACGTCGTGATCGATCTCAATCGCGAGGCGATGCGGCGCATGAGCTGTCCGGTCGAGATCGTGATCATCGAGGGATCGGCTCACTTGTTCGAAGAGTCCGGCGCGCTCGAGCGGGTGGCCGACGAAGCCTGCGCCTGGTTCACCCTGCATCTGGCCGCCGAGGCGCAGCGTGTCTCCGATTGATCAACAGGCCGCGATTGCGGAGATCGCCCGGCTGGCGACTCCGCTCGGCGGCGACGATGACGGTCTCGACCGCCTGCTCGACCGCGTCGGCGGCGCGGATGTGGTGATGCTCGGAGAGGCAACGCACGGCACCGCCGAGTTCTACGAGTGGCGCAGCCGCATCACACGACGTCTGGTCGCCGAGCACGGCTTTGGATTCGTGGCGGTCGAGGGCGATTGGCCCGACGCGGCGATGATCGACCGCTTCGTGCGTGGCGTCGTTAGCGGCCCGGAAGACGCCGCCGACGCGCGGTCGCTGCTCGGCCGGCTGGACCGCTGGCCCACGTGGATGTGGGCGAACGAGGAGGTCGCCTCGCTGATGGATTGGATGACGAACTTCAACGGCTTGCGCGCGTCGGGCGCGCAGGTCCGCTTTCACGGGCTTGACATGTACTCGCTGTACAAGTCGATCAGCGCGGTTCTCGAGTACCTGGCGGACGTCGATCCCGAGCTGGAGGCCGTGGCGCGCGACCGCTACGCGTGCTTCGACTCGCACCGGCCCGACGAGATCGAGTACGCGCGCTCGGCACTGCGGCTGCCGCACGGCTGCGAGAGCCAGGCGGTCGCCAATCTCATGGACCTGCTGGCGCTGCGCCTGCCCGCGGACCGGCCCGATGGCCGGGAGTTGTTCGACGCGCAGCAGAACGCCCGCGTCGTTCGCGATGCCGACCGCTACTACCGCACGATGCTGCGCGGCGACGCGCGTTCTTGGAACATCCGCGACACGCACATGCTGGAAACGCTCGACCAGCTTTTGCTGCACGGCGCGAGCAGCGACGGCGGTGCGGCCCGCCGCGGAATCGTCTGGGCGCATAACACGCATGTCGGCGACTACCGGGCGACCGACATGGTCGCGAACGGCTACATCAACCTCGGCGGCCTCGCCCGCGAGCGCTATGGCGAGGCCGCGGTGGCGCTGGTCGGATTCGGCACCCACGGCGGCAGCGTGATCGCCGCGCCGGCGTGGGACGGCCCGACCACGAGCATGCCCGTTCCGCCGGCCCGGCCCGGTAGCTACGAAGACGCCTTGCACGCGGCGCGTGCGCGGGTCGGCGCCGACGACCTGCTGCTCGTGTTCGACGATCTCGCAAGGCATGGCCCGCTATCGCGCGTCGCCGGGCATCGCGCGATCGGCGTGGTCTACGACCCCGCCCACGAGGCCCGTGGCAACTACGTGCCCACCGCGCTGACCGACCGCTACGACGCCTTCATCTTCATCGACCGAACCGAAGGGCTGCATCCGCTGCCGGCGACCGCCGACGTGCGCGAGATGCCCGAAACCTGGCCGAGCGGGGTCTGACCGATCCCACGGCTCCAACCACCAATACCGCTACACGACAAAACAACGACCGAAGAACTGAGGTATCCAATGTCCGTCGCAAAAATCATCGAGATCTCGGCTAGTTCGAGCACCAGTTTCGAAGACGCCATCCGTCAGGGAATCAGCAAGGCCTCCGAGTCCGTGCGCAACATCAAGAGCGCCTGGGTCAAGGAGCAGCAGGTGATCGTCGGCGATAACGCCGTAACCGAGTACCGCGTTGACCTCAAAGTCACATTCTTGCTGGACTGAGGCGGGTGATCTCCGCCGCCAGCGATATGGCCGAGCGGAGATTGGGCCAAAACCAGCTACGCCAGCCCGCCCTGCCGGTCGTCGCGCTCGAGCGTCTTCTCGTCGTCTCGGGCGCGCATGATCCGCTCGCGAAGTTGCTGGGGGTTGTTCACGCCGTCGAAATGAAAGCCGTCGTCGGCGTCATCGCTGGCGGTGTCGAAATCGAGCTTGCCGACCCGTAGGATCCGGTCGATCACCGATTGATAGGTCGTGATGTTCTGGATCCGGTCGACGCTGGTCGAACTCTCGGTCTTGGCGAGGATGCCGCGGCGAATGTGCAGCCGCTTGGTCGTGATCGCGTACTCGGTGAAGAAGCGGTCGATCCAGCCGGCCAGAATCGTGACCGCGATACCCACTACCGCAACCGCGACGATGGGCGCGGCGCCGATGTCGAGACCGAGCCGGTCGACAAGCCACAGGGCCAGCACGACGACGGCCGTGTAGGCGATGCCCTTGACGTGAAACGCCAGCATCGACCGCCAGGTCGGATGGCCGGCCCAGATCGTCGTCTCGTCGGGAAGCAACTCCATCGACCAGAAACTAACAGTCGCGAAGTCGCGACGACCGCGCCGGATGCCGCGTCACGCGGCGCGCGGTTCTCAAAAAGTTCGATCTCCGTAGTTTGTTCGGACCGCCCCTCCTCGTTTCACCGACGCATCGGCCGATCGCGTGCTTTAGCGTGCTGGACATGAGTTGTCACCCCACTTTCAATGGAGGCGAATCGTCATGCCCACGACTCTCAGTAGAAGAAACCCCCTGCTCGACCTGTCCGAGTTCCGCAGTCTGATCGAACCGTTGTTCAGCGACGTCGAGGCGCAGCTGGGGGTATCCCAGCGCTGGTCGCCGGCGATCGACGTCGTGCGCCGGGACAAGTCGGTTCAGGTGCGGGCGGACGTGCCCGGGATCAAACCGGAGGACGTCAAGATCGAGATCGAACACGACACGCTGACGCTCTCCGGGCACGTCGAGGAAAAGGTGGAGAAGAAGGAAGGCCGCTTCATCCGGCGCGAGCGCCGCTACGGTTCGTTCGCGCGCTCGATCGCGCTTCCGCCGAACATCGACCGTGAGGCGATCGACGCCACCTGCAAAGACGGCGTGCTGACGATCGACATCCCGATGCCGCCGGCGGGCAAGAGCGGCGACAAGTTCGAGATCAAGCCGAAGACGGGGTAGCCGGTCGGTGGCGCGGCCCCCGGCGGCCGACCGCGATTCTCCGGAAGGCACACGCGAGCCCCGCATCGATCCGACCGGCCGGACCGAGTCGTTGCTCAGGGACCTGCGCGCCGATCGCGCGGGTCTCACCTCGCTCGACGCCGCGCGGCGGCTGGCCCGCTACGGACCCAATGAGCTGACGCGCCGCGCCGGGGAGGGGACCGGCCGCCAGATCGCCCACCAGCTGCTGCACCCGCTCGCGCTGTTGCTGTGGGCGGCGGCGGCGCTGGCGCTGGTCGCCGGCATCGCGCCGGTAGCCATCGCCGTGGTGCTCGTGATCCTGCTCAACGCCGCGTTCGCGTTCGTGCAGGAGCGCCACGCCGAGCGGGCCGTCGAAGCGCTCGCGGCGTACCTGCCAGCGCACGCCGTCGTGCTGCGCGACGGTCGGCGTCAGGAGATCGAGGTCCGCGAATTGGTGCCCGGCGACATCTTGATGATCGTCGAGGGCGATCGCATCTCGGCGGACTGCCGGCTGCTGGAGGGGTCGTTGGAGCTGGACATGTCGGCGCTCACCGGTGAGTCGGTGGCCGTCGAGCGCGACGCGGCCGCCGATGACGGGACCGCAAGTATTCTGGCGGCGCGGGAACTGGCGTTTTCGGGGACGACATGTACCGGCGGCGGTGCGCGGGCGCTGGTGTTCGCGACCGGTATGCACACGGAACTCGGGCGGATCGCGGCGTTGTCGGAGCGCGTCACCCACGGGCAGAGTCGGCTCGAACACCAGGTCAGGCGGATCGCCTGGCTGATCGCGGCGATCGCGGTCGTGATGGGCGTGGCGTTCATTCCGATCACGATGATCGGGGCGGGCCTCCCGCTGCAGGACGCCGTGATGCTGGCGATCGGGCTGCTGGTCGGAAACGTCCCCGAGGGCCTGCTGCCGGTGATCACGCTCGCGCTGGCGGTCGCGGTACGCGATCTGGTGCGGTCCGGAGCGCTGGTCAAACGGCTCAGCGCCGTCGAGACGCTTGGCTCGACGACCGTGATCTGTACCGACAAGACAGGAACCCTGACCGAGAACCGCATGCGGGCGGTCGCCATCTGGACGGCCGCCGGCACGGTCGAGGGGACCCTGCGCCGGCCCGACGACGCCGTGCTGGCGACGGCCGTGACGGCGCTCGCCGATTCGATGACAGGCTGCTGTAACGCCGAACTTGTCGGGGGCTCGGACGAGTCGGCGATCGGCGATCCGACCGAGATCGCGATGCTGCGGGCGGCCGCGGCCGTCGGGGTCTCGACCGATCCGATCGCGCGCCGCCGTCGCCGACGCGCCGAGTACCGCTTCAGCCCTGAGCTGAAGCTGATGTCGACGATCGACGAACACGACGGCGCGGTTTGGGTCAACGTCAAAGGCGCTCCCGAAGCAGTACTACCGCGCTGCGCCACGATCGCCGATCCCAACGGCGCGAGCGAACTCGACGCCGAACGCGTGCGTGAGGTTACCGCCGCGGTCGATCTATTCGCGGCGACCGGTCTGCGCGTGTTGGCGATCGCGCGGCGTGAGATCGCCGAGCGGGAAATCGCCGAGATCGATCGTGACACCGCCGAGCGCGAGCTATGCCTGCTTGGGCTGATCGCGATGATCGATCCGCCGCGGGCCGAGGTCGCCGATGCCGTGGCGCGCTGTCATCTGGCCGGCATTCGGATTCATGTGGTCACCGGCGACCACGGGCTGACCGCGCGGGCGATCGCGCGCGAGGTCGGCATCGCCGGCGGGGCGGCAAGCGTCGTCGACGGTCCGGAGCTAGACGCGATGTCGGCGGCGCAGTTGAGCGCGCTGCTCGCCGGCGGCGACGAGCTGATTTTCGCGCGCAGCTCGCCGGAGGCGAAGCTGCGGATCGCCGACGCGCTGCGCGAACTCGGCGAAGTCGTCGCGATGACGGGCGACGGTGTCAACGACGCTCCGGCGCTGCGCGCCGCCGATATCGGCGTGGCGATGGGGCGTAGCGGCACGGACGTCGCGCGCGAGGCGTCGACGATCGTGCTGACCGATGACAACTTTGCGACGATCATCGCCGCGGTCGAGGGCGGCCGGCGTGTCTACGACAACATCCGCAAGTTCATCTTTTACATCTTCGCCCACGCGACTCCCGAGGTCACGCCGTTCCTCGTGTTCGGTCTGGCCGGGGGCGCCGTCCCGTTGCCGCTCACGGTGATGCAACTGCTCGCCTTCGACGTCGGCACCGAGACGCTGCCGGCGCTGGCGCTGGGTCGCGAACCGGCCGAGCCGGACATAATGCGCCGGCCGCCGAGGTCGCCGGATGAGAACGTCGTGCAGCGGGAGATGCTCGTGCGCGCGTGGCTGTTCCTCGGCGTGATCTCGGCCGCGCTGTCGATGGCGATCTTCTTCTGGGTCTTGAGCCGGTCGGGATGGAGTCCCGGCGATCCGACCGGGGTGGGCTCGGCGCTGCACGAGGACTATCTGCGCGCCACGACGATGACCTTCCTGTCGATGGTCGCCTGCCAGATCGGCACGGCGCTCGCGGCGCGGTCGGATCGCGCTTCGCTGTTCGAGATCGGATTCGCCAGCAATCCGATGCTGCTCTGGGGGATTCTCTTCGAGATCGTCTTCGTCGCCGTGCTGGTTTACGCGCCGCCGTTTCAGGCGCTGCTCGGTACCGCGACGCCGCGACTCGGCGAGCTACTGGTGCTGATCCCCTGTCCCGTGATCGTCTGGGGAGCCGATGATCTGCGGCGCCGCGCCGGTACGCTCCGGCGCCGCCGCGCCGCGCCGCGCGTCGTCGAGTAACAGCCGTCGCTCGGCCGCCGCCGTCAGCGAGCGCGTGCGATCGACCACGTCGAGACCGACCGAGATCGCGTCGATCCCGGCGCGCACGAGAATCTCGGCGTATTCAGGGTGATTCGACGGCGCCTGCCCGCAGATCGAGGTTTTCAGCCCGAGCTCGCGGGCGCGCATGATCAGCGCGGTTATGTAGGCGACGACCGCGGGATCGCGTTCGTCGAACTGGTCGGCCAGCAGCTCGGAGTCGCGGTCGACCCCGAGCAGCAGCTGCGTGAGATCGTTCGAGCCGATCGAGATCCCGGCGATCCCGTAGCGCGCGTAGGTCTCGAGATTGAACAGCACCGAAGGCACCTCGGCCATCACCCACAGCTCGAAGCCCGGCAGGTCGGTCAGGCCGCTCGCTTCGATCAGTCTGACGCACTGCTCCAGCTCGCGCGCGGTGCGGACGAACGGCAGCATCACGTACAGATTGTGATGTCCCCGGCTCCACACGCGGCGGACGACCTCGAGTTCGAGATTGAACAGCTCCGGATCGCGCAGGTAGCGCTGTGCGCCGCGCAGGCCGATCATCGGATTCGCCTCGACCGGTTCGAATCGCTCGCCACCTTCGAGCCCGCGAAACTCGTTCGTGCGGAAGTCGATCGTGCGGTAGGTGACCGGCCGCGGGTCGAAGGCGGCCGCGAACCGGTCGAGCGCGCCGGCCATCCGCGAAGCGAACTCCTCGCCTTCGCCGTTCTCGAGCAGCAGGCGCGGGTGCCGGCCCTCGAGCGCGTCGAGCACCATCAGCTCGGCGCGCAGCAATCCGACGCCGTCGACGCCGAGCGCCGCCGCGCGCTCGATCTGCGAGACGACCGAGAGGTTGACGAGGATCTTTGTTCCGGTCGTTACCGGGGACGCGGGCACCGCGCCTGCGGTCGGCTCCGCCGGCGCGGCGGCGGGCGCCGGCCGGCCGCCGCCGGCCAAGACGACCCCTCGCGTCGCGTCGACCGTGACGTGGGCGCCATCGGTCAGCGTCGTCGTCGCGTTCCGCGTGCCGACGATGCAGGGCACCCCCAGCTCGCGAGCGACGATCGCCGCGTGGCAGGTGGCGCCGCCGGCGTCGGTGACGATCGCCCCGGCGCGGCGCATCAACGGAGCCCAGTCCGGCGCGGTCATCCGCGCGACCAAGATCTCTCCGTGCAGCAGCTCGCCCGCCGAGGCCGGCGACTCGATCACTCTGACCCGCCCGCTCGCCACCCCCGGCGAGGCCGTCAGGCCGCGCACCAGAAC
>JBASWU010000005.1:0-5277 GCA_049276635.1 Solirubrobacterales bacterium | reverse complement strand
GTGTCGCGCCGACGCGCTTCGTCGCGCTGGCGGCCGCCCGCACGGCGCGGCCGCGCAAGGCCCGGATCATCGCGACCGATCTCGAGCGCCGTGAGTTTCTGGCCGCGGCGCCGGTGGGGTGGCTGGCGATGTACCGCGGCCCGCTGGCCGGGCCCGGCGCGGGTGCTCGCGCAGGCGCGCACGCCACTGCCACGGCAAACCTCGTCGCCACTCTCCAGAAGCTCGGCATCGAGACGCTCGGTGAGTTCGCCGTGCTGCCTCGCGCCAAGGTCGCCGAGCGATTCGGCACCCGCGGCCTCGACGCTCGCGACCTGGTCCACGGCCGTGAGCCGCCGCTGCGGCCACGGCGTCCGGCCGAGCGGTTGACCGAGCGCATCGAACTGGCAGATGACGCGGCCGGGCAGGCGGGTGTTGGACACGAGGACGATCCGATCGATCGCCAGGCCGGCGGCGGCCGGCGCGCCACCGCCACCGGCAACGTTGCCGCTGACCTCGACCGCGCACTGCTCCTGCTGATCGAGCGGCTGGTCGCCCGCCCCGAGCGCCGCGACCGTACGCTGCGCGGTTTCACGCTCGGCGCTCACTTCGCCGAGGGCGGATCGTGGTCCACCCGCGCGATCATGCGCGAGCCGACGGCCGATCCCAAGCGCGTCAAGCTCGTACTCGAACGCAAGCTGGCCGAACTGCCCCAACCGGCCGTCGCGCTCGAACTGACCGCCGAGGGGTTCGGCCCGCTCGATCACGACGCCGTGACGCTGTTCGGCCGTGACTCGAGCGTCGAGCAGGCGCGCCGGCTCAAGCACGCCGCCGAGCAGGCCCGCCAGGCCGCCGGCAGCCCGCGGTCGGTCGCCCGCATCGTCACGCTCGACGCCCACTCACGCCTGCCCGAACGCCGTGCCGCGCTGTCGCCGGGCCCGGCTCCGCTCGCCCAGCCGCGCCCGATCGACCTGCGCGCTGACGAGGACGACCGCCCGCTGATCCTGCCGCGCCGCCCGTCACACGGTGGCAAGGGCGGCCGCCGGCCCACGCCGCGCGGTAGGCGCGACCCCGAAGCCCAGAGCCGCGAGGCCCAAGGCATCCCGGTCGCCGCCGAACGCGAACGCTGGGTCGTCGAGGACCGCTGGTGGACCGGCCGCCCGGTGCGCCGCCGCTACTTCGAACTGGTGCTGGCCGACGGCAGCAACGTGGTGGTGTTTCAGGATCTGGCCAGTAAGAGGTGGTTTGAGCAGCGGGGGTGAGGTCGGCTACATCAACGTCGCCTGCGCCGGAGTATCCGTCCGTCGCACGCGAGCGAACTCAAGCAGGTCCGCCACTCGCGCGTTCTTTGCTTGCCGGTCTTGCACGGTGTTCTCCGGCCTACCCGACCAGCCGTGAGACCAGGTGACATCGTCCGCACGGCCAGAGGCCGCGTCATGTACCCATATCTCCGACAATCGCGATCTCTGCACGACCGCGCCCGCCTACGCCCACAACGCCCTCACCGGCACCGCCGCTTTGCGACCTCCGAAGCTCAAGGTCCGTTCACCGGTGTAGAGGACTATGCCTGCGCGTAGCTGGTCGCCGATCCTGTCGGATAGGTAGTCAATCGCGCGGAAGTCGCTGCCGCGCACGACTGCGCCGGACTTGATCTCGATCGCGACGACGTCGAGGTTGCCGCGTTCGAGGATCAGGTCGATTTCGCGCCCGTCTCGATTGCGATAGTGGTACGCGTTCGGCCGGTTGATCGAGAGGGCCGCGAGCTTGCGCAGTTCGTTGATGGCGAAGCACTCGAACGTGGATCCGATCGTCGGTCCCTCGCGGATCGGATCGAGGCCGGCTGCGTCTACTCCGAGCAGAGCGCAGTGCAGCCCGCTGTCTGCGACGTATGCCTTTGGAAGTCGCGTTTGCCGTTGGTCGATGTTGCGTGACCACGATGGCAACACCTCGATCAGGAACATGTCGCGCAGCAGGCGCGTGTAGCGCTCGGCGGTGTGCTGGCTGACTCGCGCCGCGCGGCCGAGCTCTGTCACGTTCAGCGTCCCGCCGGCGCGCGCCGCGATCTGGACAAGCATTTGGCGCAATCCGTCTTTGCTCTCGACGCGCGCGATCTCGTCGACTTCGCGCCCGACCGACGCCGTGACGTATGAGTCGAGCAGTGCTTGAAGCGCTCTTTTGGGTCGGCCCTGAGCATCTGGGAATCCACCTGTGGCGAGCGCGGAAAGCAGCGATGCCACGCCGGGCTCGAACTCGTGCGCCGATGCGGTATCGGATCGAAACCACCGGTCGATCAGCGTCTCATCCGATTCGCCGCGACGCACATCGATCCCGGCGATCTCGGCCTGCGACAAGCCGAACAGCCGCGTGTAAACATTGCGCCCTGGGAGCGTGTCGGGAACTCGCTTCAAGTTGAGCAGATCCGCGGAACCTGTGAGCAGAAATTGACCGCGGCGGTTTTGGCGATCGACTCGCTCCTTGATCGCGAGTAGAAGCTCCGGAGCGCGTTGAACCTCGTCGATGATGATCGTCTCCGCGGGATCGGAGACAAAGGTCGCCGGATCTTCCAGCGCCGCGGCAAGCTCTGCCGGAGCGTCGAGCGTTTGGTAGCGGCAGTTCGGAAGCTCCTCGGCCAGCGATCGAACGAGTGTGGTCTTGCCCACCTGTCGCGCGCCAAGGATTGTGACCACGCGGAAATCTGCGAGCAGCTCGCGTATCTGGGGTGTCAAGTGGCGGTCAAGCATCGCGGCGGGGGAAGACCGATAACGTTGGCAAAATAGCAGAAAGATACTCGCACAATAGATGAGTAATGCTGGCAGAATAGCAGGAGGTTATGCCTCGCGAAATCGCAACGCCGCCGCCGATGATGATCGTCGGCATGATGATGACGATGAAGTGGGTGGCGATGAACCGAAGCCTGCGGCCGACGTCGTCATCAGCGGCGACGACGGGGAAGCGGCGATCTTCTCCTCAGGGGAAAGCCCCAGCCTTGCGGCCTCCGACTCTCAGTTCACGAAACCTGCGGCGAATACTCGTAGAAGATCGCCGGATGAAGAAAGCTCCGCGCCTTCAGCCGGTCGCGAGCCAGGCCGGTCAGCGATGCTTCGTCGCACACTTCATCCCAGGAGCTCTCGACTTCGGCGACTTGGTGGTCGATGATTTCGCGAGCCTCCGCCTCGGAGATCTGGAACGCTGCCGCGCGCTCGGCCAGCCCGGCGAGATTTGCGAGGCGATAGCCGCTGTCGATCGCCGTCGCCAGCGATGCCTCGCCGGTTCGCGGGTAAGCGCAAATGTCGTATGCCGGGGTGAGCGCGAGACTTTGCCCGTTCCAAAAGGCCGCGTGATTTCGCAGGTGGTCATCTGTGTTGCTGCAGACGATGTTGAATGCGACGCGCGCGAAGAGTTCGCGCTGACTCTCGCGGTGGCTTGCGAAGCCCTCTCGAATCTTGGTCGCGAGCAGTTCGTATGACCCATCGAGCTGCGCCGTGTCGGGCAGGCCGAGAATTGTCAGACCCGACACCATCGCGCGCCGAGTTCCTCCGGGGCCGCGATCAAATCGCTCAACGAGAAGCACGTCTTTTCCGAATGCGCTCGTCAGCTCGGTTCTTGCGACTTCGATTCCGCACCGCGACGCCAGCTGCATCGCAACGAATTCGGCTTTGACGATTGGATATTGATCCGTCGAAGATGAGAACTTCGCAATGAGCTTGCGATCGCCATCGTCGAGGAGCGCCTTAGGGCGTGCGCCTCCGACCGCCGACCCGTAGAGCAACACGTCGGCGAGCTCTTGATTTAGCGGCTCGTCGTCCTCAAGCCGCCGTGCCGCTTCGGCGAGTTCGTCGAGAGTCGCGTGCGAAGCGAGTCTCGGCGCGTAGTTGTCAGCGGCCTCCTGAAAATCGAGCGCGCCGATCCGGTCTGATCCGGATTGCCGGAGGTAGTCGAGCTCGCCCGCCGCGACGTCAGTTCCAAGCTGACGGTCGATCACGCGGCGTCCCCACGAATCCGGAGACGCGTCGGCGATGCAGCCGTGGAGGGCCATGCTCGCCGGATACTGCGGCTCTCCTGTTAGCGGCAGCTCAGGTTCGAAAATAGAAATCGCACTGGGATTTGCCAGGTAGCTATTTCCGTACACGAAACCAAACACGCTGCCTTCACGAAACAGCTTGCCCGCGACGATCGGCTCGCTCGCGCCGGGAAGCCAGATCCAGACGAAGAGTTCTTCGGGGTTAGAAGTCATTGCTCACCCGGCGCGATTTGCGAACGCGGCTGGGAAGAAGCGCTAGGCGACCTTCCAGGCGATTCTGCTCCGCGATGAGCTCTCTTTCGTCGCCGAAAAGCGGCACTCCGGTTAGCGCGGCTGCGTCGAAATACGTGCCGACCGCGACGCCGGGGTCTCCCCGCTCCACCCGCGCCATCGTCTTCGGCGTCACGCCCGCACGGTCAGAGAGTTCAGCTATTGACCAGTGACGATCCGCGCGCGCAGCGCGAATCGACGAGCCCATCACTTGAAGGGCGCGCAAGGCGGTTGGGTGGTGAGGAGTTGCCGTCATCGGGAATATAATACCACTAAAGCAGCTTTATCGGTAATATTATACTGTTTTATGAGGGTGATATCGAAGTCCGTTGATATCGATTGAGATGGCTGAATATTTGTAGGTGTCGTCGATGGCGGCCCCTCGCTAGAATCGAACATATGTTCGTATCAGCGGCAATCTATCTACCTCGCCGGCGGTAGCAAAGGTGCCGGCGAATGCCGTACAACTGGCCAAACCGGCGTCCTACGTAGAGCTCCACGCCCATTCCGCTTACTCCTTCCACGACGGCGTAAGCCAGCCGCACGAGCTCGCCGGCGCCGCCGCCGAGTTCGGCTACGCGGCGATGGCGCTGACCGATCACGATGGGGTCTACGGGGCGATGGAGTGGGCCCAGGCCTGCCTGCCGCTCGGTGTCAAGCCGATCTACGGGGCCGAGATCACGCTCGACGACGGCCATCACCTGACGCTGCTGGCCGAAAATCGCGACGGCTGGGCGAACCTCTGCCGGCTGCTGACCAAAGCGCATGCCGAGACGCGGTCCCAAGACGCCGCGCGCAGCGCCCACCCGCCGAAGCTCGCGCTCGGCGAGTTGCCGGCAAACGCCGAGGGCCTGATCTGCCTCTCCGGCTGCGCCGCACGCGGGGCGGTCGGCGGGCGGGTCGAGCACGGCGAGGCCGGGGTGGCCGAGGCGATCGCGCGGCGACTGCTCGGTGCCTTCGGCGCCGACAACTTCCGGATCGAGTTGCAGCGGCCGTTCGCCCGTCACGAC
>JBASWU010000004.1:0-3506 GCA_049276635.1 Solirubrobacterales bacterium | reverse complement strand
GCCACGGCCGTCGCCGCAGCGAAAACGATCATCCGCGCGTGCCGAGAGCCGAGCCGGCGCTGGTGGTTTTCGCGCCGTTTCATGGGCCAACGATAGTCCCAGATGCCGGAAACCGCGTCGTTTCGATCCGCGGCCGTTGTGCCGGAGCGCCTCACGGGCCGACCGTCACGGTTCGCGCCGGCGAGACGCCGGTGGCGTGCGGCCACCCGGCCTCGGCCGGGACGACGACGCGGAAGGTCACGCGGATCGGCCGCGGCCCGACGGACCTGAACCGGTAGCGGGCGGCGAAGACGCCGCTGGGCCGCGCGCGCACCAGCACCGGCCCCGACTGCCAGCGGGCGCCGTTCTTGAACTGAAGTTGCACGAGTTTGCCGGCCGGATCGACTCCCGGCGCGGCGATCAGCCGCCCGCGGAAGCGCACCGAGCGCCGGCGCGCCGAGCCGCGGCGCTCGATCTGGAACATCACCTTGGCGGCGACCCTGAGGGTCGCCCGAGCGCTTGCGGGCTCCTCGGTCTTGGTGCCGGCGTACTCGGCGCGAATCGTGCGATTCGGTCCCGTCGCGACGCGAAACGCAAACGACCCGTCCGGGCCGGTCAGTGCGGCGCCGGCGTAGACCTCGGGCCCCCCGGGCACGCGCGTGAGGACGCGCACGCGGGCATCGGCGATCGGCGAGCCGTCGGCCGTCGTCAGTGAACCGAGGACCGAGGCGCCCCGGCCGTAGGCGACCGTCGCCTCCTGCCGGATCTCGGTCGGAAGCCAGGACCGGCCGCGCCACCGCGCGCACCCGGCGCCCCGGCGCCGGGTGCGCCGCTTGCAGGGCCTGGCCGGCGTCTCGATCCCGAGCGAGATTCTCACCGGGCGTCGCAGCGGGTTCGTTACGCGGACCGGCCGGCCGTCCGCGGCCGTGCCGAGCGTGGCCGTGTTTCCGGCTCGGTCGATGACGACAGCGCGGAGCTTGTAGATGCCGTCCGGCGCGGCGGCGTCGGGAAACGATGCGACCAGTTCGCCGCCGTTGAGCTCGGTGCTCAGCGCCGTGTAGTGGTTTGAACCCTCCGGCGCGAACTCGATCGTTCCTGACGCGACGCCGGCGTGGGCGTCGGAGGCCCGGACGCGCAGCAGCGTTGGGTCGGCTGCGGTCGGCTCGAGAAAGTGACCGTCCGGCGCAGTGCGGTCGATCCCGATCTCCACCGGCGGGCGGCGGACGGTATTTCCGGCGACGTCGGACCCCTCGGCGTTTAGCACGTGCACGCCGTCGGCGAGGCCTGGGGCGAAGTCGACGCTCGCCGCGGCGCCGCGCGCGACTTGCTCGGGCCCGTCGTCGACGCTGTATCGAATGAACGCCCCTTCGCCAAGTGGTTTATTTGGGGGCGCCGGTGCCGTCCCCGACAACGAATCGGTGAGCGCCAACGAGATCGCCGGAATCTCCCGCGTCCACGGCGCCTGCGGCAGGCCGGCGATCGCCAGGCCGGGGTCGGTCAGGTCGACGTCGACCGCGACGTGCTCGGTCTCCGCGGCCGGCACGCCGGCGCACGAAACGGCGCGAATGTGAACGTAGCTCCGGCCGTCAGACAGACTCGACGGAAGCAGCATCGAGGTTAGATCGCCCGCGACATTCTGATCCGGGCCGGGCACCGTGTCCGCCACGCGATCGACCGCGGTCGCGTAGCCGCAGATTCCGGACACGACTTCGAAATAGTCGCGCGGCCGAGTCCAGAACTGCGTGCTACCCGCGATCAGCTCCGCCCGGCCGATCCAGCCGTTCGCGATTCCCTCCGCCTTGTCGGGAACCGTCGGGTCAAAGCGCAGGTCGGTGTCGCGTTTGGCCGACACGTTTCCGGCGCGATCCTCGGTCCACACCGTGGCCCGCCACGCGCCCTTACTGGGGACGCTGACGTTGGCGAGCGAGCGATCGGTCGCCGACACGCCATCGGACGACCCGCCGACCGGCACCGCGACCGGATCCGGGTTGACCTCTCCCCCGCCGGTCGGATCGAGATCTATCCACACGGTCTCGAGCCCGGACTGGCTGGCGGTTTCGGCCGATTCTCCGGTCGCCGCCCAGCTGAGGTCAAAATCATTCTGCCCGGTCCAGCCGTTTTGCCCGGTGACCGCGAAGCCGATCGGCCCGGGCTGATCGGGGGCGGAGTTATCGACCTTGAAGGCGTAGACGAGCCCTGCTCCGGGATTGGCGACGTTGCCGCCGGCGTCGTAACCGAACAGGTGAATCGTGTGTGTGCCGTCGGCGAGCGACGCCGTGTTGACGCTCGCCGAGCCGTTGAAGGTCGCCGGGCACGGGCTGAAACGTCGATAGTCGCACGCCGCGGACTGCGAAACCGCCATCGGGTGGGTGAAGTTGCCGTCGAAGGTGACGTACATCGACGACCCACCGCCCTGGCCGTCGGAGACGCTGTAGTCGACGGTTCGGGTACCCCGGTTCCAGCGGCCGTCGGTCGCCAGCGAGCCGCCTGTCTTCTGCGCGGCCGGGGCCACGGAATCGCTGATCGTGAAGGTGAAGTTGAAAGCAAGTATGTGGGCGCTCGTCACCACCGGTGCGCCACCGGATGCCTGGCGCAGCTCGAACGCCGCCGACCCCGGGGCGACGACGGTCTTGGACTCGCTGGTGGTGTTTGGGTCTTGGTCGAGCAGCGCAACGG
The DNA here is from genome assembly GCA_049276635.1 of Solirubrobacterales bacterium. GTDB lineage: Bacteria > Actinomycetota > Thermoleophilia > Solirubrobacterales > JACPNS01 > JACPNS01. Next base: position 851 of record JBASWU010000004.1, on the reverse strand, counting down.
CGCCATTGCCGGCACACGGAAGCTGGGTGTTGACGCAGAGCAATCCAAAGGTTCCGACCCCGTACCCGTTCTTAGACTCGCTCATGAAGGAGACCCGGTCGATCGCCAGCCCTGACGGGAGCGGCGGAGTCTGCCAGCCGGCCTGCCTGCCCGCCAGGTTGAGCCCGCGAATGCCGACGGAATTGACGCATTCGTTGTGCGCATACCAGATATCCGAGTACCACCGCCAGTTATCCAGGCCGGCGCCCGTGCCGCGGTGACACTGCGTGATCTGGTAGGTGCCGGCGCCGGCCTGGCCGGGCATCGCCAGACTGAGTGCCCACGTCGCCACCAACAGCCCAAGTGGCAACCCGCGACGGAATCGTCTCGTTCCTATGAGGTTGGCATGCATCGATGAGTCCTTTCCGGGGTTGGCCGCCCTGGCGGCGAGTGGATGAGATTTTCGGCCTGGCCGTTCATGGGGCCAGATCACCGGTGCCGGCCGCCGCGCGATTTCCCGAGCCGCCGGTCTTGCGCCGGACCGGCGCCGGCGGCGGGTTGGTCGCCACCGTTTCGGGGGCGAGAAGATCTCCGGGTTGTTCGGCCGGTTTGGGCGCGAGTTCCGGTTCGCGCTCGGCGGCCGGTCCGGTGTCTGGGGCCTTGGGTTCGGGATTCGCCGGTGGGTCGAGCTCGGGAGCGGCCACCGGTGTCGGTCCGGCGTCGGCCGGTCGTTCGGCGACCTGCTCGGGAGCCTGACCGTCGGTGCGATCGACGGTCGATTCCACCGCCACGCTGCCGGCCGCGAACGCCGCGGCGGTGGCCGCGACAACTCCGGCCTTCTTGACGCTGCCGGCTTCGGCCCACTGCTGGAC
>JBASWU010000003.1:0-2379 GCA_049276635.1 Solirubrobacterales bacterium | reverse complement strand
TCGTCACGCTCCCAAAAGGAGCGGACGAGGCCGGGAGAACCGGCGGGCAAATTCCACGGGGTTCGGGACAATCTCCCGTCGGCGACTCGGTCGCCTACCGCTACGACGCCGACGGCCTGCTGACCGGCGCAGGTGATCTGGCCGTCACCCGCGACGCCGAAAACGGCCTGCTCACATCCGCCGCCCTCGGCAGCACAAACGAACAGCTCACCTACAACCCCTTCGGCGAGCCAGCCTCAGACACAACAACATTCCAAGCCACCAATCGCTTCACCACCAACTACACCCGCGACGACCTCGGTCGCATCACCACCAAGCAAGAGACCCGCCTAAGCGACACCACCTGGGCCTACAACTACGACGCCGCCGGCCGCCTGGTCCACGTCGAGACCGGCGACGGCGATCAGCGTGACTACTCCTACGACCAAAACGGCAACAGAACCGCAGTCACTAAAGACGGCCAGACCACCTACGCCACCTACGACGACCAGGACCGCCTAAACACCTACGGCAACCTCGACCTCACCTACAACGCCAACGGCGAGCTGACAAGCAAGCAAGACCGCCAGTCCGGCGACACGCTTTCACTCTCCTACACAACCCTCGGCGACCTAACCAGCGCCACCACACTAGAGGGTAAGCAGGTCAACTACCTGCTCGATGGCCTGGGCAGGCGCGTAGGCAAAGAAGTAGACGGGCGAGGAATCCTTATGATGATGAAATCCCGAATTGGTAGGAGCTGCGTGCGTTTTCCGAAGACTTCCGAACTGAAGATTTGCCGAGACTTCTACGAGCGTGATCCGGGCCTAACTCTCGGTGATTGCTTGTACGAGATAGGCGGTGGCGCTGAATGGGCGTTGCTTTACGGAAGCACGTTCTGGCCGCGGTTAGTCGAACACGACGGTTTGGTGTTTCTTGCTGACTATTTTGAGTCCGAGAATCGAACCGAGATCATTTCGGGCCTGAATGTTTCGCGCAGCCAGCTTGAAGTGACGATCAACACAGCTTACATCGACGATCTGTTCGGCGTGCACGCAGAGGATGCGGCTCCCGGAGTTGTTCGCGCCGTCGGAGAACTCTTGTGTGAAACCTGGGTCAGCTGTGCGCGCACCCAGTTTCCAGACAAGCAGTTCATTGCCCGCTTCGCCTATTACATTGAACCCGAATCTGAGCCCGGCGTCGTGATGTGTCAACGGGAGTACATGGGGCCGAAGCCCGAGCCGGGAGTATCGTATTTCGAAGGCTAGGAGCGCATCAACCAACCCCAGCCCCCCTGACCGGCAGGGCCAGCCGGCTGGTGTCACGAACTCTCTTCTCAACTCGAACCCGGGCTTTCAGCCGTTTGGATTTGCCGGTGGGCTCTATGACGACGACACCGGGCTGACGCACTTCGTTTGGCGGCACGAAATGGCTGCGAGAGAAGCTCGGCGTAAACGGCGTGGTCGACGCATGCTCCGGCCTTATCAACGATAGGAGAACTCCATCGGATCTCTTGCGGACAAAATCGCAGTCGCGGAAAGGGCGTTGAATGCCGATATTGATCTCCTCGAGTTCGAGCGACTATGGCCCGAGGGCGGGGATGACGAACTCATCGCACTAATTCGAGGCGATCTCGAGGACGGGATAATTCATACTCCGTCGACCCTTGTGCGAGGTCGGCTCAAAACGAAAGAATGGCTAGGATCGCTTGAGCGATTCCGCATCGCGGTCGGCCTTGAGGCCTTGCGTACCCTCGACAGCGGTGTGGGCAGAGACGAGGTGGCCGATGTGCGTACTAACGCTCATTCGGCATGGACCCCTTAGTGGCGATTGAGAAGGCGAATCCAGACGTTGCGGTTTCTGGACTAATTCCATTGCTCGACCACGACGTAGGGGCTGTTCGAGCAGCGACTGCGCGCGCTTTTGGATCCGTGTCTGGTGCATCAGACACGACCAGGTTGATAGTCCCGCTCCTTAGCGACCAGCGTCGCGACGTCCGAGTCGCATCGATCAGATCACTTTTGCAGTTAGGCGACGATATGCACGCCGACGAGATGTTGGCAGCGGCAAATCGCGAGCCGTTTCTTGTTCGTTGGATTCTGAGGCGCGCGATTCACCGTGCATGAAGAGAGTGCCCTCAATGAGAGCCGATCCATCGATTCCCCAGTCGGCAAGCCGACTGACACAACACCGGCCAACCGCCAGACGACCACGACGATCGACCTGCCGGAGCGATGATCGTCGGCGGCGAAGCCGCCCTGGTGGCCATGGGGGGCCGCGTCTCAAAACTGCTGTAAATCCACCGGCGCCGTCGTAAGTACGGCGTAGGTTCCCGAAGTCCGATTCAAAGACAACACATGGGAGACCTACGCCGTGAAAAGAACACTACAGCCGTCGACG
>JBASWU010000002.1:0-3002 GCA_049276635.1 Solirubrobacterales bacterium | reverse complement strand
AACACGCGGTCATTGCCGCAACGGTCCCTGTCACTGCAACGGAAGCCACGGCCGATACGCTGGCGGCTGTCTGAATGTCAGATGAGGACCGGTGGAATTGAAATTCCACGGGGTTCGGGACAATCTCGCCGACGGCCGTGGCGGTGGCCAGCCGGAAGTCGTCGTCGTAGCTCTGGGTCGTGGTGGCGGTGACCGGGCCGGTCATGCGCTGGCGTGTCGGCAGCGGGCCGTCGAATCGCATGATTGAACCCCCTTGCTGAACCACATGAAGACTGTGCCGACGCCTGTCGAGCGTGCAAGAGTGAGCGGCGCCGTCGCATGTACCCCTCTGCCAACACCATAGAGCGCGGCTCCCATTGGCACTCCAGGGGGGCCGGTCAGCTCCACGAGAGCACGCAAAGCCAAGGAGCCGGAGGGTAGGACAGCGAGATCAATCCGTTCTTTCCATCCGGGTGCCGATTGATCCCGGCTACCTCGGTGGGCGATCTAAAGATTCGGAGAGTGATGCGATAGCACTGGCGACGTACCGACGTCGTAGCCAGCGTTCGCTATTGCGCAGATTCTCAAGCGCGTCAAGGGCGGAGGGGTCGCCTATATTGACAAGCGCATCGACGCTCCGCATGCGGACATACCACGTTGTATCAGAAAGACAATCGATAAGCGCGGGCACGGCGGCCTCACAGCGCGATGTTCCAAGCGTTTTCGCGGCGGCCGCCCTCACCGACGATTCGGCATCGTCAAGTGCAGCGAGCGACGCGCGAGCTTCCTGCTCCGAGAGATGCGGCCCAAGTGCATGTAGTGCCGCAATTTTCACCGACTTCGCATTGTCACTCACCGCTGTGATCAATGCGGTGCGAGCCTCGCTACACAAATGACCGTTTAGTCCGCGCGCAGCGTGCATTCTGACAATTTCGTCTTCGTCAGTAGCGAGCGCGGCGATCAATGTTTCTGCCACGAGATCCTGTGGCCCGTCGCCGAGCCTGAAGACCAACGATCGGCGTTGCTTCTCCGTCATACTCGTTCGAGTTTTCGACCATCGGTCGATCATCTCAACAGTTGCGGTTGTCTGACCGGATGACGAGAGTTCGCCGTCTGCGCCCGAGGCCTTTCTAAACCGTGTCATACGTTCTAAAACTTCGATCTGCCGATGGTTTTTGAATAGATGTTGTAAAACGCCCAAGCTTTTTCGACGAAGTCAGGGTGCTTGGCAAGAACTTCCACTCCATATTGCACAGCTTTTCCTCGACCCAATGCGTACAGCGCCGTCGCTTCAACTCCATATTTCGTGACTAGCAATCCTCCGGCACCAGCAGTCACCGCAGCGAGATTCGCCCAACCAGCGTATTTCCCTCCCGTATACCACCCGGAACATTCGTTGACCACACCGTTTACACCAAGCTTCTGGCGCACCCACTTCGTGCCGCCAAACGTAGCCGCGTCGCCAAACCCGGCTGCGAAATCCGATAGCTGCTGCAGGAATAGTCCACTCGGATCCACAAAGTTCACCGGATCGTTGATCACGTAGCCGTAGAGATTGGTATCGCCCCCAGCGAACGAGATCGGATCACTGGCCGTCCACCGCCCCATCTCAGCGTCATACTCCCGCGCCCCGAAGTGCGTCAGGCCGGTGTCGCCGTCATAGAGCCCGCCGGCGAAGCCGAAGGGCTGAAAGCCCGGGTTGCTGTCGGTAAGCACCTCGCCAAAAGGTGAGTACGAAATCTCTTGCTCGATCGCGCCCGTTGCGACATCGACGACCATCACTACCGATCCGAGCTGGTCAGTCACCAACTTGAACGTCTCACCCCCGCGCACCATGTAGTCAGGCACCCATGAACGGGTCGCATAGACAAAGCGAGAACGCAGGTTGTTGGCAGGAGTCAGCTCTGCGACTGGACCCATTGCCTCTGGTGAGTAGAGGAAGCCTTGGGTGATCGCTCCATCGACCTTCTTGCCGACACGGCGGCCCAGCGGGTCGAGCAGGTAGTCGATCTCGGTGCCGTCGGGCGTGGTTGCGGCGGTCAGGTCGCCGAGGGTCGAGTAGGTGAAGGAGGTCTGGGCGTCGGTTGTGCGGTCGGTCTTGGCGATCAGCTCGCCGTTGGCGTTGTAGGTGAGGTCGAGATCGCCTTGGCTGCTGATGCGGTCGCGGGCGTCGAAGCTGGCGTAGGTGGTGACGCCGTCGATCGTCGAGCTGGTGCGGTTGCCGTTTTGGTCGTAGCTGTAGGCGGCGTGCTGGGCGGCGTTCTTGGTGACGTTGGCCAGGCGGCCGGCGGCGTCGTAGTTGTAGGCCCAGGTGGTGGTCGAGTTCGGGCGGGTCTCTTGCTTGGTGGTGATGCGACCGAGGTCGTCGCGGGTGTAGGAGGCGCGGTAGAGGGCGGTGGTGTCTGTGCGGGTCAGTTCGTCTGCGGGTTCGCCGTAGGGGGTGTGGGTGATCGCCGTCGCGAGCGTGGCGATTGAGGAGCCGGTGGGCAGGCCGTTTTCGGGCTCACGGGTGACGGTCAGATCGCCTGCTCCGGTCAGCAGGCCGTCGGCGTCGTAGCGGTAGGAGACCGAGTCGCCGGCGGCGGTGGCGGTGGCCAGCCGGAAGTCGTCGTCGTAGCTCTGGGTCGTGGTGGCGGTGACCGGGCCGGTCATGCGCTGGCGTGTCGGCAGCGGGCCGTCGAAGGCGAAGTCGAGGTCTTGGTTATCGGGCGAGCGCAGGGAGTTGAGGTTGCCGGTGGCCGGGTCGTAGGTCGATGTTGTGGCGCCTTCGGGCTCGGTCAGCGTCGTTAGGCGACCGGCGGAGTCGTAGGTCAGGCCGGCCGTCGCGCCGGAGGGGCGGGTGATCTTGGTTAGGTCGTGGTCGGGGTTGTCGTAGGCGTAGGCGGTGGTGCGCGGCGCGGGACCGGCCGCCGGCACGGTCGCGGCGCTCAGCATGTCCAGCAGGTCATAGCTGAAGTCGTGGGCCGGGCGATCGGGCGGGGTCACGGTGGTGATGTTGCCGTTTTGGTCGTAGGTGTAGGCGA
>JBASWU010000001.1:0-21746 GCA_049276635.1 Solirubrobacterales bacterium | reverse complement strand
GCGGCCCTGGTCGGCGCCCGCGCCACGACCGCCCGGCGGGCGCCGGTCGTCCTCGACGCGTTCACCGCGGCGAGCTTCATCGGCATCGTCGCCGGGGCGCTCTCGGGTGAAGCGGTCCTGCGCGGGCGTTCACCGTTCGTCGGTCGCCGGGACGAGGAGATCGCCGGCGCCGAGGTGACGATCACCGACGATGGGCTGATCGAAGGCGGCCCCGCCAGCGCGCCGTTTGACGGCGAGGGCGTCGCCCATGCCCGGACCCCGCTGATCGCCGGCGGGCGAATACAGAATCTGCTTTACGACGCTCGAACCGCGCGCGAGGCCGGCGCCGCTTTGACCGGTAACGGCCGCCGCGGTTCCTACCGCGGGCGGCCCGGGCCGGGGGCGACCAACATCGTCGTCGACTCTGGTACCGCGTCGCTCGACCAGCTGATCGGCGCGGCCGGTGACGGCCTCTATGTGACCCAGGTGGTTGGTCTGCACTCCGGGGTGAATCCAGTTTCGGGAGTGTTCAGCGTTGGAGCTTCCGGCATCGAGATCAGGAACGGCGAACTGGCCGGCCCGGTGCGCGAGGCGACGATCGCCAGCGACCTGATCGCGATGCTGAAAGCCGTCGAGGCCGTCGGCGTCGAGCGCCGCTGGGTCCCGTTCGGAGGGCCGGTTCTGACGGCTCCGATTTTGATCTCGGAGATGTCGATCGCCTGACCGCGGCGTCAAATAGCACAAAAAAGCGTCCTATTTGCTCCTAAAACCGCATGGCTAAGGGACGTTCCGCCGCGAGAGCCGTTAGCTTGCGACCGGAATCAACCCTCACCCTCAACGAGGAGGCACAGTGACAAAGCAAGAATTCATCAGCCAGGTTCGTGAACGCGCGGACCTCAGCACGACCGACGCCGCCAAAGCGGTGGACGCCGTGCTCGACACGATCTCCGACACGCTCAAGCGTGGCGGCGAAGTCGCCTTTACCGGCTTCGGGAAGTTCAGCGTTTCTGACCGCAGCGCGCGGCAGGGCGTAAATCCGCAAACCGGCGAGCGCATTCAGATCGCCGCGAGCAAGGTCCCGAGGTTTTCGGCCGGGGCAAAGCTCAAGCAGACCGTCAAGGGCGGCTGATCGAGGGCGATCCTCAGCCCTTTGGCGACCGTCTCGCATCGCTCGTTGAGGAACGAGAGAGCCAGCTTGTCCTCGGTCTCGATCCCGACCCGGCCCGACTGTGGCCGGCGGCGATCGAGACCCTGGGCGGCGGCGCCGGCGAGGCGGTCTCCAGATCGGGTGGCCGGCCGACCGGCGGGCCGGCCCAGGATCCGGCCTGCGACGCGGCGGTCGCAGTCACTGCACACTGCCGGGCCGTGATCGAGGCCGTCGGCGTGCACTGCGTCGGCGTCAAGCTTCAGATGGCCTGTTTTGAACGGCTCGGGGCACCCGGCTGGCGGGCGCTCTCCGACGTGATCTCGGCCGCGCACGACCACGAACTGATCGTGATCGCCGACGGCAAGCGTGGCGACGTCCCGGTGACCGCGGCCGCCTACGGCCAGGCGTTGTTCGGGTCGACACCGACTCCGTGGGGCGATGTCCCCGGACTCGGTGTCGACGCGACGACCGTCAATCCACTGATGGGCGCCGACTCGATCGAGCCGCTCGCCGAGAGCGCGTGGCGGTCGGGCGGCGGCGTGTTCGCGCTGACGCGGACTTCAAACTCGGGTGCCGCCGACATCGAAGACCTCGAGGTCACCGGCGGCGGTACCGTCAGCGACCGGATCGCCGAGCTCGTGGCGCAACTCGGCGAGCGCTTTGTCGGTTTGAGCGGCCTGTCGTCGCTCGGCGCGGTCGTCGGTGCGACGGCGCCGCGGAATATCCGACGACTCCGCGAGATTATGCCGAGGGCCGTCTTGCTGATCCCCGGCGTCGGAGCGCAGGGCGGCAGGATCGAGGATCTTGCTCCGGCATTCACCGCGGTTCGCGGATCGGCGCTGGTTACCGTGTCGCGCGCGCTGGTCAACGCGGCCGATGGGTCCGGCGCGAATCCGGCGTCGGCAGCCGCCACCGCCGCGGCCCAAATGCGCCGGTCGCTTTGGTCTGTCTCCGCCGGTTGATCTCGGCGCGCACCGCGACCCGAACCCGTTCGCCGAAGCCGACCGCGCGGCGCGTCAACCTCTGTGGTGGAGTAAGCGTTGGAGCCCGCGACCGTTACCGCCACGCCAGTCCCGGCCGTTACCGCGACGGATGTAGAGGTCTGCGGCAACGCCGCCCAGTTTCGCTACGTGACCGAAGATGCTGCCGCTACCGGCGCGCTCGCCTGGGTCGGCGAGGCCGCCGCGTCATCGCGGCTTCACGGCGGCGCGGTCTTTGCGATCGACATCGAGACGACGTCGCTGCGTCCGGCCGACGGCCGGATTCGACTGGTTCAGATCGCGGCCGGCAATCGTTGCGCGGTGCTCGACGCGTTCGCCTTCGATCCGTGGGCGAAGATTCGCGGCCATGCCGCGCGTCCGGAGACGCTGTGGACCGCCCACAATGCTCAGTTCGAACAGAGCTGGCTCGGTCATCACGCCGGATTCACGCTGCTGCCGATGTTCGACACGCGCTGGGTGCATGTGCGCAACCGTGCGCTACGCACCGGTCTAATCGCGCCTGGCGGGAGCTCGCTGGCGGCCGTCTGCGAGCAGCTGCTCGAATTTCCGCTCTCCAAGGCCGAACGACTCAGCGATTGGTCGGCGCCGCGCCTTTCCGAGGCACAGCTGCGTTACGCGGCGCTCGACGCACTCGTACTGATCGAGCTTCGGTCGCTGCTCGAATGCGAAGTGATCGGCGGCGGCCGGCGGCACGACATCGCCGTCTCGCTTCGGCAGGCCGAGCTCGACGCACGACGGTACGGCCGGCCGTCGCGCTGAATGATCGGAGCTGCGCGGGTTGTCGTCCGATTCGCGAAATCTGTTTCGCCGCCGGTCAGTGGGGGTGCGCGACACCGGGCTTGCGCTGACAGCCGATGGTACGGGCCGCGCCGTTATGATCGCCGGGCATGACCGATCGAACCGTCAAATCCAGCGCTCAGGATGCTCGCAAGCAATCCTCAGGCGCGCGCGCCGCCGACGTCCGCACCGCGGGCGAACGCGTCACCGGTCGGCGTTCGGCGACGCGCTCGCCGGACAGGCCGTCGCGCACGTCGCGCGGATCGAATTCGTCGGCCAGACTGTTCGCGCTGCTGGCGCTGATCGTCGGGTTGGTGGCGGTGTTTATGGTTCTCTCCGCGGATGGGACGAGCGATTCAGGAAAAACTTCCGGCTCGTCCGAGCGCTCGTCGTCGCGGTCCGACCGCGGCGGCGGCGATTCCGGCAGATCGTCGGACTCGTCGGCCGGCGACGTCACCGATTCCGGTTCGACCGGGCCGGCCAAGTCCACCTATCGCGTCAAGCCCGGCGACAGCTTCGCGGCTATCGCCGAGGACACCGGCGTCGAGGTCGATGCGCTGGCCGAGTTGAACCCCGAGGTCGATCCGCGCGCGCTGCAGCCCGGCCAAAAACTAAAACTGAAATGACCGGATGCCGGCGGCAGGCGGTGGCCGCGGCGCTGGCGACGGTCGCCACGTTCGCGATCGCCGGTCAGGCGACCGCCGCCGAAATGGTCACCCGCACACTTTCCGGCGGGACCGCCGTGGTCCGGACGCCGGCGATGCCGACGGGTGTCACCGCGCGCTCCGCGACCGTGACCGACGCCGCAACCGGCCGAGCGTTGTGGTCGATCCGCCCCGACGAAAAACGCCTGATCGCCAGCACGACCAAGATCATGACCGCGCTGGTCGCGATTTCGCGGACGTCGCCCGACGAGCAGATGGCGGCGACCACCTACCGCGCCACGCCGGGTGAATCCCGGCTCGGCCTGCGCGCCGGGGAGCTCATGACCGCGAAAGACCTGATCGCGGCGCTGCTGCTGGAGAGCGCCAACGACGCCGCCGACACACTCGCGGTCCGGACGGCGGGTTCGCGCGCGAAATTCGTCGCGGCGATGAACCGCCGTGCTCGCCAGATCGGTATGCCCGGCACGAACTTCGGCAACCCGATCGGCCTCGACTCACCGCGCACGGTTTCGACCGCCTCGGATCTCGCCGCACTGACGAAGGTCGCGATGCGCGAGCCGCGCTTCTCCGGTGTCGTGGGGCTCAAGCAGGCGACTCTGCGGTCCGGGTCGAAGGTCCGCCGGATCAGGAACCGCAATGATCTGGTCGGCCGCTACGCGTACGTCGACGGAGTCAAGACCGGGCACACGGTTCGCGCCGGCTATCTGCTCGTGGGCTCGGCGACGAAGGGCGACGCCCGCGTGATCTCCGTCGTGATGGGCGAACCGAGCGTTGCCGCTCGTAACCGCGATTCGCTGAAAATACTGCGCTTCGGGCGCGGGTTCTTCAAGAATTATCTCCCGGTCAGCCGTCGTCGCGCGCTGGCCAGGCTGCCGATCGACCTGCAAGACGCGACGGCCGCCGTATACCCGCGGCGCGACATCGGCTTTGCCCTGCGCGACGGCGAGCGATACTCGGTCACCATGACGGCCGCGGAAAAACTCGCCGGCCCGATCGCCGCGGGCGCGCGTATCGGAACGGCGAGGGTCACGCGGAACGGCCGCGAGGTTGCCGAGACCGCGGTGGTCGTGCGCGAGGCGATTCCGGAGCCGCCGATCCAGGCCGTATTGCTCGACACGGTCGGTCGGCTGATGCCATTGATCCTGTTGCTGGCGATCGTGTTTATTATTGGAGTGCTTATCCTGCGACGCCGCGCGACGGCGCCGTCGGGGTCCGCCGACCGGCTGTCCCGGTCCCCGCGGCCGCCGGCGGCTCTTAGGCGGCCGTAGCTGGAGGGGAACGGGGAGCTTGAACGATTGTCCGGCCGGCACCGAACCGGCGGCGAAGTCTGCCGATATCTCGTAGCGAATGATCATCACGGTCACACTCAACGCAGCGATCGACAACACCCTCGCCGTGCCCCATTTCCGTCTGCGAGAACGCCACCGCGCCGTCGAGAAGCACGCGGCGGCCGGCGGCAAGGGCATCAATGTCGCGCGCGCGCTCAAGTGCCTCGGCCAGCCCGTGATCGCGACCGGGTTCGCCGGTGGCGTCACCGGAACCCGGATCATCGAGTACCTCACCGGCGAGTCGGTACTCAATGACTTCGTGCGGATCGGCGAGGAATCGCGAACCTCGACGGTGGTGATAGATCCGACCAACGGCGAGCAGACCGAGATCAACGAACATGGTCCGCGGGTGACTGAGGCCGAGATCGAGTTGTTCCGGGAGAAGCTGCTTTACCTCGCGCCCGGCGCCGACGTCTGCGTGATCGCGGGCTCGATACCGCGCGGCATCCCGATCGAATTCTACGCCGAGCTGGTCACCGATCTCCGTAAGTCCGGCGTGCTGACCGTGATCGACTCCGAGGGCGAGGTGATGAGCCAGGCGCTGAAGGCAGAGCCGGATCTCGTCACGCCGAACGTCGTCGAGGCCGAGGGTTTGATCGGCCGCGAGTTCGTCGACGAAGAGGATCTTGCGTCGGCGCCGCGCGAACTACGCGGCTTGGGTGCGCGTGACGCGGTCGTGACCACCGAGTCCGGCTGTTGGGTTGTATTCGACTCCGATCCCGACGTCACACAGCACGTGACCGCGCCGCCGATGGATCCGGTCACGTCGGTCGGTTCCGGGGACGCTCTGCTCGCCGGCCTGGTCACCGCCGGTTACATCGGACTCGACCACGAGGCCGCGATCCGATATGCGGTCGCCTGCGGCGCCGAGTCGACGCAGCACTTCGGCGCCGGCACGCTCGATCGCGAGGCGGTCGAACAGCTCGTCGACAAAGTCGAGATCACCGCGCTCAGGCATCCGCTCGTGAGTTAACCGGTCCGGCCGTCGCCGTCGCGGCCGCCGTCGCCGGTATTGGCTTGGGATCACGCCGCTTTGCAGGGCTTTCGCCAGAGTGGCTCGATGACCGGTTTCGGCCGTCAGAACCGCTGATACCGTAGGAGCCAGTCGGCCGCCAGCGGCCGTTTCCACCCACCCGTCGTCGCAGGAAGAGTTACTTAATTATGGAAGTAGAGATCGGCCGTGGCAAGAAGGGTCGCCGAGCGTACGGCTTCGACGACATCGCGATCGTTCCGTCGCGCCGCACACGCGATCCCGACGACGTAGACATTTCCTGGACTCTCGGCCCGTACCGCTTCGAGCTACCGCTTCTGGCCTCGGCGATGGACGGCGTCGTTTCGCCGAAGACCGCCGGCATCATCGGCGGCCTCGGCGGTCTCGCCGTGCTCAATCTCGAGGGCATCTTCACGCGTTACGCCGACGCCGAGGAGCAGCTCGAAAAAATCGCCGGTTACCCGCCGGAGCTCGCCACCGCCGAAATGCAGAAGATCTACCAAGAGCCGATCAAGCCGGAACTGATCGCCCGGCGTATTCGTGAGATCAAGGAGCAGGGCGTCGTGACCGCGGCTTCGCTGACGCCACAGCGCGTCACCGAGTACTACGAGATTGCGCTCGAGGCCGGCCTCGACATCCTCGTGATCCAGGGCACGGTCATCTCGGCCGAGCACGTCTCGACGACCGTCGAGCCGCTGAACCTCAAGGAATTCATCCAGGAGGTGCCGGTCCCATGCGTACTCGGCGGCTGCGCCTCCTACTCGACCGGGCTGCACCTGATGCGCACCGGCTGCGTCGGCGTGCTCGTCGGCGTGGGCCCCGGCGCCGCCTGCACCACGCGCGGCGTTCTCGGCGTCGGCGTTCCGCAGGCCACCGCGATCGCCGATGTTCAGGCCGCGCGCAGCCAGCACATGCTCGAGACCGGCGAGTACGTCAACGTGATCGCCGACGGCGGTATGCGCAACGGCGGCGACGTCTCCAAGGCGATCGCCTGCGGCGCCGACGCCGTGATGATCGGATCGCCGCTCGCCCGCGCCTACGAGGCGCCCGGAAACGGCTTTCACTGGGGCATGGCGACCTTCCATCCGACGCTGCCGCGCGGCGCGCGGGTGCGCACCGAGCAGAACGGCTCGCTCGAGCAGATTCTGATGGGCCCGGCCAATGAAAATGACGGCACGTTCAATCTGATGGGTGGACTGCGAACCTCGATGGCGACCACCGGATACGCCGACATCCCCGAGTTTCACCGCGCCGAGGTGATGGTCGCGCCGTCACTGCAGACCGAGGGCAAGCAGCTGCAGCGCTCGCAGTCGGTAGGGATGGGTTCCAACGGCCGTGCGGCGGTCGCCGCCGGCGTCGATCAGTCCTAGGCGCGAAGGGGCCGAGCTTCGTGAGCGACGCGGCTATCGGAATCGCACTCGCGCTCGCGACCGGGGACCAACGGGCCCGGCCTCGTGAGTAACGCGGCCGACGCTCCGGTGGGCGACGCGGCTGTCGAGCTCGGCGTCGCCGGGGGCGCGGCGGCGGATTCCGCCCTGACCGCGCAGGAGGTTCTGGTCCTGGATTTCGGCGGCCAGTACAGCAACCTGATCGCACGCCGCGTGCGCGAGTGCGGCGTGTACTCCGAACTGCTGCCGCACGACATCCCGCTCGAGTCGCTGCGTGAACGCAAGCCCAACGGGATCATCCTCTCGGGGGGGCCGGCCTCGGTGTACGCCGACGACGCGCCGGCCGTTCGCCCGGAACTGCTCGAGCTCGGGATCCCGGTGCTCGGCATTTGCTACGGAATGCAGGCGATGGCGCGCCATCTCGGCGGCCGGGTCGAACAGGCGCCGGTCGGCGAGTTCGGCCGATCGAACCTGCAGGTGCGCGACAACGGCTCATTGCTGCGTGACCTGCCGGCGGTACAGCAGTGCTGGATGAGTCATCGCGACACGGTCTACGAGGCGCCTCCGGGATTCACGGCGCTCGCGTCCTCCGACGAGTCGCCGGTTGCGGCGTTCGAAAACGTCGAAAAGGGTCTTTACGGCATTCAGTTTCACCCCGAGGTCGTCCACACGCCTTACGGCACCGACGTCCTCAAGCGGTTCCTCTACGACGTATGCGGGGCGGACGGTCGCTGGACCCCCGCGTCGGTGATCGACGAGCAGATCGCCAAGATCCGCGCCCAGGTCGGCGACGGCAAGGTCATCTGCGGACTCTCCGGCGGCGTCGACAGTTCGGTTGCGGCGCTGCTGGTCCACCGGGCGGTCGGCGACCAGTTGACGTGCGTGTTCGTCGACCACGGCATGATGCGCAAGAACGAGGCCCAGCAGGTGGTCGCCGTCTTCCAGGACAACTTCAAGGTGCCGCTGATTCACGTAGACGCCGAAGACGTCTTCCTGCGCCGGCTCGAGGGAGTCACCGATCCCGAAGAAAAACGCAAGACGATCGGCGATCAGTTCATTCGCACCTTTGAGGCCGAGGCGTCGAAGCTCGACGCCAAGTTTCTCGTGCAGGGCACGCTCTACAGCGACGTGATCGAGAGTGGGGCGGGGCATGGCGCCGCCGTGATCAAGTCGCACCACAACGTTGGCGGCCTGCCCGACGAGATGGATTTCGACCTCGTCGAGCCGCTTCGCTGGCTGTTTAAGGACGAAGTTCGCGCCGTCGGCGCCGAACTCGGGATGCCCGAGCGGCTGGTCTGGCGACAGCCGTTTCCCGGGCCGGGTCTGGCGATCCGCATCGTCGGTGGCGAGGTCAACCGTGAACGGCTCGAAATCGTGCGAGAGGCCGACTCGATCCTTCAGGACGAGATCCGCAAGGCCGGCCTCTATCGCGAGCTCTGGCAGTCGTTTTGCGTGCTGCCGGTGGTGCGATCGGTCGGAGTGCAGGGTGACGAGCGTTCCTACGCCTACCCGATCGTGATCCGCGCCGTCACCAGCGACGACGCGATGACCGCCGATTGGGCACGACTGCCCTACGACCTGCTCGAAACGGTCTCCGGCCGTTTGATCAACGAGTTGCGCGGCGTCAACCGCGTGACGCTCGACATCTCCTCGAAGCCGCCGGCCACGATCGAGTGGGAGTAGGTCCGTTGGTCGTACCGCTTGCCGTCGTACCCGCCGTACCGTTGCCGGGTCGACCCCGGCGGCCGCGGGACCCGCAGCTGGCGGAGCCGTCGTTTGACTACGAAATCCGGCGGTCGGATCGTGCGCGCAACGTGCGGATCACGGTCTCGCGGGATGGCGTCGTCGTGGTCCTGCCGCGGCGGGCGGCCGAGCGGCTGGCGCACGAGTTCGTCGCCGAGCGCAGCGGCTGGATCGAGCGCAGCGTGGCGAAGCTCGACGCCGAGGCCGCGGTGGTCGCCGCTCGCGCGCTTTGCGACGGCTCGGCGATCCCCTATCTCGATGATGAGATGACGTTGCGGCTGCTCGGCGGCGATGGCGGCGGCGAGCGCGTCCGCCGGGCGGGCGCCGCCGGTGAGTTGTGCGTGCGCAGCGCCGACCACTCGCCCGCGAGCATCGCCGCGCTGCTGGAGCGCTGGTACCGCCGCCGCGCCCGCGAGGAGATCACCCGGCGTCTCGACGTCGTCGTCGCGCGCAACGGGACCTCTTACCGGCGACTGGCGATCCGCGACCAGCGCACGCGCTGGGGCAGCTGTTCGACCAGCGGGACGCTGAGCTTCAACTGGCGGCTGCTGCTCGCGCCGAGCGTGGTGCTCGACTACGTCGTCGAGCACGAGGCGGCGCACATCGAGGTTCGCGACCACTCGCCGCGCTTCTGGGCGCTGCTCGATCGGCGCGTGCCCGGCTGGCAACAGCAGCGAGACTGGCTGCGCCGCCACGGCGGCACGTTGCGACTGGTCTAGGCACGCGCCTCGCGCAGACGGCGCTTGGCGATTTTCACCCAGTCCCCCGGCAGCCCGTCGTAACGGCGGATCGCGGCTCCGACGTCGTACGCGACGCGTCGCAACTCGATCGACCCGTCCGCGCCGAGTAACCCGTAGGCGGCTCGCCGGTCGCCGTCAAAGGGCAGGCCGACGCTCCCGGGATTGACGACCTCGACGACGCCGACTTCGCGGCGAAACTGAACGTGGGTGTGCCCGCAGACGATCGTGTTGACTTCGAATCCGCTGTCGGCCGCCGCGCCGTCGGATCCGGCCGGTGCGTCGGAGAATCCGATCATGTCCGACCCCGGCGAGGCGTGGCAGAAGACGATCGACTCCGCGCCCGGTGCCGGTACCCCGGCGAGCGTGTCCGGCAGCGCGGCCAGTTCGGGCGTGTCGGCGTGTCCGAGCGATTCGCGCACGAATATGCAGGCGTCGCGCAGCGCGGGGCTGGGAATGTCGTCGGCGTCGGGGTGGGCGACCCAGCGTTCGGTGTTGCCGCGCAGCCAGATCGTCGCGGCCGGCAGCTCGCGCAGCCGCTCGAGGACTGCGGCCGGCCGGGCGCCCATCAGGCAGTAGTCCCCGCCGAGCAGATATCCGGTCGCGCCGGCGTCGGCGGCATCGGCCAGTGCCGCGTCGAGCGCGTCGCGGTTGCCGTGGATGTCGTAGAGCAGCGCAAGCACCGTCTCCAGGATACGGGTGCGCAGACACGATCCTTCGCCTGCCGGTAGGATCGTGGCGATGACGGTCAGCGAATCAGTCAACGGCTCCTCGGGATCGGCGCCGGTCGTCGTGCCGGAGCAGGGCGTGACGATGGCCGCCGCGGCCGACGACCTGCAGGTGATCGGACCGCGATATATGCTGCGCTACGCGACCGGCGACGACGCGCGTCAGCTGTTTGAACTCGGCGCCGACCCGGCGGTCACGCGTTTTTTCTCTTGGGGTCCATACACGTCGATCGAGCAGCCGCGCGCCTACATCGAGGATCTGCGCGCCAAGCGTGAGTCCGGCCAGCTTCTGGAGTTCGTGATCGTCGAGCGCGCGACCGATCTGATCGTTGGCGTAACCGGCCTGACCGAATTCTCACTGCGCGATCGTCGCGCGGTCGTCGGATCGTGGCTGGGCCACAAGTACTGGGGTACGGGAATAAATTTCGCGTCGAAAGCACTTGTGCTGTCGCTCGGGTTCGGCCGGCTTGGTCTCGAGCGGATCAGCGCTTACAGCCACGTCCGCAACGGCCGCTCCAAGGCGGCGCTCGAGCGAATCGGCTTTCATTCCGAGGGCACGCTGCTGAGCTGGCATCGCCATCACGGCGATCCGCAGGATGTGCATATCCACTGTCTGCTGCGTGATCACTATCAACGGACCGAGGCGGCTCGTCAGGAGATCGAAATCAGCGGCTCCGTACCCGAAGTCTTCCGCGTTCCGGCGAACGCTTGACTCCGGACCGCCGCCCGCCCGCCGGCATCCCGATCTAACGGCTTCCCGGTCGAACACGAGACCGGCCTCGAAGCGCCCGTGACGCAGCGCCGCAAACGACCTGCGAGAGACTCGCACTCCCGCCTGCGACCCGCGATAGGGTTGGCCGGATGACCGAGTACGACGAACGCCCCGCCGCCGACGGGCCGCCCGAGCGCGGCGAGGTCGCCGCCGACGGCAGCATCGAAGCGCCGGCGCCTCAGCCGATCGATCCGCTGCCGCCCAGCCAAGCGATCGCCGAGATTCGCATCCACGCGCCGACTCGCGGCAACCGCAAGCTCGAGCGTCTGTTTCAAAACGCCAACGCCGACGCGCAGCTTAAGGCCTGGTGGCACGTCGCCGCCGTCAACGCCACGCGGCGTCTCGGGATGTCAGATCACTCTTGGGTTCACATCCAGGTCGTCGTCAACATCGCGCTGCGCCTGACGCGCCTGCTGGTCAAGCGCGGAGTCAAACCCTCGATGGTCGCCGATTTCGGGATGACCGATCGAGACGCCGAAGTCGTCGTCGCGGCCGGTGCGATGCTGCACTGCGTCGGCATGAGCATTCACCGCACCGACCATGAGGCCTACAGCCTGTTCCTGACCGCCGACAAGATCGGGCTGCTGCTGGACGGGATCTACGAAGAGCCGGAACGCTCGGTGGTCGCGGCCGAGGTCATGCACGCGATAATCGGCCATCGCAAGAACGGCAAGCCGTTTACGGTCGAGGCCGGCATCGTTCGCGTCGCCGACGCTCTGGACATGGCCAAGGGCCGCTCACGCGTGCCGTTCGAGGCCGGCCAAACCAACATTCACGCCTTGTCGGCAGCTGCGATCGATCAGGTGAGCATCTTGCCCGGCAACGAAAAGCCGGTGCGCATCGACATCGAAATGAACAACTCCTCGGGGATCTTTCAGGTCGACGAGTTGCTCGCGCAGAAGCTCAGCGGCTCGGGGATCGAGGACTTCATCGAGGTGACCGCCTTCATCGAAGGCGAAACCGAGCGTCGGCTGCTGCCCGAGTTTCGAATTTAGTCACCATCGGATCGACGCGCGCGATCCGGGGTACGCCGGCCGGAAGATCAGAGCGGCAGTCCCTCCGGGCTCCCGGCCTCGAGCGCCATCGCGATCACGACTCCTTCGCGGAGGCCGCCACGCCCGACCTCTAGCGGCAGCCCGATGCGATCGGACACCGCGGCGAGGACGATCAGCCCCGCCGGCAGCAGACGCGCGCGCTGCCACTCGATCTTGAAGCGCTCGGCCAGTGTCGTCGAGCTCACTGAGGTGACGACCGCCAGGACGCGGTCGACGGCGGCCGAATCGATCAGCCCGCCGACGATCTCTCGCGCCGTCGTGGCCCCTCCGCCGACGACCAGCGCCCCCCGGCAGTCGGCGGGCACCGCGAAGTCGGAGAAGATCGCTCGGGCGCGCGCGCGTGCCGCGTCGATCTCGGATTCGAGCGGCGGATCGGAGGTTAGAAAGGCCTCGAGCACCGACGACGAGCCGATCTCGAAGGAACTCGTCCGCAGTTCGCCGCCGGGCTCGCTCCACGTGATTTCCGTCGACCCGCCGCCGGCGTCGATCACGCAGGTGACGCGACCGGTCGGCGGCGCTCCGCCCGATGCTCCCGCGAAGGAGTGGCGAGCCTCTTCGTCGCCGGTCAGGATCTGAACCGGGAGTCCGGCGCGGCCCTCGACCATCCGTGCGAGCAGTCCGCCGTTTACGGCCTCCCGGACGCCGTGTGTGGCGACGATCCGGATCGAGTCGGCGTTCATCTCGCGCGCCTGCTGGACAAACGTCGTCACGGCATCTTGGACCTCGAGCATCTTCTCCGGCGAGATCAAGTCGTCGCGCAGCGAGGCTCCGATCATCGTGAAGGCGCGACGGACTCCGATCGGAGCGACGCTCGTGCCGTTGACGTCAGCTACCAGCAGCGCAGTAGTGTTCGAGCCGATGTCGATGCACGCGCAGCGCATTCGCGCGACCGCGCCCGCGAGGGTCTACCGGCTCGACTTGAAGATCGCCTCTTTGCGCTCTTCGGCGCGGCGCTCGAGACGGCCCTGGATGAAACTGCCGATCAGGGCGACAAGCGGGAAGAGGAGCACGAGGCCGAGGCCGAAGAAGGTGACGATCTTGTCGTCGGCCTCGCCGTACCAGCCCTGGCCGTTGTCACCGGCGAACGCCGTGGCGGCAAGCGTCAGGTGGAGCGCGAACGCGAGAAAAATAGTCGTCAGGACCGAACGCATGTGGCTGAAACTATACATGGGAGCGACCGGTCCGTCGCGCGATAGCCTCGTCCGCTGATGTCGTTAATCGAAGCGATAGTGCTCGGTGTCGTGCAGGGCCTCACCGAGTTCCTGCCGATCAGCAGCAGCGGGCACTTGCGCATCGTTCCCGCCGTCATGGGCTGGGCGGATCCCGGCGCCGCCTTCACCGCCGTTATCCAGGCCGGGACGATGGCGGCGGTGCTGATCTACTTCCGCCATGAGCTCTGGGCGGTCGCGCGCGACTGGTCGTCGAGCGTGCTGCGGATCGGCGAGCCGCGCGATCGCGTAAACGTGCGCCTCGGCTGGTATCTGACGCTCGGCACGCTGCCGATCGTTTTTTTCGGACTCGTCTTTAGCAACCAGATCGAGAACGAGGCGCGCAACCTCTACCTGATCGGCGGCGCCCTGATCGTCTTGGGTCTGCTGCTCGGCCTCGCCGACAGGCTTGCAAAGCACCGGCGCGGGATGGACGAGATCAAGGCCAAAGACGTCGCGATCGTCGGTTTTGCGCAGGCGCTGGCGCTGGTGCCCGGCGTCTCCCGTTCGGGCGCGACGCTGACAGCGGGCCTCGCGCTCGGCCTCAAGCGCGCCGAGGCCGCGCGATTCTCGTTCCTGCTTTCGGTGCCGGCGGTCGTCCTCAGCGGGCTGTACGAGCTCAAGGACGCCTTCGGCGGTTCCCCGACTGCCGGCGTCGGCGACGTGATCGTCGCGACGATCGCCGCGTTTATCGTCGGCTACGCGTCGATCGCCTTCCTGCTCCGCTGGCTGGGAAGCCACTCGACCGGGATCTTCGTGGTTTACCGCGTGGCCGTCGGTGTGCTGGTGCTAGCGCTGGCGGCGTCCGGCGCGATCGCCTGAGCGGCGGCCTCGAGCCGCCGCTCGCGCGACGCGCGGGAGTCCGCGCCGACGATTAGAGGTTGTGGTGCGGCGAGTTCTTGCCGACGCCGAGCGAGGCGTCGGTGAACTCGCGGAACTGCCCGGTGACGACAAACGCCGTCTGCTCGCCGATGTCGACGGTGTTGTCGCCGATCCGTTCGAGGTGGCGGGCGATCAGGACCATGAAGATCGCCCACTCGCGCCGGTCCTCGTCGGTGCCGACGGCGATCGCGCGGCGGAAGCATCGCTTGTTGAGGTCGTCGATGATGTCGTCCTCGATCACGAGATGCTCGGCGAGACCCGGGTCGCGGTTCGCCAGCGCCATCTTCGCCTGCTCGATCTGACTGTGGACCTGTTGACCCATCATCTCGACGAGATCGAGAATCTCGGCGTCGACCGGTGGCTCCTCACCGGCCAGCGGCACCATCTTTGAGATGTTGACCGCGAGGTCGCCCATTCGCTCGACGTGCACGTTTGTGTGGAGCAGGGCGGCGATCAGGCGGAGATCGGAGGCGACCGGAGCCTGCAGCGCGATCAGGTTCAGCAGGCCCTGGTTTACGTCGAGATACCGCCCATCGACGCGGTCGTCGGATTCGATCACCATGCGAGCCAGCTCGATGTCCTGGTTGAGCACGGCCTCGACGGCGCGGTCGGACATCTCGACGACGAGATCGAACATCGAAAGGACCGACCGCTCGAGCGTTGCGAGTTCCCTGTGAAACACGACGCGGTGGTGATCGACCGACACCGCGTCAGCCGACCTTTCCGGTGACGTAGTCTTCGGTTCGCTGGTCTGACGGGTTGGTAAAGATCTTTTCGGTCTCGTCGAACTCGACCAGACGGCCGTAGCGCTTGTCGCTCTCGCCGACTTCGACGGTGAAGTAAGCGGTCTTGTCGCTGACGCGCGCGGCCTGCTGCATGTTGTGGGTCACGATCACGATCGTGTAGTGGGCCTTGAGTTCGTTCATCAGGTCCTCGATCCGGGCCGTGGAGATCGGGTCGAGCGCCGAGCACGGCTCGTCCATCAGGATCACGTCGGGTTCGGTGGCGATCGCGCGGGCGATGCAGAGGCGCTGCTGCTGGCCGCCGCTGATGCCGAGCGCGCTGTCCTTGAGTCGGTCTTTGACTTCGTCCCACAGCGACGCGCGACGCAGGGCGTTCTCGACGAGCAGGTTCATGTCCTCTTTCATCCCCAGCACCTTCGGGCCGAAGGCGACGTTTTCGAAGATCGACTTGGGAAAGGGGTTGGGTTTCTGGAAGACCATGCCGATGCGCTTGCGAACCTGGACCGGATCGACGCGCGAGTCGTAGAGATCTTGGCCCTTGTACAAGATGCTGCCCTCGACGCGCGCGCCCGGGATCAGGTCGTTCATGCGATTGAGGCAGCGCAGCAGCGTGCTCTTGCCGCATCCGGACGCGCCGATCAGCGCCGTGATCTGGTTTGTCGGCACGCCGAAGCTGACATCCTTGACGGCGAGGTTCCCGCTGTAGAGCACGCTCACGTTTTCGATGTCGAAGATGCTCTGAGACTCCCGCGGCGTGCTTTGGCGAGCTTCTGCAGTGGGTTGGGGGGCGATTTCAGTCATGTTCTCCGTTTGTGTGGCCGCGCTGGTCGTCGTTCCGGCGGCGGACTGGTCGTCTTTCACTTTCCAGGCCATGTCTACTCCTTGTTGTCGCCTGCCGAGATTAAACAGGTATTCGGCGATACGTTCATCACCGTGTCATCACCACTTGCGTTCGTAACGGTTGCGGATGAAGATCGCGATCGAGTTGAAGGCCAGCAGGATCGCCATCAGCACGATGATCGCCCCGGCCGCGAGTACTTTGAACTCGTCGTGCGGGTTCGACAGCCAGCTGAATATCTGTAGTGGCAGCGCCGTAAAGCTGGATCCGAGACCATCGGGGTTGAAGGCGACGTAGGTCGCCGCGCCGACCATGATCAGCGGCGCGGTCTCGCCGATCGCGCGGCTCAGCGCGAGGATCGAGCCGGTTGAGATTCCCGGGATCGCCGAGGGCAGAACCTGGTACCAGATCGCCTGCCATTTGGTCGCGCCCAGGGCCATCGCGCCTTCGCGGATGCTCGGCGGCACGGCGCGAATCGCCTCGCGCGACGCGATCACGACGACCGGCAGAACTAGTAGCCCGAGCGTGAGGCCGCCGGCAAGCACGCTGCGCCCGAGATCGAGCGGGCCGCGCACTAAAAATGCCAGCCCGAGGATCCCGTAGACGATCGACGGAACCGAGGCGAGGTTCTGGATGTTGGTCTCGATGACGCGGTTGTACCAGCGTCTGCGATCCGCGTACTCCTCGAGGAAGATCGCCGCGGCGACGCCGGTCGGAAGGACGAACAGCGTGCAGATAGCCGCCAGCCAGAGCGTTCCCATGATCGCCGACTGGATGCCGGCCTTCTGCGGGAACGCGGAAGGGAAGTTGGTCAGAAAACTGACGTCGACGGCGCCGGCTCCGTCCTTGACGATTTCGACCAGCAGGACCGCCAGTACCGTCATCGCGATCACGATGCACGCGATCAGCGAGAACTTGAACAGCCGCTCGCGGATCGCGTCGCGCCGGGACGCCGACGGGATTCGGTCGTCGGCCGAGAAGCCCTCGAAGGAGGCCGTGACCGCGCCGGCCGCCGCGGCCGCCGGCACTTGGACGCGCTTCGGGTCGATGTGCATGTCGGGGCTCACTCGTATTCCTCTCTGAAGCGGTGAACCATCGCGTTGCTGAACATGTTCAGCGTGAAGGTCATAACGAACAAAAGGGCTCCGACGGCGAAGATCGTCTTGTAGTCGATCGTGCCGGTCGGGATGTCGCCCTTGCCGGTGGCGGCGATGAACGCGGCCATCGTCTGGATCGGCTCGGTCACATTCCAGGTCAGATTCGGCTGGGCGCCCGAGGCGAGCAGGACGACCATAGTCTCGCCGATCGCGCGCGACGCTCCGAGCACCACGCTGGCGATGATCCCCGAAAGAGCCGCGGGAACCATTACGCGGGTCGAGGTCTGGAACTTGGTCGCGCCGAGTCCGTATGAGGCCTCGCGAAGCCCCTGCGGGACCGCCGCGAGCGCGTCCTCGGAAACCGAGGCGATCGTCGGGACCACGAGGATTCCGACGACCAGTCCCGCCGACAGCGCGTTGAAAACGCCGATATCGAATCCGACGTTCTGTAGAAACGGGGTGACCACCGTTAGTGCGAAGAAGCCGAAAACGATCGTCGGAACGCCGGCGAGGATCTCGAGAATCGGCTTGACGATCTTGCGCGTGCGCTGGTGGGCGTACTCGCCGAGATAAATCGCCGAGCCGATTCCGAGTGGAATCGCGACGACGAGCCCGATCAGGGTGATCTGCAGCGTACCGGCGACGAGCGGCAAAACGCCGTAGCTGGGGGGATTAAACAGTGGAGACCAGTGCGACCCGAAGAGGAACTCGCTGATCGAGATCTCACCGAAAAACGAGAGCGTCTCGGTCGCGAGCGCGAGCACGATTCCGATCGTCGTCACGACCGTCAATAGCGCCGCCGCCACAAGCGCCGCTCGGATCAGCAGTTCGCCGTAGCGCGGGCGGGTACGTGCGAAGACGGCCGCCGGAGCGGCCGTCTTCGCTGTCGTAGATGCGGTGAACTGTTCCATCAGCGCCGACCCAAACTCAACTCAATATTGCCGTGAGGGCCGGTCGATGCGCCGCTTACGCGGCAGCCTCGATGATCTCCTTGGACTTGGCCGCCTGCTCGTCGCTCATCGGGACCATCTGAGCGGTCTCGGCGATCGTGGTGTGTTGGTCGAACGCGTAGGTCAAGAAGGCTTTGACATGCGGCTTGGCCAGCGCCTCCTCCGAGACGTACATGAAGATCGGCCGGCCGAGCGGCTTGTAGCTGCCATCCTGGACGGTCGCCGAACTCGGAGCTACACAGCCATCGCCGCCGTCGACGGCTACCAGGTTGAGCTTGTCCTTGTTCTGCTCGTAGTAAGAAAACCCGAAGTAGCCGAGTCCGCCGTCATCGCCGGCGACGCCTTCGACGAGCACGTTGTCATCTTCGGACGGCTGGTAGTCGCTGCGGCTGACGCCCTCTTCGCCGTTGATCTCGTCGGTGAAGTAATCGAAGGTGCCGGAGTCGGTGCCGGGGCCAAACAGCGCGAGCTTCGTGTCGGGCGCGCCGTCCTGGACGTCGGCCAGCGACGAAACCTTGGAGCCCTTGTTCCAGATCTTCTTGAGCTCGTCCGTGGTCAGGCACTCGACCTTGAGACTCGGATTTGTGACGACCGCGATGCCGTCATTGGCGACCTGCATCTCGCGATATTCGATGCCGTTCTTCTTGCAGATCGCGATTTCCTCGTCCTTGATCGGGCGAGAGGCGTCGGAGATCTCGGTCTCACCGGCACAAAATTTCTCGAACCCGCCGCCGGTGCCGGACTCGCCGACCGTGATCTTCACATTTGGGGAGTCGGCGTTGAAACCTTCGGCCGCAGCCTGGGCGAACGGGTAAACGGTGCTCGAGCCGTCGATCGCGATGCTGCCGCTGAGGTCGGAGCCGGCCGACGAAGACTTCTCGTCATCGCCACAACCGGCGACGGCCAGGGCGAGTACGGCGACAATCGCGACAATGATCGTCAGGGGGGCGTTAAACGATTTATTTGCAGGCACTTTGTTTTGGTCCTTTCGGGATTTCATCGGTAACGTCGCGGCAAGCTTGCCCGTCATCGAGGCCAAGCTAGTTAACAAGCTGTGACGAGGTTGTAAAAAAGCTGTGAACGGCCGTTTACATTCGCGAAATCACCGGTACCATGCGCGGAGTCGGCCGAACTCAACGCGACCGGCGCATGTTTCACAATCCTCTTCATGGTGAGAACCGAAAAGACACCCCGTTCGATCGCGATCATTGACGACGACTCGGGATTCGTAACGGTTCTCTGCAAACGGCTCGACCAGGCCGGCTGGCAGCACGTCGTGCTCGGAGCCGCACCTCCGGTCGAGGAGCTGGCCGCGATGCGCCTGGCGGCCGTCGTGCTCAATCCGGGTCTGCTGGGAAACGCGTCCTGGGAGTTCATCCAGATCTTCGGTGAGGCTCTTCCTTCGGTCGGACTCATCGTCTGCTCCGGCCAGAGCTCGGTCGCCCAGCGCGTTCGCGGGCTGCGCCTCGGCGCCGACGACTGGGTCGGCAAGCCGTGCCACCCCGAAGAGGTCGTCGCGCGCGTCGAGTCGGTCACGCGTCGTCATCGCCGCACGCTCCAGGAAGAAGCCAACCAGTCTGGACCACTCGTCGTCGGCGAGCTCGAGTTTCGCCTCGACCGCTACGAAGTGCTTTCGGCCGGGCGCCCGGTCGATCTCACCAAACGTGAATACGAGCTGTTGTTGCTGCTCGCTCGCAGCGATGGCCGGGTGTTACCGCGCCAGGATATTTACCAGCGCGTTTGGGGTTACGCGATGGCGCGTGGTGACCGCTCGGTCGACGTCTTCGTGCGCAAGCTTCGCCATAAGCTCGAAGCCGCGTCACCCGGATGGCGTTACATCCATACCCACTTCGGTATCGGCTACCGCTTCGACGCCGAGCAGACAACTCCGGCCGACGATCATCCCGGCGACCCGGCGCTCGGCACGCCGGACGCGATCGACGAGGGGGCGCCCCGGGCGCGTGCCGCCGGGCTGAACGACCCTGTGCGCGCGATCGCATCGTGATGGCGCTCGGGCGGCGTCCGTCCGAGGGTTTTTACGACCTCTTCGAGCGCGCCGCGGCCAACGCCGAGCGCGCTGCGGGCCTGCTCGTCGAGATGATCGGCGATTACCCAGAGCAGGCCGATCTCGCCCGTGAAATCCTGCTCTGCGAGCAAGAAGGCGACCGTATCACCCAGTCTTTGATCCACCGTCTGGCCGACGGTAACCGTCCGCCGCTCTCGCGCCCGGCGATCCACAAGCTCGCCACCACGCTCGACGATGTCGTCGATTACACCGAGCAGATCGCGGACTCGTTCAACCTCTACAAGATCGAGGCGCCGATGGAGCAGGCGCACGCGCTCGCCGAGGTTCTGCTGGATTCGTGCAGGCAGTTGACGAAAGCCGTCGCCACGTTACGAACCGGAGACTCGATGGCCGACCCGATCGTCGAGATTCACCGGCTCGAAAACGATGGCGACCGAATCTCGCGTGAGGCGATCGCCTCGCTGTTCGAGGGCGGGGTCGACCCGATGGTCGTGATTCGCTGGAAGGACATCTTCGAGCAGATGGAGCAGGCGATCGATTCATGTGAAGACGTCGCTCACACCCTCGAAGGCGGGACCTTCGACGCGTGAGGCCCGACGCCGACCGCCGCCGGTTGTACGCCGGGATCGGCGTGATCGCGCTGATTGCGCTGGCGATCACCGTGCTGCCCGGTGGGGGAGAGGCGGTCGAGGTGATCTCGGCGGCTCTTCAGGCGGCGTTTCTCGCGGCGATGGCCTTCGCGGCCTGGCGCCTCTATCGCTCTCGGGCGACATGGCTCAGCTCGCTGCCGGACCGCCATCGCGGCGTGCTTTATGCGGCGATCGCCACGGCGGTCTGGACGGTTGTGGCGATCGATCGGTTCCGAGAGCTCGGCGGCGCCTGGGCGCTTCCATGGATCGCAGTGATGGCGGCGAGTGGGTTCGCGGTCTTCTGGGTCTGGCGCGAGTCGCGCAGATACAGCTTCTAGATCCGCGAAAAAACAGTTGCCGTGCGGGTGTTCCGACGGCGCCGGCGAGACGTTTCCGACCGCCGGTGCGGTTACGTTCGTCGCATGCTGGCCTCACAGGGGAACGGCCTTGCCTAGCGGTTGCTTCTACGCCGGGTATCGCCTGTGACCGTTTGGCCGAGCCTGGCCAGAGGCTTCGCGCTGTGCGCGGCTCTCAGCCTGTTGGCCCTCGCGCCGGTCGTTTCGCCGGCCGGCGCCGATGATCGCCCCGCCGCGCATGTGGCGCCGGCGTTCAACGTCATGGCGGCTCCAAGCTTCGCCGGGTTGATTCCGCGCCAGGTCTACAGCAGTTTGGACACCTTCGCCAAGCACTACAAGGGTGTTTTGGCCGACGTAGATGCAGCGGCGGCGGCCGGGACGATCACGAGTGCGCGCGCCGGTCAGGTTCGCGCCACCGTCGGTTCGCAGGTCGCGCGACTGAACGCTAACTACTTCGCCTGGCGCGATGCGTACAACGCCTCGCAAAACGGGACCGGCGCCAACAGTGGCTCCGGCTCCGGATCGGGCGGCTCCGGCGGCGAGGATTCTGGCGAGGCCTCGGATAGGGACTCCGGACCGGGTGCCCCCAACGGTACGGAGACCGCTCCGGCCGGCAGTCCTCCGCCGCCCGCCGGCAGCGCGGGCTCGTCGGTCCAGACACCGCCGGCGCCGGATCGGCACCGCTCCTCGGCCGCGAAATCACGAA